>JAUVXG010000089.1 GCA_030603685.1 Pleomorphomonas sp.
ACCACATCCTTGCCCGAGCCTTCGATGGCGGCGAGAACACCCATGGCGCCGCCGTCATTGACCGAGAAGATACCCTTCAGGTCAGGATGCGACTGCATCATGTTCTCGGCCACGCCGACGGAAATGTCGCGCTCCTGGCGGCCATTCTGGATGTCGACCAGCTTGACGTCCGGCGCCTTGGCGAGGGCGTCCTTGCAGCCACGCACACGCTCCAGGATCGGCACAACGGCGATGCCGTCGAGAATGGCGACTTCACCCTTGCCGCCGATTTCCTTGACCATCGCGTCGCAGGCGAGCACGCCGGCGTCATAGTTCTTGGAGCCGACGAAGGAGTCGACACCGGCAGCCTGCGCGTCCACGGACACCACCGTCACGCCCTTTTCCTTGGCGGCTTCAACGGCACTGCGCACGCCCTCGGAGTCAGTCGGGTTCACCACCAGGATGTTGACACCCTTGGAGACCATGTCCTCGATGTCGCTGAGCTGCTTGGAAACGTCATGACGAGCGTCAGCGACGTAAACTTCAGTATTGTCGCCGAGCAGCTTGGCGAAGGCCGTGACTTCCTCGTTCATAACGATGAAGTATGGGTTGTTCATTTCCTGAAAGGAAACACCGATCTTGGGAGCGTCCTTGGCGAGAGCTGCGCCTGCCGACAGAACAAGCGTCGCCGAAGCGGCGAGAAGCGCCGCTTTTGCATGGATATTCATAACGTCTCCTCCGTAATTATTGCCTTTCGGCGGATTCGTTCTAGCCGAAGGACGTGGCGACCCCTAGACGATTTTCCTGATTTGTCTTGTACTTTTTCTACCCATCCCTTGAGTCATCTACGGAATTTGGCCTGCCGATTAGCCTTTGGTCTGAGTGAAACAAGAGGTACGCCGGGCCTGCTTGACAGCGGTGCCGCCGGCTCCCGATCATCGACGGCGGAGACGCGACCGATCAGCGGATGAAGGACCGATCATGCCCGAGATGAAGCCGTCGCTGGTTGTGAACGACAACAACCTCGGAAACTCCTTCCGCTTCGAACGCTGCGGATGGCCGAACGACAGCGACAAGTGGCACTTTCACCCCGAGTACGAACTGCACCAGATCGTCAGGACCAGCGGCAAGCTGTTCATCGGTGACAACGTTCTGAACTTTCGGCCCGGGAGCCTGTTTCTGATCGGTCCCTACACGCCGCACAACTTCGTCAGCGATGCGCGCAGCGGAGCGATGGTCCCGGAGCGCGACCTCATACTGCAGTTCCGAAAGGAGTGGATCGAGGCCAGCGCCAACGTGCTCACGGAGTTGCGCCTGCTCCGTTCCGCCTTCGATGAGGCGGTGTTCGGCGTCGAGTACGGCGGCGAAACGCAGCGGACGGTCTACGGCTTGATGAATACCATCGATGCGCAGGAACCGCTGGAGCGCCTGATCTCCTTCATGCGCATCATCGACCAGTTGAAACAGTGTCGCCGCAAGACGGTGCTCGGTACGTCACGCTATTTCATCGACATGCGCACCGCCTCACTCCGGCGGTTCAACAAGGTCGTCGACTATATTCGCGAGCACATCGAGGAAGACGTCTCGATGGAGGAGGCGGCCGAGCTCGTCGGCATGAGCTACAAGATGTTCTCGCGCTGGTTCATCGAGTGCACGGGCATCGGTTTTCGCCGCTACGTCATCAAGACACGAATCAACAAGTCCTGCGAGTACCTGTTCTCGACCTCCCGCTCCATCCAGGAGATCTGCTACCTCGTGGGCTTCAACAACGTGTCCAACTACAATCGGCTGTTCCGACAGGTCGTCGGCGTCACACCCAGCGAGTTCCGCCACAAGTCGCAGGAGGCACAAGAGTACGAGTTTCCGCTCGAAGGCTTTGCCGCCGCCTGAGGCGTCGTCAGGTCTCGGTGGCCGTCGGGAAATAGGACTTCATGTGTTCGTAAAGGCGCTTGAAGTTCTCGTAGCTGCGCTCGTAGACGGCGTTCGCGTCCGCATCGGGGGTCAGGACCCTTGCCGGCTGGACACTCAGCCAGTCCGCCATCTGCTCTCGGTCGATCATACCGATCCCGTAGGCGGCGATCACCGCTGCGCCATAGGCGGCCTTGCCGCTGTTGGGCAGGACTCGCACCGGCCGGCCGGTGACGTTGGTGATGATCTCCACCCACAGGTCGGATTTCGAGACGTCGCCGACAACGGTCAGCTGATCCTCAAGTCCGTGGAAGGCGGCGCTGCCATAGTCGATGTTGTTCTTGAGCGCGTAGGCGACGCTTTCGAGCATGGCGCGGTAGAGGTGCGACTTGGTGTGGTTGAGGGTCAGCCCGGTGATGGTGCCACGTGCATCGACATCCCAGATCGGGCTGCGCTCGCCCATGAAATATGGCAGCACCATCAGGCCGTTGGATCCCGGCTGGATGGTCGAAGCATGCTCGTCCAGAAGGTCGAAGGCAGAGATCCGTCGCTTGCCACCGCTGGTGAGCGATTCCACCAAACGTTCGTTGTCGGCAAAATTGTCGCGGAACCACTGGACGACCGACCCCGATGTCGCCGAGCCGCCATAGGAGTAGGTGAGCGTCTCGCTGTCGATCACGTAGGGCATCGAGACGAGGCCGGGGAAGCGATCGGCGCTGGAGTGGATGAAGCCCCAACAGGTCGACGAACTCAACATGGCCGCGTGCTGGCCTTCATGCACGACACCGGCCCGAAGCGTGGCAACTGCTGCATCGACGCCGCCGGCACAGACCGGTAGTCCTTCGGTGAGGCCCAGCATGCGGGCGCCCGCCTTGTGCAGCCGCCCGACGACTTCCTGCGAGCCCACGAGCCGTTCCGGAAAGAAGTATGGGGGGATGTCGAGGATGTCGGCCATCTCCTCGGACCATGCCCGTTTGCCGAGGTCGTACACCCCTCCGATGTTGCAGGCCTGAGAGTGGTCGACGGCAATTTCGCCGGTGAGGCGGTAGATGATGTCGGCGTTAGGCGGCAGGAAGTAGTTGATGCGAGACCAGACTTCGGGTTCGTGGTTCTTGATCCACAGGATCTTGGTGAAGCCGAAATAGGAATCGGCGCCGTTGCCGGTGATGGCGTAGAGGTCTTCCTCGCTGATTATCTGGCGAACGCGTTCGCTTTCGATCTTGGCGCGGCGATCGAGCCAGAGCAGACAAGGGCGGATCGGCTGCATGCCGACGTCGACCGGTATGCCGGTGCCACCGCCGATGGCCGACACCGCCATGCCCTTCACGTTCTGGGCAACGACACCCGCGCGCAGGAGCGTCTCCCGCACGGCCTCCGTGAAGGCATGCAGCCAGACCTCCGACGATTGTTCGGCCCACAGGCTGTGAAGACTGACGAAACCGTACTCTGCCCGGCCCTGGCCGAGAATACGACCGTCCCGGTCGACAAGCACGGCCTTCACCGACGACGTGCCCAGGTCCACGCCCAATACGCAATCGGCCCCGGTCATTTCGTACCAGGCCTCCTCTTCGCTTCATCCCTATGGCGGCGGGATTCTTGCGCCCGCTTGCTCAAGTTCAGTCATAGTAGTCCATTCCGCCACGCCGGGGCAATGAAGGGATTCAGACAATTGGCCGGTTGGGAAAGCTAAATTTGGGTCCCTGCCTCCTTTTCTGCCTCGGTACAAATCGCAAGCCGGCCATGACATTGAGTATCGGTGCGTTCTCGCTACTTTATTTTGTGTGCGTCATGAAATACACTAATTCGTGGTGTGGCTTCTGCTGCCAACCTTCCCAAGCTCCCTTGATCGCTACGCTATCCGTCGACCATCGCCAAGCTGGAGGCTCCGATGACAGTCAAGTCGCCCAATCCGATCGACATTCACGTCGGTGCGCGTGTCAGGATGCGCCGGTTTCTTGTCGGGATGAGCCAGGGCAGGCTGGCGGAGCAATTGGGCGTCACATTTCAGCAGGTACAGAAATATGAAAAGGGGATGAGCCGGATCAGTGCGTCCCGCCTCCAGACGATCGCCAACGTCTTCGAGGTCCCGGTAGGCTTTTTCTTCGAGAACATCGCCGACCACACTCCCCTGGAGAGCGACCCGTTGTCGGACGCCGCGGACGCTTCGCTGCTGACACAGGATGGCGTAGCCCTCAACAGAGCGTTCGTTCGCATCAGAAGTACAAAAGTCCGACGCTCGATCATCGAGCTCGTGAAGTTGCTCGCCGACGACTGCGATGAGTCACTCCTGGACCGGGCCTCCGATATGGACATCAGAGGAATTCGCTCGCATTGAGTCTCAAGTTGCTTTCACACCAAGGGGGAGGGACCGCGTGTCCTTCGGACTGAAGACCTTCGGCGAGATGCGGTTGATCGGGCCCGACGGCCAGCCCGTCGGTTTCCCCGACAAGGGGCTCATTGCAATCGTGTTCCTGGGATTCCGGCCGTCCGGGCGGGTTTCCCGAGCCGAGCTGGCGTCTTTCCTGTGGGGAGAAGACGAGGATGGCGGAGCAAAGGCGCTTGGCAATCTTCGCCAGCTTCTCTCACGGGTCAGGACTCGTCAGCGCGAAATGGGGGCAACGTTTCTCGAAATCGAATCCGCCGACATCGCCCTCTGCAGGGGCAGCGTCCGGTTCGATTTCGAGGACATGCAGACGAGGCATCTTCAGGACCCTGTCATACGCCTCGACACGTTTCTGCGGAGCATGTCGGGACAGTTCCTCGCCGACGTCGACATCCCCTCGGAAACAGGCCAACTCTGGCTTCTCGAGCGGCGTGATTTCTGGCTCGGCGAGTTCGCCTCAGCACTGGAAGACGCAGCGTCCACGCTGTCGGGCCAGAACGGCGCGTCGATCAAGGCGGCTGCTGCTCGGCTCATCGAACTCGATCCCTATAGCGATATCGCCCATCAGGTTCTGATGCGGGTCTATGCCAAGGATCGGAGGTTGTCGCAGGCTCGCCTCATTTACGACCGCTACCGCCAGCAACTCTGGTCCGAGCTCAACACCCAGCCGTCGGAAGACATGCTTCGTTTCGCTCGCCTGCTTTTCAATGACGAGGAGAAAAGGGTGGCCGCCATTGCCGTGGGGCCAACCGTGGAGCAGGAGGAACCACGCCATCCGGATCCGACGACGTCGCGACCGCACCTGCCACGCCTGCTGCTGCTGCCTCCGAGGAGGCCCGACGATCAGCGCAACTGGGCTCTCGTGTCCGGCCTGATCGAAGACGTCACGATCGGCCTCTGCCGTATCCGCACCATCGCGATCGTCGCGCCTTACACGGCGCGGCGGATCGCCATGATGGCGTCGGAAGAGGTCGACCTCCTGAGACAGTACGATGTTTCCTACGTTCTGGAGACGCGCCTTCAGGAGCGGAACGGCGAGACGTCACTCTACGCCACGCTCGTCCATGTCGCAGGCGACGAAGTACTCTGGTCGGAGAAATTTCGCGGCCATCCGGACCATTTTCCGAGCACTTACGACGAGCTGGTTGCGCGCATCGTGCTGGAGACAGCCGGGTCGATCGAAAGGAAAGAACTGGCCCGGATTCATACCGTATCGAAGCCGACCGCCTATCAGAACTTTCTTCTCGGCCAGCACAGCCTCTCCGTTGCCGACCTGCCGGGCATTCGCCGCGCCAGGAAGTTCTTCCGAGCCGCCCTTCACGATGCGTCGGAATATGCCTCCGCCATCGCCGGACTGGCGCGCACCGAACATCTCGAGTGGCTCCTGACGGCACGAGGCGACCGAGAGCTGCTGCGGTCGGCGGAAGCCCATGCGCGGGACGCGATCCGGATCGGCGCCGACGATGCCGGCGGCTACCATCAGCTCGGCGTCGCCAAGCTTTATCAGGGGCAGTTCTTCGAAAGCATGGAAGCCTTCATGGAGGCGGAAAGCCGCGCCCCGTCGCACGCCGACCTGATGGCCGACCACGCCGACACGCTCGTGCACGCGGCCGATCCGATCCTTGCCCTCGACAAGATCAAGCGGGCGATCGAGCTCAACCCGCTGTGCCCGGATCTCTACTGGTGGACGGCGGCAGGCGCGAATTTCTTCCTGGAAGAATTTGGCGAGGCCATCGCCTGCATCGGTCGCATGGCCGATCAAGCGAAGGCGGGACGGCTGGCGGCGGCGGCCTATGCGATGCTCGGCGACCAACGCAACGCCAAGCGGGAAATGCGCCGCACACTTGCGATTTACCCCGACTTTACGGTCGATGACTGGCTGACGAACGTGCCCATCCGCGAGAAATGGAAGATGGACATGTTTCGAGACGGCCTGCGCAGATCGGGCTTCAGGTGACGCCCGTTTTTGAGGAGAGACGAACATGGCTAAGTTGGCAGTTCTGGGGATCTCCGGTGAGTCCGGATATTGGCTTGTCGATTTCGAGAATGGGACGGTGTCCGCCCTTCCGGATACCGCGAAGGAACCGTTCGATTTTTCCAAGACCGCCCGCGACAAGGGCGCAAAACTGGTTGCCGGCGTCGATCTCGCCGTGGCGCTCGACAGCGGTGATGAAGCGTTTGCCGGCAACGGCGAAGCCTTCTCCGGCCGCCTCAGCGCCTATTCGGGCCGCCTCAACGGTTAACTGCATCTGCGGTCCGACGTAAGTGACATCCAGTGGACATACCTACTCGGACCGCATGTGCCGTCCGGAGGAGACTTTGGCGCGCGTGATGCCGGCTCTCGCGGAGCACGGCGTCACGCGCATCGCCAAGGTGACCGGGCTGGACCGCATCGGCATTCCGGTGTGGAACGCCATGCGCCCGAATGCTCGTGCACTTTCGGTTCATCAAGGCAAGGGCATAGCCGACATCGACGCCAAGGCATCGGCCGTCATGGAGGCGCTCGAACGGGCCTGCGCTGAACGACCGCACTTGCCGGTTCGGTCGGCATCGGCAGACGAGATTTTGCGCGCGGGTGAAAGCTGTGATCCGCTCGACGACCTCGTCGCTATCGGCCATCAGCCGATGGATCGCGCCTGCCGGTTGGATTGGGTCGCGGGTCAAGACCTGATGGATGGCGGGGTCGTGTGGGTTCCGTTCGAAGCGGTCCTGCTCGATTTCACCCGTCCCTCCCACTTCTGGCAATCATCCGACGGACTGGCATCCGGAAACACCGAAAGAGAAGCGATCTTTCACGGCTTGCTCGAACGCATCGAGCGAGATGCCGACACTCTATGGTCCCTGGGGCGCATGGAACAGCAAGCTGAAACCTGTTTCTCATGCGCCGATCTCGGAGACCCCGTTGCGAGCGCGCTGGCGGACCGGATCGAGCGCGCCGGATTCCGGCTGCAGCTCTTCGACATGACAAGCGATTTGGGCGTACCGACCATATCCGCCCTCATGTCTCCGGCCGAGGCGTCGGAGCGTCGCTCGCTCCGCTACATCGACGTGACGATGGGAAGCGGGACGCATCCGATCGCTTATCGCGCCGCGCTCCGCGCCATGACCGAGGCGGTCCAGTCGCGACTGACGCTGATCACGGGGACGCGCGACGACGTCGAGGACGACGTTTACGAAGGGGACGCATCGGAGTTTCTTCGGCGCAAGTTCAGCTTGCGCCCCAAAAGCCCGCCCCCCGAAGACTTGGGCTCTCCCGGTGACGGGGTCGAGACGATGCTGTCACGCCTGCTGGACAGACTTAGGGAGCGGGGGATCGGCCGCGTTATCGCGGTCCGGATGAATCCCGGGGAGGATCGCTTTGCGGTGGTGAAGGTGATCGTGTCGGGACTGGAACACCCCGAAGGGAGACGACAACGCCGGTTTGGGGCAAGGGCGCTCTCGCGTCTGCTGGTGTTCCGATGAAGCTGATATTTGCCGGGCCATCGCTTCACGGGATGAGCGTGCCCATCCCTTCTGGCATCGAACTGCGCTCGCCGGCAGCGAAGGGCGATATCCGCCGGGCCGTGGAGGAGGGGGCCGACGTCATAGGTCTTGTTGACGGCTACTTTGAAACGACGGCGGCGGTCTGGCACAAGGAGATCCTTCACGGCCTGTCCCTTGGCGTACGCATTTTTGGCGCGGCGAGCATCGGAGCGCTGCGAGCCGCCGAGTGTGCCACCTTCGGGATGACGGGCATCGGGGCCATCTACGAGGCCTACGCCGCCGGCGATGTGGAGGATGATGCCGAGGTTGCTCTTTTGCATGCACCACGAGAGCTTGGCTATGCGCCATTGTCGGAACCCTTGGTCAACGTGAGGGCCACGCTCCATCATCTGCATCGCACCGACCTGATCGATGATCGCCAGGCCCGCGCTCTGATCGAGGTGGCGTCGGCGATCTTCTACAAGGAGCGCACATGGAAGACGATCCTCTCGGGCGCATCGCTTTCTCCGGACGAGCGCGCGCGGATCGGCGATCTGGTTCGGACGCTTCGTGTCGACCAGAAGGCACTCGACGCGGCGGCGCTCGTGAAGGCGGTGGACTTGGCGGATGGCCAGCGTGCGGTTGAAACGCCAGGGTTGGACTTCTCGCATACGTCCTATTTCGGCATGCTTGCTACCCAGAGGTAGGCCCCGTGTTTCTCGTCTGTAACGGCGCTGTCACGGCTGACTTGGTTAGGTCCGTTCCGTTGTCGCAGAGTTGCGGGCATGGAAGGGGATCGAGATGCTGGACAGAACCACCGACAAGGCCATCCTGGCCGACACAGAAGAGTTTGCCGCCCTTGCGCGACTGATCATTTACGCTCGCCAGACGTCCAAGACCCTGAATGCCGAGTTCACATCCTACTGCCTCGACCTCGCGCTTGCCGCGGTGATCGACGAAATGGAGAAGGCCGGGCTCGACACGTCCATCATGGCTCCGAATGCCGAGGCCGTGATCAGCGATCTGCACTGAGAACGGCCCGACAGTCTCGCGCGATTCTCCGACGCGTTCTTCGCGCCAGGATCGGTCATTCGAGCTGGCGTGGGTTATCGACTTCCAGGCGCTGGAAACAAGCGTTTCCGGCGCCTTGGTTTTGACAGTCGACCGGTGACCTTCGAAAGACAAATCGACGATACTCAACGAGCGCCATGTTCGACGTCGAGCCGTTGGCCGCTTTCGGCGTCGAAAAGGTGCGCTTGTCCGTCTTCGTATGCTATGGAAAGCCCGTCGCCCACCGATATGGGCATTCGGCGGCGGATGAGGGCGACCAGTTTCTCTCCGCCGGTGTCGACCACGACATGCGTCTCCGAGCCGGTCGGCTCGACAACCTCGACGCGCGCATCGAGGCCTGCGGTTTCGACCACCTGGATATGCTCCGGACGGATGCCGAGCTCCACTTCACGTCCCGCGAACTCCGCCGGATAGGCCCCGACGGCCATGACGGCACCCGAGGCAACCTTCAGACCGGCTTGGCCAGCCTGAAGCGTGCCGCGAAGGAAGTTCATGGCCGGCGATCCGATGAACCCGGCAACGAAGCGGTTGACCGGACGGTCGTAGAGTTCGGGGGGCGTGCCGACCTGTTCGACGCGGCCGGCGTTCAACACCACGATCCTGTCGGCCATGGTCATGGCCTCGATCTGGTCGTGGGTGACGTAGACGACCGTCGTACCCAGCCGCTGGTGCAGCCCCTTGATCTCGGCGCGCATGGCGACGCGCAGCTTGGCGTCGAGATTGCTGAGCGGCTCGTCGAACAGGAAAACCTTGGGATTTCGGACGATGGCCCGCCCCATGGCGACGCGCTGGCGCTGTCCGCCGGACAGTTGGGCGGGCTTGCGGTCGAGGAGCGGTTCCAGGCCGAGGATGGCAGCGGCGGCATCCACCTTCTGGCGGATCGTCGCCTTATCCACCTTTGCAAGCTCCAGCGCGAAGCTCATGTTCTGGGCGACGGTCATTTGCGGGTAGAGCGCATAGTTCTGGAACACCATGGCGATGTCCCTGTCCTTGGGCTCCAGATGGTTCACCACCCTGTCGTCGATGGCGATGGTGCCGGCGGAGATGTTCTCCAGACCGGCGATCATGCGCAGGAGCGTCGACTTGCCGCAACCCGACGGGCCGACCAGCACGACGAACTCACCGTGACGGATGTCGATGTCGACGCCGTGGATGACGGAGACGGCGCCATAGTTCTTGCGAACGTTGCTGATCGTTACGCTGGCCATTTGCTCTCTCCTCAACGGCGTCGACGAACGCGAATGGCGAGATGCGGCTTGCCAGGCAGCTCGACGGCAAACACCGCGTCCGGCCGTCTCGACCGCGTTTGTGCGCCATGCCGGGTGGGATGGTTGGCCGGCGCATCGATAAGCTTGGCCGGGCTGACCGTCATGTTCCACGTGTCGATCACGTCCACATCATAGTCGCCGGGCTCGGTCGGCAGGCCCGGCGCCCAGATCACCGGCTGATGCTCGCCTAGATAGATGTAGACCACATCGCCATCGCTGGCGCCGGAGACACGGCTCCAGGGCCAGTTGTCAGAGGGGGCGAGAGGCGTCAGGCCTTTCTTCACGTCCTGCTCCAGGAGGTCGCGCAGGAAGCCGATCCGTTTCCAGGCCTCGCCGTGCAGCACGCCGCCCTTGGCCCACCACAGGATATCATCGGGGTGCATGAAGGTCTCGCCGTGGCCGGCATACCCCCCGCGCAACAGCGTGATCCAGTAGCGGTGGACGAGTTCCTCGGCCGAAATGTTGCCCCAGGAGAGGAGAATGTTGCCCTCGTACTCCGGCTCGTCGTTAACCACCGGCTTGCCGTAGGCATCGCGCCATTCCTGGGTGCGCTTGACGTCCCAGTTCTGGATGCAGACGTGGCTGACCCAGGGTTTGCGATGATCGTAGTTGGCCTTGACGTCGCCATTGTGGATCGACTTGAGGTGCCGGTAGGGATCGTTCTCCTCGATGATCTGGAAATAGCGATCCCACTGTGCCATCGGTTTCGAGTTGAGCAGGAAGTCGTATTCGTTGGCGAGCGACCACCAGACATTGCGGAAGGCGGCAAGGCGTGCAGTCAGGTAGGCGACGAAGCGGTAATCCTGCTCCGCAGACATCTCGCAGTATCCCCAACGATCATAGGGGTGGAAGATGATGACGTCGGCCTCGATGCTGAGATCGCGAAGCGCTGCCACCTGCGTTTCGAAATGACGGAAGGCCAGCGGGTTCGGGCGGTCGAAGTCGAGCTCTCCTTCGTCGTCACGCTCGAAGATATCGAACAGGGGCTCGTTGACGTTGCAGGGGTAATCCTTAGGGAAGACGGCCATGCGCATCTTGTTGAACCGCGTGGCAGCTAGCGTCTTCAGCGTTGCGGCCTGCAAATCCAGCGGCTGGTGCGTCCAGGCGTAGCTCGTCGTGCCGAACGGTAGATAAGGCGTGCCGTCGGCGTAGGCGAAATGAAACTGGTTGGCGACGTGGACGGGGCCGTGGCAGCCGGCCGCCGGTGCCTTGACGCTAAAGGCATCGGTCTGCCCGTCGAGTTCGGTAACGTTGGAAATGGTCGTGTAGGTCCATTCGCCTTCGTTGTCGGGCATGAAACGAACCTTGTAGGTGCCGGCGCCATCGTAGAAACCGGGCACACGGACAACGCGGCTGTTCTGCTTGAAAAACGCCTCGAAACTGACGTCGAGGTAGGGATTTCCGGAGTCGGGGCCGCTAAAACTGGCCTCAAAGAGATCCCACTTGGACACGCTCTGCTTGGACATACTCTTGTTTTCCCGGTTGAGGCTTCAGCCCTTGACGGCGCCGGACGTCAGGCCGGACACGAAATAGCGCTGGAAGATTAGGTAGACGATGGTGGCAGGCAGCACGGTCATGACGATCGCCGCGTTGAGCTGGCCGTAGTCGCGCGAAAACTGCCCCTGGAAGGCGGACAGGCCGAGCGGCAATGTCCACATTTCCCGATCCTGCAGCAGGACGAGCGCCATGGCGAACTCGTTCCAGGTGGCGACGAAATCGAGGATGAACAGAGCCGCCAGCACCGGCAGGGACACCGGTAGAAACACGCGCTGGAACGTCACGAAGTGAGAAGCGCCGTCGATACGCGCCGCCTCGCTGAGTTCGTGCGGTATGCTTCGGAAGAAACCGTGCAGAATGAACACCTGATAGGGGATGCCGAAGGCGAGGTAAGGCAGGATGACCCCGGGATAGGTGTCGATCAGCCCGAAGCCGTTCACCAGCGTGAAGATCGGCGCCAGCATCACCTGGAACGGGATCATAGTTCCAAACAGGATCAGCAACAAGGTCAACCGACCGAAGCGCATCGGTATCTTGGCCAGCGCGTAGGCGGCCATGGCCGAGATGAACAGTCCAAGCGGCACCTTGATCGCCGCGATGACGGCCGAGTTGACGAAGGTCGTCTCGAACCGTCCGCGCGCCCAGGCCGAGGCATAATTGCCGAACTGCGGATCGACCGGAGGCGAGAAGGCGCTTGTCGTCATCACCTGCGTCGTCGACTTCAGCGAGGTGAAGACAATGAAGACGAACGGAGCGATCCAGATCACCGCGACGACGAAGAGCGAGATCCAAAGGCCGATCAGCACCCAGTCGCGCGGCGGTCGTCCGGTTTCGGTTTGAAGGGCGGGCAGGGGGGCGGAGGATGTCATTCCGAGGCCTCCTCGCGCTTCTGCGTCCAGCGCATGTAGGGGATGACGATGGCGAGCGTGACGCCCAGGAGCACGACGGATATGGCGCTGCCGCGGCCGAAGTCGAAAATCTGCATCGACTGGGTGAACGCCCAGAGCGCCAGCATCTGCGTCGATTGGGCGGGGCCGCCGCCGGTAAGGCCGTAGACGATGTCGAATGCTTTGAGCGACGAGATGATGGCAAGAACGAGCACGATGGTGAGGGTTGTGCGCAGGGCCGGCAGGGTCACATAGCGGAAGATGGCCCATCGGCCTGCGCCATCGATACGCGCCGCTTCGACGAGCGACTTGTTGACGCCCTGAAGGCCGGCAAGAAACAGCACCATCGAGAAGCCGACGGACTGCCAGACATAGGCGCCGAACGCCGAATAGAGGGCGATGTCGCGGTCGCCGAGCCAATCCATGACCCAGGACTGGAGACCGAGCGAAGTCAGAATCTGGCCGAAAAGTCCGAAGAAGGGATCGTACATCCAGCGCCACATGGTCGCGACGGCGATCGGCGCGATGATGACCGGCAGGTAGTAGACGGCACGCAACGTATTGCGGCCGAAGATCGGCTGATTGAGGCCGAGCGCCAAGGCGAGCCCGATCATCGGCGGAATGGCCACGGACAGCGCGGTCCAAATGACCGTATTCCGGAAGGCTACCCAGAAGACGGGATCCTTGGTGAACACATCGACGTAGTTGGCGGTCCCGACATAGACCTTGACCGGATCAAGGCCGTTCCACTTGAAGAAGCTCAACCAGATCACGTCGAGCATCGGAAAGACGGCAAAGACGACGTAGATGACGAGCGCCGGCCCCAACAGGAGTGCGGCCTGAACGCGTATGTCGGACCAAATGGCGCGCGAGGCCATGAGGCTCCTCCCAGTCTTGGGGCGGCGAAAAATGCGGCCGGCAGCGGAAAGGGCAGCCGGCCGCGTCGGGCTTCAGGGGGAGATCAGCCCTTGTTGGCGATGAAGGTCTGCAGGGCGGCAGCGGCGTCGGCCGGCGCCATGTTGCCACTGGCCACTTCGTTGATGACGCGGAAATACTCCGTCGTCACGTCGAGCGGGAAGGCCTGATCGCCATTCATGTACACCTTGTCGTAGGTGTTGAAGATGTCGAGCCACTTCTTGTCCATCGGCCGGAGGTTGTCATAGACAACGTGCTTGTTGATGGACGATGTGCTGAACTTGCCGAGCACGCTTTGCTGGACCTCGGTCGAGTTGAAGTAGTCGAGGAACTTGGCGGCGAGGTCCGGATTCTTGCTCTTCGTACTCACATAGTGGTACTCGGCGAAGCCATAGAGACGATTGGTTCCGGTCGGGAAGGGGAACAGATCGTAATCGTCAAGATTTCCGGCCTCGGCGAGCTGCTGCACTAGCCAGTCGCCTTCCAGCATCATCGCGGCCCGGCCGGCGACGAACAGGTTGAAGGACTGCGCCTGATCGATGCCCATGAAAGGCGACAGGATGTAGTTCTTTGCCCACTTGTCCAACTCGGCGAACGAATCCGTCGCGCAGGCTTCCTTGGTCCAGTCGACCGTCATGTTCATGAGCGCGTCATGCTTGTCGGCGCCGCACTTGGCTTCGAGGATCACGTCCATCAGGCGCATGACGTGCCAGTTGACGGTGCCGCCGAAGGCGATTGCCGGTATGCCGGCCGCCTTGAGCTTCTCGGCGTCCGCGACCAGCTCGTCGTAATTGGCAGGGGTACCGGTAATGCCGGCCTTCTCGAACAGCGCCTTGTTGTAGTAGAGCGCCTCGCCCTTGAAGGTGAACGGCACGCCATGCCGGCCGCCCTCGTAGATGCGGGAGAAGGAAGCGGCAGCCGGAACCAGCTCATCATCCCACTTGTATTCTGCGTAGTACTTGTCGAGAGGCAGGCTGAGGCCTGCCTTTACATATTCTCCACCCAGACCGAGGCCGGCCCACATGAAGTAGATGTCGGGTCCCTTGTCGGTACCGGCTGCCACGCGGATGGCGGTCTTGTGATCGTCGGTGCCACGGGTAACGATGGTGACCTTGACGCCGGGATTGGCGGCCTCGAAGCCGCTGGTGATCTTGTTGAATGCTTCGTTGGATGCTTCGGAGCTGAAGTTCAGCGTCCATAGCGTCAATTCCTCGGCCGAGGACAACGAGGTCCCGGCCAGCAGCAGGCCGCCAGCGAGCGCGGCGCGCGAGACAGCAGAAGTCAATGTCATGATTTTCCTCCCAGTCGTTTCTAGCGCGACTGACCGGGAGTATGTCCCGCCTTTACCCTCTGTCAAGGATCATTTTGTCATTTACGACATAATTGTCTGCAATTTGGAAAGGCATTTACGGCGATTTTGGCGTTATGTGATTGAAGTCGGCGATATTTCGAGACCGAATAAGATTTTTCGTGTCAGGAGCGCCCCGATTATCTCATTGACGGAGGAAGGGTGTCCCACTACCGTTTTGTCGCAGAGAACGTTAAGGCATCGGCGAACAGTATCCCTTAAGTTCGGCGGAGACGAAATTGGCCAACATGCTCACCAGCGAACTTGAGGGGCTGCTCTACGGCCGCGAGCTGGACTCGCCGGTCGTGAAGGTGGTGAGGGCCCTGAGCGGGCATGGCGCGGTGAGCACATCGCAGATCGCCCGCAATACCGGCCTTGCCCGATCGACCGTCTCCACCATTCTCGCCGACCTGAAACGGTCAAATCTCGTCGTCGAGATGGAAACGCGCAATCCGGGTCCAGGTCGGCCGGCCGTCGCCCACTCCCTCAACCCGGAAGCCGGGACTTGCGTCGGCGCCTTGCTGGACGTGGACGAGATCCGGGTGATCGTGGCGGATGTGGCGCACAATGTGGTGGCCGACCTCGCCATGCCGGTCGAGCGGGAGTATTCGCCCACGAAAGCGGCTCGCGTCGTCAAGCATGCCGTCGATACGCTCTACAAGGAGCACAGTCTTGCCTACGGCAGCCTGATCGGCATCGGCTTTGCCCTCTCGGCACCGTTGGCGCCCGACGGTCGCATCATGCGCTCCTCTGCCCTGCACGGTTGGCAAGGGATCGATTTCCGCGAGGCTTTCCAGCCGGTGTTGGAAAAGCCGATCTTCGCCGACAGCGAAAGCAACTGTGCGGCCTTGGCCGAGATGATGTGGGGGGCCGCCACCGGGAGCAGCGACTTTGTCCTGCTGAAGCTGAACCCAACCGTCAGCGGAGCCGTCGTCATCGACGGAAAGCCGCTTGTCGGCGCTTCCGGCTCGGCTGGCGAGATGGGCCATATCGTCATCGATCCGCATGGCCCGCTTTGCCGCTGCGGCAACCGGGGATGCCTCGAGCTTTACTGTGGCGCCGGTTTCGTCTCGAGAATGGCAACCGATTGGCTTGGCCGTTCGATGCCCGTGAGCGAGATCGTTTCAAGGGCCATCCAGGGTGAAACCGGCTTCCGGCGTCTTCTTGCCGATGCCGGCGAGGCGGCAGGTCGCGGACTCAGCATGGCTGGCGCCATGATCAATCCGCCGCTGTTCATCATTTCGGGGGTCCTGGCCAGTGCCGGCGAACTGTTGCTCGCGCCCTTGCGCGCCAGCTATGAGAAGCACTCCTTCGTCAAGCACGAGGACGTTGACGAGGCTCACTATCCGGTATTCAAGGCCGGCAAGTTTCTCGACAACGATAACTGCCTCGGCGCGGCCGGCCTCGTGCTTCGCCATAGCAGCCGTCTGAAGTGAGTTATCCGGCAGGCAAGCCACTGCGACCGACTTGCGCGACTTCGCTTGTTGCCTGACAGTTGCGAGAGTCGTTTCGCTGCGGAAGTGACACTTGTTCGCTTGGCGCAGTTTCCTGTCGTCCCTCTCGAAGTACCTCCATGAACATTCTGTCCATCCAGTCCCACGTCGCCTACGGCCATGTCGGCAATGCATCGGCAGCTTTCGCCATGCAGCGCCTCGGACATGAGGTTTGGCCGATCCATACCGTCCAGTTCTCCAACCACACTGGATACGGTTCGTGGAAAGGGCAGGTATTCGACAGTTCGCTTATCGACGATTGCGTCGACGGCATTTCCGAGCGCGGCGTTCTGGGCAACTGCGATGGCGTCCTGTCGGGCTATGTCGGTGCACCTGGCATCGGCGACTCGATCCTGAGGGCTGTCAAGCTGGTGCGAGACGCCAACCCCAAGGCGGCCTACGCCTGCGATCCGGTGATCGGCGACGTCGGGCGAGGCGTTTTCGTGCGTCCGGGCGTACCCGAGTTTTTTCGCGACCGCGCGGTGCCCGCGGCCGACCTCGTCACTCCCAACCACTTCGAACTGGAGTTTCTGGTCGGTCGGCCGTCGACGACCATGGACGCGGTGAAGGCATCGGTTGCGAACCTGCACGCGCTCGGTCCCAAGGTGGCGCTGGTCACGTCGCTGATCGTCGACAGCACGCCGGACGATGCGCTCGACATCGTGGCGTCCGACGGCAACAACTTGTGGCTCGCCCGCTCGCGGCGATTGCCGCTGTCGATCAATGGCGCAGGAGATGCCATCGCGGCGTTGTTCTACGTGCACTGGCTGGCGACGCTCTCGGTGCCCGAGGCATTGTCCCGTTCGGTATCGTCGGTGTTCGGGCTGCTCAACCGAACCGTCGAGGCCGGCAGCCGCGAGATCTTGCTGATTGCCGCTCAGGAGGAGATCGTTCGCCCGTCGACCGTCATTCCCGCAATTCCAATCTGAGCGCAGCTCCGGGCGTTCGCGGTTACGGATTTCGCCCGATCCTCGACAGTACGACCACGGGCAGTATGCCGACGGCGACGATGGCCAGCGCGGCCATCGAGGCTTCTTCATAGGTGCCGCGCGCAGCTTCGCCGTAAAGGTGCGTGGCGAATGTCTCGAAGTTGAGCGGACGCAACAGCAAGGTCGCTGGCAGCTCCTTGACGCAGTCGACGAAGACAAGGAGCGCTCCGGCGGAGAGCGAAGCGCGTGTCAGTGGCAGATGCACGGCACGCAGTGCACCGCCAGCGGTATAGCCGAGCGTGCGGGCCGCATCATCGAGAGACCGGGGCACGCGGGCAAGACCAGCGTCGGCGCTGCCAGCCGTGATGGCCAGGAATCGGACGCCGTAGGCATAGACCAGCGCTGTGCCCGCTCCGATGAAGAGCAGACCGGTGGACATGCCGAACCAGTGTTTCGACGTACTGTCGATGAAGCGGTCGAGCGGGGCCACAACGAGAAGCACACCGATGGCGACTACCGTGCCGGGCATGGCGTAGCCGATCGTCGACAGGCGGTAGAGCAGGGGAGGGAGACGTCCCGACGAGAGGCGCAATGCAAATGCGGCCGTCACGCCGGCGATGAGGGTCAACACTGTCGCGCCGCCTGCGTAGAGAACGGTGTTCAGGGCTTCGTCGACAAGGCGCGGTGAAAGACCGGCAAATCGCCAACGCTTGAAAGCCTCCAGAGCGAGGTAACCGGCGGGCATTGCAAACCCGAAACACACCGGCAGCGAGCCCAGCACGAAAAGCCCAACTCCTCGGACGCCCCGATACTCGACGGGTGCCATTGGCCGGCTACGTGCGCCCGCTGCATAGCCTTGCCGATGCCGCGCCCAACGCTCGAACGAGACGAGGGCCACGACGATGACGAGGAGCAGAAGCGCGATCTGCGCGGCTCCCGCAAGATCGCTTCGGGTAATCCAGGTCGTGTAGATCGACACCGTCAGCGTGCGGACGCCCAGGAACTCCGAGGCACCAACATCATTAAGCGCCTCCATCAGAGCCAGACTGACACCGACAGCTATGGCCGGGCGGGCGAGCGGCAAGGCGACGCGCCAGAACAACTGGCGGCGCGGCATGCCGAGGGTGCGCGCTGCATCGCAAAGATTGGCCGACTGCGTCAGAAACATCGCCCGCGTCGTCAGGTAGACGTAAGGATAGAGCACCAGCGACAAGAGCAGCACACAGCCGGTGAGCGAGCGGACATCGGGCAGTCGGAAGTCGCGCGGGCCGGCGTAACCGAGGCTCCAGCGGATCGCGCCCTGAACCGCACCGATCGGGTGCAGGATGTCGAGATAAGCGTAGGCGACGATGTATGTCGGCACCGCCAGTGGGAGCAGAAGCGACCATTCGAGCAGACGACGACCCGGAAAATCGTAAGCCGTGACAAGCCAGGCGAGCGACACGCCCAGGCAGCCGGCGATCAGGCCAACGCCGACGAGCAGCGTCATGGTGTCGGCTAGCGCCGAGAACAGAACCGTGCCGGCGAGATGCGACCATAGCCCGGCCGAGCCACGTGCCGCTTCGGCGCCGAGCGTCAACACCGGCAGCAGGGCAAGAAAGGCCGTCAGTCCAGCCGCGACATGCCAACCCGTCCACGCACGGCGCGGGATGGCCTCGGATACGGAAGTGTCTGCAAGAGCGCTGCTCATGGGGGAAGGGCGGAACGCACATGCGTCCCGCCCGCTCCGATCAGCTGTCGAAGCCGACCTTGTCGACCAGCTCGCTGGCCGTCTTGCGATGCTTGACGATCTCGCTCAGCGGCGTCTTGTCGACAACCAGTTCGCCGAAGGAGGCGACGATCGGGTCGGCGGCCACGCCGGCCTTCACGGGATACTCGTAGTTGGCCTTGGCATAGATTTCCTGCGCCTCGTCAGAAACGAGATACTCCAGGAACTTCACGGCGTCGTCCTTGTTGGGGGCATGCCTGGCGACGGCAGCGCCCGAGATGTTGACCTGCGTGCCGCCATCGCGGAAGGTCGGCAGAACGACCTTGATCGCCTCGCCCCACTGCACCTGCTC
>JAUVXG010000277.1 GCA_030603685.1 Pleomorphomonas sp.
GACACACTCACAGCTCTCAAGAAAGCCATCGACGGTGGCTTCCGCGCCTTCACGCGCGAGTTCGGTGCCACCGTCGAGGACTTTTTCCTGCCGCTGAGGACGTTCCTGATCTTCGTCGAGCGCTTGCTGGTCACCACGCCGTGGCCCTTGGTGCTGCTGGTGATCGTCGGGCTCGTCTATCTCGCCAGCCGCAGTTGGCGCCTCGTCGCGGGAGCGGCGACCGCCCTTCTGGTCATCGGCTATTTCGGCATGTGGGAAGACACCATGCGCACGCTCGCCATGATCGTCGTGGCGACGCTGATCTCGGTGGCGATCGGCATCCCGCTCGGCATCCTGATGGCCTGGTCCGGCCGGGCGCGCGCCGTGATGCTGCCGGTGCTCGACGTGATGCAGACCATGCCGAGCTTCGTCTATCTCATTCCCGTGGTGATGCTGCTCGGCATCGGCAAGGTGCCCGGCCTGATCGCCGTGGTGATCTATGCCGCGCCGCCCATCATCCGCCTCACCAACCTCGGCATTCGCCTCGTCGATGCCGATGTGCTGGAAGCGGCCGACGCCTTCGGCGCCTCCACCTGGCAGAAGCTGCGCAAGGTGCAGCTGCCGCTGGCGCTGCCGAACATCATGGCCGGCATCAACCAGACGATCATGGCCGCCCTGTCCATGGTGGTCGTCGCCTCGATGATCGGCGTGCAGGGGCTCGGCCAGCCGGTGCTGAAGGCCATCGCCAACCAGTATTTCACCCTCGGCGTGTTCAACGGCTTCGCCATCGTCGGCATCGCCATCATCTTCGACCGGACCAGCCAGGCGTTCGGCCGCCGGCTCCAGAAGCATCGCGAGGCCGAACATGCTTGAGTCCAGCACTTCGATCGAGATCCGCAACGTCTACAAGATCTTCGGTCCGCATCCCGAGCGGTACATCGAGGCCGTCCGGGACGGCGGCATGTGCAAGACCGATCTTCTCGAAAAGCACAACCACGTGCTCGGTCTCAAGAACGTGTCGCTCGATATCGAGGCCGGGCACGTCCAGGTGATCATGGGCCTGTCCGGTTCCGGCAAGTCGACGCTGATCCGGCACATCAACCGGCTGATCGAGCCGACGGCCGGCGAGGTAATCGTCGAGGGCACCGACGTCCGGGCGCTGAAGCCCAAGGCGCTGCGCAACTTCCGCCGGGCCTCGACAGCCATGGTGTTCCAGAAGTTCGCCCTGCTGCCCCACCGCACGGTGCTCGGCAACGTGGTGTTCGGCCTGGAAATCCGCGGCGTTCCCCGGGCCGAGCAGCTGGAAGAGGCCCGGCACTGGATCAACCGCGTCGGTCTCACGGGCTTCGAGGACAAGTCTCCGAGCCAGCTGTCCGGCGGCATGCAGCAGCGGGTCGGGCTTGCCCGGGCGCTCTCCAACGACGCGCCGATCCTCCTCATGGACGAAGCCTTCTCGGCGCTCGATCCGCTGATCCGGGTCGACATGCAGACCATCCTGCTCGACCTGCAGGAAGAGGTGAGGAAGACCATCGTCTTCATCACCCACGATCTCGACGAGGCGCTCAGGATCGGCGACCGCGTCGCCATCATGCAGGATGGAGAACTGGTGCAGCAGGGCAGGCCCGAGGACATCGTTCTGTCGCCGGCGACGCCCTACGTCGAGGACTTCGTGCGGCAGGTCAATCGCGGCCGCGTCGTCAAGGTCGGCGCGCTGGCTAGGTCCGTGTCGGGTCCGCCGGCCGCCCTGCGGATCTCCGGGGCGCTGCCGCTCGCCGACGCGGCGCTGCGGCTCGTCGAGGCCAGGCTGTCTTTCGCCGACGTCACCGATGCCAATGGCGCCGTCGTCGGACGGGTCGGTCTCGAAGACGTGGTGAGAACGCTGGCCCGTTCGGCCGGCGAGGAAGGCGCGCTCGCCGACATGGCAAGCGATGAGCCGCCGGCCCGGCTGGCCGGCTGAGGGCGGCCTTCGTGACTCGCCTACAGCGGCTGTTGCTGAAAGCGTGGTGGCGCGATGTTTGCCAGAACGGACTTGAAGCCGTTCCGGCAAGGTAGGGAAGGATTTTGCATATCGACAAGGAGATCGGACCTCTCGGCGAACCTGATTTCGCCAGAAGGGCTAGAAGTCCCCCGTGTAGCCCGAAGCGAGCGTCAGGAACAAAAGGGGTAGGTACAACCAAGGAAGCGCCAAAACGACGTATCGCTTCTTGCTCGACGCGTAACAGGCCACCGCGCCAATGAGAAATAGAACGGGTATGGTTAGGAGTGACAAAACAAGCGGATCTGAAAGTGTACGGGTCCAGAGGCCCCAGTTCACTTGTGCGATACGCGCAAGGCCAACACCCATGATGGCGGCAAGGAGTACATATATTAGGGCTACGATGTGTCGCATCAGTTAGCCTCTTGTGTTGTTCAGAGGCTGCGGTGATATCAGATTTCATCCTCACGTAGCGGTGTCTTTTGGACCGTGTTTGCCGACGTCAGCCTAGACAAGGCTCTATCTTTGACATCTCAGGCGGCCGGCAGTAATTTGAGATACGTGATGCAAGGAGGCTGTATGCCCCGGTAAGGCGGGGAGGCCAAAGGTCCTCCCCTCGCAAGTCCGATCCACCTGACGCCGCCCGGCATTGATCGCGGGCGCGTGGAGACTTGCGCATTTCCTCTTCTGTTTTGTCGCGCCGGGGCGTTTCGCACGCTCGCGGCCGAACCTTGGAAAGCCTACCGCAATGGCACGGGACTATTCCCGCTTCATGCCGTCCCTCACGGGCGGTTCCCGCATACACCCTCCCAGCGGCCTTGAACGGCTCGGCTGGACCAGCCACTTCGCCCAGCAGGTTGGCATAGACGATCTCGAGAGGACGCCGCCGGTCCGCGTCATGTCGGTGGAGCGCAGCGGCCTCCGCGTCGAGGGCGTGAGCGTCAGGACGACCTTGCCTCCCCGCGCCGACGCCACCGTCGGCGACTGGCTGCTCTATGACGCCGCCCGCCCCGGCGCCAGCCGGCTCCTCACGCGCAAGAGCCTGTTTCGCCGACGGGCGGCCGGCACCGGCCGCGAGGTACAGCTGATCGCCGCCAACGTCGACACCGTCTTCGTCGTCACCTCGTGCAATCGCGACTTCAACGTCGCGCGGCTGGAGCGCTACGTCGCCCTGGCCTTCGAGGCCGGCGTCGAACCGGTGATCGTGGCGACCAAGGCCGACCTCACCGACGATCCGCAGGGCTTTGCGGTGGCGGCGGCCGAGGTATCGGCGGCCGCGCCGGTGCCCGTGCCGGTCGTGGTGCTCGACGCGCTGGGCGACGAGCCGAGGGAAAAGCTGGCGCCCTGGTGCAAGGCGGGGCGCACCGTCGCCTTCCTCGGTTCGTCCGGCGTCGGCAAATCGACGCTGGTCAACGCCCTGTCGGGGCGGACGACGGCGGCGACCGGCGGCATCCGCGAGGACGACGACCGGGGGCGGCACACCACCACCGGCCGGCATCTCTACGTGCTGCCGGAAGGCTATGCCGTGCTCGACACGCCGGGCATGCGCGAGCTGCA
>JAUVXG010000007.1 GCA_030603685.1 Pleomorphomonas sp.
CCACGGCCGAGCCGGCTTGCGAGGTCGCCACGGCGGCGGTGCCGTCGCTCGCCGTCGGCGCGGCGATGCGCGGCATCGAGATGGTGACGGTCGTGCCTGCCCCTTCCACCGACTCAATCGTCATCTGGCCGCCATGCAAGGCCACCAGCGACTGGGCGATGGCGAGACCGAGACCGGAGCCGGGGTGCTTGCGCGTCAGCTGGTTTTCCACCTGCACGAAGGGCTTGGCGATCTGGACCAGCGACGCGGCGGGGATGCCGATGCCGGTATCGCTCACCGAGAACAGGACGTTGTCGCCCACCTGCCGGGTCCGCACCGTCACGGTGCCGGATGCCGGGGTAAACTTCAGCGCGTTGGACAGAAGGTTGAGCGCCACCTGCTTGACGGCGCGGCGATCGGCCACCATGGGTTCGGTGGCCTCGAAGTCGGTGGCGAGGATGATCTGCCGCGTCTCGGCCTGCGACGACATGATGCGTACGCACTCGCCGAGCACCTCGTCGACCACCACCGACTCCAGCGTGAGATTGACCCGGCCGGCCTCGATCTTGGACATGTCCAGGATATCGGAAATGACGTTGAGCAGGTAAATGCCGCTGTCGTGAATGTCGCGGCAGTAGTCGGTGTATTTCTCCGACCCGAGATCGCCGAACATGCCGGACATCATGATGTCCGAGAAGCCAATGATGGCATTGAGCGGCGTCCTGAGCTCGTGGCTCATCGAGGCCAGGAACTCCGACTTCGCACGGTTGGCCGCCTCGGCGCGCGCCTTTTCCTCGGCGTACTTCTCTGCCAGCTCGACCAGCTGTGTCGTCTGCAGCTGCATCTTGTGACGATGCTGGCGCAGGTCGGCGACGGTCGCCATCAACTGCCGCTCGCTTTCGAGGAGGTTCTCCTCGTGGCGCTTCAGCTGGGTAATGTCGGTTCCGACCGACACGAAGCCGCCATCCTTGGTGCGCCGCTCGTTGATCTGCAGCCAGCGGCCGTCGTCGAGGCGCGCCTCGTAGGAGCGTTCGCCGCCGGTCATCGAGTAGCGCAGCCCTTCGCTCGACACCTTGGGCTGGCGGGCCGCCGCCATGACCTCGGCATAGGGAGTACCCGGGCGGGCGACGCTGTCGGGCAACTGGTGCAGGCTCTGGTATTTCGAGTTGCACATGACCAGACGGTTTTCCGAGTCCCAGATGACGAAGGCTTCGGAGATGGTGTCGATGCCGTCGCGCAGGCGGATGGCGGCGGTGGCGTTTTCCTGGGCGAGCGTCTTCTGCTCGGTGACGTCGACGGTGATGCCGATGAGGTGATGCGAGCCGTCATGGTCGCGAACCACCTCGGCCCGCATCCTCAGCCACACCCACTCGCCACTGGCGTGGCGGATGCGGAACTCCAAGTCGACGGAGGGCTGGCCGGTTTCCAGCACCTCCTTGGCAAGCTCGTAGAGGTCGACGTCATCGGGGTGGATCATGCCCTGCAGGTCGTTGAAGCCCATCAGGTCGGAGTTGGGCTCCATGCCCAGGATGACGTACATGGAGGGCGACCAGAACAAGCGACCGCGGGCGAGATCCCAGTCCCAGAGGCCGCATCGGCCGCGCCGGAGCGCCGTGTCGACCCGCGCCTGCGTGGCGTTGTAGATGCGGTCGGCTTCACGTGCCCGGCTCATCTGAGCGAAAAAGGCGTAGACGACGGCGATCAGGATCAGGGACGTGCCGACGAACAGGACGGCCGTCATGGTGACGTCGTGCCGCCAGCCGACATAGACCTGCGCCAGCGGCTGATAGACGGCGATCGTGCCACGGTCGCCGGCGAGGTTGCGCACGGTGGCCAGCGCTTCGGTGCCGCCGGCCAGCGTCACGTCCAGCACGCCGGCGCGCTTGCCGAACACCAGCATCGGCTGGTCGGCGCCGAACAGATCCGCGACGGTGCCCTGGCCCACGAACGCTCCCTCCGGCGCCGTCGCCCGGATGGTGCCGTCGGCATCGGCGAACAGGATGACGCGACCGTCGCTCGTCGCCGACGGCGGCAGGCTGTCGCGCAAGGCGGCGCGCATCACGCCCGAGTAGCCGCCCTCGGCCTTTTCGAGCGAAGGATGAACCGAAAGGTCGGCGTCGAGCGCCTCGGCCAGGAGCGCCACCATGTCGGAGGCCGCTCGATAGGTGTCGGTCCGCTGCTGCAGAAGATTGGAGACGTGAAAGATGCCGCCCACCAGCAGGAAGGCGCAGATCAGAACCGGGATCGAGCGCCGAAACAGCGGCTCGGCCTGCAGGAGGCGCAGATAGGACGGGCGCACGAGAAGGCCGGCATGTCCCTTGAGAAGTCTCTCCGTTTCGGCGTCGCCGAAAAGGCGTGCCTTCCACGTTCCCGACCCTCGACTGAGGTCGTTGCCCGCCATGTCGTTGCCCCGCCGCCGCATGTTGTTGGGGAACGCGAAACAACCCCCGAATCACGGGCAGTTTGAATCATCGGGAATCGCTCTGTCCATAGGTTAAAGAGCGTTGAATCTTCTTTTTGAATCGCCGCGGGCAAATGGGGGTGTGTGTGACATTCCTGCCGAATCCGGAGGCGGGATTCGGATTGGAAATGAAGCGTCTTTTCGATTTGTCATCCCCTCCCGGCCATCCTCCACAGAAGATATGGGGGAGGGGATATCTCGCAAAATCAGCCGATCAGGCCAGCGTCCGCTCCAGAATGTCGGCGACGTCGCGCGACAGTTGCGGCTTGGTCTGGATCGAGCGCAGCGCCGTTTCCGCCTGGGCTCGCCGCTTCGGTTCGTAGGAGCGCCAGGACCGGAAGGTGACGAGCAAACGCGCGGCAAGCTGCGGGTTCGTCGCATCGAGCCGCGAGATGATGCCGGCGACGAAGCCGAAGCCCTTGCCATCCGCCCGTCCGAACTGGGTCGGGTTGGAGGTGGCGAAAGCGCCGACCAGCGCCCGCACGCGGTTCGGATTGCCGAAGGAGAAGGCGGGATGCTCCGTCAGTGCCGTGATCTTGTCGAGCGTGCCGGGCAGTGGTGCGGATGCCTGGGCCGACAGCCACTTGTCGACGACCAGCGGCACCGTGTCGAAGCGCTCGAAAAAGGCGGCGAGTGCCGCTTCCGCGCCCGCATCTCCACGATGGACCAGAATGGTCAGTGCGGCCATGCGGTCGGTCATGTTGGTCGCCGTCTCGAAGCGCTTGCGTACCAGCGCCATGGCTTCGTCCGATCCCGTGATCGACAGGAGATCGAGCGCGGTGTTGGCAAGCGACCGTCGGCCGGCGCCGGCCGCATCCGGCACGTAAGGCTGCCCTGACGCGGCGTCGTCAGCCTCGACAATCGCCGTGAGGCGTGCTCCGAGCCGGTCGGCGATGGCGCGGCGATAGGCCTGATGCGCGGTCGCCACGGCATCCGGATCGACATTCTCGGCCACTTCGCGGGCGACGTCGTTCTCGCTGGGCACGGAGATGAGCAGCGCTTTGAAGGCGGCGTCCAGGGACGGATCGTCGATGAGGGCGGCGAGCGCGTCGATCGGCGCCGTCTCGAAGCTGGGCGCCTGGCCGGCGCGCACCTGTTGCGTTGCCTTGACCAGCGCCGTCATGGCCAGCGTGGTGCCGGCCTGCCACCGGTTGAAACTGTCGGCATCGTTGGCCAGCAGGAAGATGAGGTCGGACGACGACAGCGATTGCCGCACCTTGACCGGCGCCGAGAAGCCCCGGAACAGCGATGCGACCGGTCGTGACGGCAGTTCGTCGAAGGTGACGGTGTGCGAAGGCTGCGTCAGGACCAGCGTGTTCTCGTTCACCTCGGCTCCGGCGATCCTGGACGGCCGCATGTCCCCGCCGTCGGGGCCGACAAGGCCGAAGCGCACCGGAATGACGCGCGGCTTCTTGGTTTGCTGACCGGGGGTCGCCGGCGTCTCCTGCGTGAGCGTCAGCGTGAAGCGCTTCGCCGCTTCGTCCCAGGATTCCTCGACGGTGACGACGGGCGTTCCTGCCTCGCGATACCAGACCATGAAGGGTTCGAGGTCGCGTCCGGACGCTTCGGCGAAACAGGCGATGAACTGCTCGATCGTGGCGGCTTCGCCGTCATGCCGGGTGAAATAGAGATCCATGCCGCGCGCGAAGGCGTCGTCGCCGATCAGCGTCTTCAGCATGCGGATGACCTCCGCGCCCTTCTCGTAGACGGTCGCCGTATAGAAGTTGTTGATTTCCTTGTACTGTTCGGGGCGCACCGGATGGGCGAGCGGGCCACCGTCCTCGGGGAACTGCTGGCTCCTGAGCAGGCGGGCATCGGAGATGCGCTTGACCGCCCGCGAGCGCATGTCCGAGGAGAACTCCTGGTCGCGGAAGACGGTGAGGCCCTCCTTGAGGCAGAGCTGGAACCAGTCGCGGCAGGTGATGCGATCGCCGGTCCAGTTGTGGAAATACTCGTGGGCGATCACCGCCTCGATGCCGGCATAGTCGGCGTCGGTGGCGATCTCCGGGTCGGCCAGCACATACTTGTCGTTGAAGACGTTGAGGCCCTTGTTCTCCATGGCGCCCATGTTGAAGTCGGACACCGCCACCACGTTGAATACGTCGAGGTCATACTCGCGGCCGAACACCTCTTCGTCCCACTTCATGGAGCGCTTCAGAGAGTCCATGGCGTAGGCCGCCTTCGGCGCGTTGCCCTTCTCGACATAGACGGCAAGCATCACCTTGCGGCCGCTCATCGTCGTGA
Source organism: Pleomorphomonas sp. (assembly GCA_030603685.1). Lineage (GTDB taxonomy): Bacteria > Pseudomonadota > Alphaproteobacteria > Rhizobiales > Pleomorphomonadaceae > Pleomorphomonas. The sequence goes on from JAUVXG010000007.1 coordinate 4,685, forward strand.
ACTCGTCCTCGTAGGCGTCGAGGTCGCCGGCGACCAGCGCGAACAGGTAGCTCGGCTTGGGCCACGGATCGTGCCAGATGGCGAAGTGGCGTCCGTCCCCGAGATCTCCGACCGACACCGGATTGCCGTTGGAGAGCAGGATCGGCGCCTCGACCTTCGGCGCGGTGATCTTGACCGTGAACACGCTGAGCACGTCCGGCCGGTCGTAATAATAAGTGATGCGGCGGAAGCCCTCCGCCTCGCACTGCGTGCACCAGGTGCCGGACGAGCGGTAAAGGCCCATCAGCTTGGTGTTGGCGGCCGGGTCGAGGCGTGTCGTCATCTCGAGGCGGAAGGCGCCGTTGGGCGGCACCTTGATGGTCAGCTGATCGGGGCTCGCCTCGTACTCGTCCTGGGAGAGCTCGCGGCCGTCGATAGCGACGCGAGCGAGCGTCAGCTCGTCGCCATTGAGGACCAGCGGCTCGCCGAAGGTGCCGTCGCGCGGCGAGATGGCCAGCGTCGCGGCCACGAGCGTTGCCTCGGGCGTCAGGTCGAAATCGAGGTCGACCTTGTCGATGGCGTAGGGGGTGGGCTTGTAGTCGGCGAGGCGGATGACGGGGGAGGATTCCTGGGACACGGGCGCAACCTATTGTCAAAGCATGCGGCGCAAGACGCCGAAATCGGGTGGCCGACGATGGCCGGCGATGCAAGGGTTGTAAGATCGAACGGGGGAAATGCAAACTCCTCTTTGCGAATGTGTCGCGATGTTGATCTTCTTTACAACCCGACGCGCTTCGCCTATGGGAGAAGCCATGAACGGTTTTGTCGCCCTGAACGCTTCGTGGTGGTGGCGCTTCTCTTAAGGAGAGCGGCCGACGCGGTGTGTCCAGGTGGACGAAATGAGCGAGGGCTGCTCCGGGAGACCGGACCGGCCCTTTTTGTTGAGGTGTCCAGGCGGTCTCTCCGGGTGGCAACAGGGGAGATTGCGATGGTCAAGAGCGACGCCGAAGCCGGTTTTTCAGGCAAGAGAGAGTCATTCGTCACCGCCGGTGGCGTGGAGGTGGCGCGCAGTGCGCGGCCCGACCACTACAAGACGGCGATTTCAGGCTATTTCGACAAGCTCGATACGCGTCGTGGCGCCGTGCTGTCGTCCAACTACGAGTATCCGGGACGGTACTCGCGCTGGGACATCGCCTTCGTCGATCCGCCGGTTGCGATCACGGCCCGTGGTCGAAAGGTGACGATCGAGGCGCTCAACGCACGCGGCCGTATCCTGCTCCCCGCTTTCGTCGCTGCCGTCCGCGGTCCCGATCTCGCCTCCCTTGCCGTCGATGATGCGCTGATCTCGCTTGAGGTAAAGACGCCCGAGGGCGGCTTTGCCGAGGAGGATCGCTCGCGTCAGCCGTCGGTCTTCTCCGTGCTTCGCCGCATCATCGCCAAGTTCGCAACGCCCGAGGACGACAAGCTCGGCCTCTGGGGCGCCTTCGGTTACGACCTCGCCTTCCAGTTCGACAGCGTCGACTTCAAGCTGCCGCGTCCCGACGACCAGCGCGACCTCGTGCTCTATTTCCCCGACGAGATCGTCGTCGTCGACCATCACCGCGCCGCCGCCACCGTCTACTCTTACGATTTCGTCGTCGAGGGACGGCTGACCGTCGGCTTGCCGCGCGATGGCGAACCGCAACCTTTCAAGGTGGCCGACCGCGATCCGGGACGCGGCGACCACCAGCCCGGCGAATACGCGGCGTCGGTCAGCAAGGCGGTGGAGTATTTCAAGCGCGGCGACCTCTTCGAAGTGGTGCCGGGGCAGGTGTTCTATGAGAAGCCGTCGTCGCCGCCGTCGGCCATCGCCCGCCGGCTGCAGCAGATCAATCCTGCGCCCTTCGGCTTCATGTTCAATCTCGGTGCGTCCGAGTATCTGATCGGCGCCAGTCCAGAGATGTTCGTGCGCGTCACCAACGGCAAGCGCGTCGAAACCTGCCCGATTTCCGGCACCATCCGGCGTGGCCGCAACGCCATCGAGGACGAGGAGCAGATCCGCATCCTGCTCAATTCCAAGAAGGACGAGGCCGAACTCACCATGTGTTCGGACGTCGACCGCAACGACAAGAGCCGCATCTGCGAGCCGGGGTCCGTCCGCGTCATCGGCCGCCGCCAGATCGAGATGTACTCGCGCCTCATTCATACCGTCGATCATATCGAGGGACGGCTGCGCGATGGCATGGATGGCCTCGATGCCTTCCTGAGCCACGCCTGGGCGGTGACGGTGACCGGTGCGCCCAAGCTGTGGGCGATGCAGTTCATCGAGGACAACGAGAAGAGCTGCCGCGCCTGGTATGGCGGCGCCGTCGGCGCCTTCCTGATGAACGGCGACGTCAACACCGGTCTCACGCTCCGGACCATCCGCCTCAAGGACGGTATCGCCGAGGTCCGCGCCGGTGCGACGCTACTCTATGATTCTGTGCCGGAGGATGAAGAGAAGGAGACCGAGCTGAAGGCTTCGGCGCTGATCGCCGCAATTCGCGAGGCCGGCACCGCACCGGTCGCTGCCGCGTTGGTGGAGCGTGAGGCCGTCGGTGCGGGCTTGCGGATCGTGCTGGTCGACCATGAGGACAGCTTCGTTCACACGCTGGCCAACTATTTCCGTCAGACCGGCGCCGAGGTGAAGACGCTGCGCGCCTCCAAGGGAAAAGGCATCGACACGGCCTTGATCGCCGCCGAGAAGCCTGACCTGCTCGTCATGTCGCCGGGGCCGGGTAACCCGTCCGATTTCCAGTGCGCGCGGACGATCGCGGCGGCGCGGCAGCTTGGCCTGCCTGTGTTCGGCGTCTGTCTGGGCTTGCAGGCGATGGTGGAGGCTTTCGGCGGCAAGCTGGCACAGCTCGCGGTGCCCTATCACGGCAAGCCGTCGAAGATCGCGGTGTCGGGCAACTCGTTGCTGTTCAAGGGCCTGCCGTCCGAGATCGTCATCGGCCGCTACCACTCGCTCCACGCCGATCGGGCTCATTTGCCTGAAGCGTTCCGCGTGACGGCGGACACCGAGGATCGGGTGATCATGGCCATCGAACACCAGACCGAACCCTTTGCCGCCGTCCAGTTCCACCCCGAGTCGATCATGTCCCTCTCGGCAGACGCCGGCCATGTGATCATCGAGAATGCTATCCAGGGTTTAGTTCGGTTCAAGAGGGGCGGACAATAGAGACGATGCGAATGGCAATCGTCCATCGGCTTGCAACCAATCGAGCATTTGTCGCCACGGACCATCACAACCGTTGATCCTTGGCGGTGGGTGCGGTCCGTATCCTGCGGCGCCAACGTGCGCCGAGGGCTCGACCTTCGCGTCAGATTGGGCTGGATGATCGATTTTGATGTTATATATCAATTGTATGGATGGAAGGGGCATGCGCCGATTCCTGCCGCGCGGCCTGTTGCAAGGATGTCGCACTCGAATGGCGATTTGAATGTTTCTGCTATGTTGTGAGCGAAAATCGGCGCCTGACCGTTTTTGGCGCTGGAACATTACGAGCGACGCGCTATCATAAAAATTGCGACAACGTTGCTGGCTCAACTCGTCGCGGGGTTTAGCAGCCCCTTTCCGCGGTTTCGCGGACTAGCGGTCCAAACAACTAGAGGGCGCAAGCCCTCTTTTTTTGTCGGGCCTCCAAGCCAAACACTTCCGACGATTGCACCTGTCCGATCTTTGACGGGCTCTGCCTCCACGGCCGGGGACGGTCCTCTGCCTGCCGCTCAGGGAAAAGGCTCGATCCCGGTGTTTCTGCTCAAATTTGCGCCTTGACCCTTCGTTTTTTTTACCGAAAGATCAAGGAAACAGAAGGGCGGAGAAAAACCGCCGGGGAATAGCGGACAAAGCAATCGGAAGATCTGGTTCGAGCCGGTTTTGACGGTTCTGAATCACGTTCGGATCAAGGACATCGGATGCGCCAAATCGGCTGATCCGATGAACGGGAGCGTTTTGTCTTCGTCGTTACTGTGCACCAGCCACGGGACCAACATCCATGCCGGACATTTCTGCGGGACGCCTCGCGGCGGACGATTACGGTAAGAATTTCTCGGACGTTCATCCGCCGCTCAGCGCGCACGAAGCGGTCGTCGAAAGCGACCGCTGTTACTTCTGCTTCGATGCGCCATGTACCAATGCTTGTCCGACCTCGATCGATATACCGTTGTTCATCCGGAAGATCGGAACAGGCAACGTCGAGGGCGCTGCGGAAACGATCTTTGCGTCCAACATTCTCGGCGGCATGTGCGCCCGCGTCTGCCCGACGGAGACACTCTGCGAGGAAGCCTGCGTCCGCAACGTCGCCGAGGAAAAGCCGGTGCGCATCGGTCTTCTCCACCGCCACGCCACCGACCGCTATCTCGAAAGTCATTCGACCTATGGCGTCCGCGCGCCTGCCACCGGTCGCAAGGTCGCCGTCATCGGCGCCGGCCCGGCGGGCCTTGCCTGTGCCCACGAGCTGGCGCTGAAGGGCCACGACGTCACTATCATCGAAGCACGGGGCAAGGCGGGCGGGCTCAATGAGTTCGGCATCGCCGCCTACAAGGCCACCGATGGCTTTGCCCAGCGCGAGGTGGATTTCATCCTGGGCGTCGGAGGCATTACCATCGAGGCTGGAAAGGCGCTCGGTCGCGACTATTCGCTGGTCGAACTTCGGGCCAAGTACGATGCCGTTTTTCTCGGCCTCGGTCTTCAGGCCGTGAACGCCCTCGGTGTCGAAGGCGAGGAAACGGCGGGCGTCGTCGACGCGGTCCGCTGGATCGAGGATCTCCGGCAATCGCCGGACAAGTCGACCATTGAGGTCGGCTCGCGCGTCGTCGTCATCGGCGGCGGCATGACGGCGGTGGATGCCGCCGTGCAAGCCAAGAAGCTCGGGGCCGACGAAGTCACCATCGCCTATCGGCGCGGCCCGGCCGAAATGGGCGCCAGCCGTTACGAGCAGGAGCTGGCGCAGGTCAACGGGGTCCGCATCCTGCATTGGGTGGCGCCCCGGCAGGTGGTGTCCGAAGGCAATGCCGTCGCTGCCGTCGACTTCGAGCGGACGGCGCTCGATGCTTCCGGCCGACTGACCGGAACCGGCCGAACCCTCCGCCTCGCTGCCGACCAGGTGATGAAGGCGATCGGCCAGACCTTCGTTTCCGGACCGGTGGAGACGGTTGCCCTCGACGGTGGGCGTATCGCGGTCGATGAGGAGATGCGCACTTCCGCCGCCAGGGTATGGGCCGGCGGCGACTGCGTTCGGGGTGGTGAGGACCTCACTGTTCAGGCCGTCGATCACGGCAAGCGCGCCGCCCTGTCCATCCACGCCGCCCTTTCCGCCTGAAGGAGTTCCGATATGGCCGACCTCCGTACCAATTTCCTTGGCATCAAGTCGCCGAACCCCTTCTGGCTGGCCTCGGCGCCGCCCACCGACAAGAAGTACAATGTCGAGCGCGCCTTCCGCGCCGGTTGGGGTGGCGTTGTCTGGAAGACGCTCGGCGAGGACCCCGCCGTCGTCAACGTCAACGGTCCGCGCTACGGCGCGATCCATTCGGGCGATCGTCGCCTTGCCGGCCTCAACAACATCGAGCTGATCACTGACCGCCCGCTGGAACTGAACCTTCGCGAGATTGCCGAAGTGAAGAAGGCCTGGCCCGACAGGGCGCTGGTCGTCTCGCTGATGGTGCCTTGCGAGGAACGAAACTGGAAATCGATCATCGCCCGCGTCGAGGAGACCGGCGCCGACGGCCTGGAACTGAACTTCGGCTGTCCGCACGGCATGAGCGAGCGCGGCATGGGCTCGGCGGTGGGGCAGGTGCCCGAATACATCGAGATGGTCGCCCGCTGGTGCAAGGAAGCCACCCGCATGCCGGTGATCGTCAAGCTGACGCCCAACATCACCGACATCCGCTATCCGGCCCGCGCCGCCAAGAAGGGCGGAGCCGACGCGGTGTCGCTCATCAACACCATCAACTCCATCGTCGCGGTGGACCTCGACAGCTTCGCGCCTGTCCCCACCATCGACGGCAAGGGCAGCCACGGCGGCTATTGCGGGCCGGCCGTCAAGCCGATCGCCCTCAACATGGTCGGCGAGATCGCCCGTGACCCGGAAACCTACGGGCTGCCAATCTCCGGTATCGGCGGCATCGAGACTTGGCGCGACGCGGCGGAATACATCGCGCTCGGCTGCGGCACGGTGCAGGTCTGCACCGCGGTGATGACCTACGGCTTCAAGATTGTCGAGGAAATGATCGACGGCATGAAGAAGTATATGGACGGCCATGGCTTCGACACCATCGAGGACTTCCGTGGTCTCGCGGTCAAGAACCTGTCGGACTGGAAGTATCTCAACCTCAACTACATCGCCAAGGCCAGGATCGATCAGGACCTCTGCATCAAGTGCGGCCGCTGCCACATCGCCTGCGAGGACACCTCGCATCAGGCGATCACCCACATGGTCGACGGCGTCAGGCACTTCGAGGTGAAGGACGAGGAGTGTGTCGGCTGCAATCTCTGCGTCAACGTCTGTCCGGTCGACGGTTGCATCACCATGCAGCCGATGACGCCCGGTTCGGTCGATCCGCGCACCGGCAAGGTGGTGCCGGCCCAGTATGCCAACTGGACGACCCATCCCAACAACCCCTCGGCCGTCGCGGCCGAGTAAATCCGGCTTGGGCCTAAGAGCCTGACCCGAAACTCGCTGGGGTGAGGCAGATGGCGATGGTTTCGAGAACCGGAGCGGAGCGAACTTGAGGTTCGTGAGCACCGGAAGCGCAGAAGCCGAAGCCAGATGTCCGCCCCAGTAGAGTTTCGGGCCAGGCTCTAAGCATTGATCCGGAGCGGCGGCGACGTGGTGGCGCCGTGACGCTACCCCCATTTGATGGACACCGGCGGACGAGCCTCGGGCTCGCGGCCAAGTGGGGGGAGAAACGAATGCCGCATCGCTGTCCTTGGTATCTGGGCTATTTTTTGCTCAATCCGTTGCGAAGGCTGGTCCAGCATCCGGCTCGACTGCTGGAGCCTTATGTCAAGCCAGGATTCCGTGTGTTGGAGCCCGGCCCCGGCATGGGCTACTTCACGCTGGAGTTGGCGCGTCTCGCCGGACCGACCGGCAAGGTTCATGTGGTCGACATCGAGCCGCGCATGCTGGCCGCGCTGGGGCGTCGCGCCAGATCGGCGGGGCTGGAGACGCGGGTCGACATGCGCCTCGGGCGCGACAACAGCCTCGGCGTTGCCGATCTTCCCGGCGAGATCGATTTCGTTCTCGCCTTTGCCGTCGTTCATGAGCTCGGCGATGTCGCCGCTTTCTTCAATGAGGCGACGGCGGCCATGAAGTCCGGCGCAAGGCTGCTTCTCGCCGAGCCGAGCGGCCATGTTTCCGAGGCGTCATTCGCCGAGGAATGCGCGATGGCCGAATCCGCCGGCCTCGTTGCCGCCGATCGTCCGGCCGTCTGGCGAAGCCACGCCGCCGTGTTCAGGAAGCCGTAGGCGCCAATCCGGGCTAACCGCGCGCCGGTAGGATGCCGCGCATCAAGACGCCGATCACCGTGTCGGAGGCTGCGCGGAAGGTCGCCGGATCCTCGACGCCGCGCCCCAGCACCGAGCGGATCTGCGCGTCGAAGTCGGCGTAGTGCTGCGTCGTCGCCCAGATCATGAAGATGAGATGCACGGGGTCGACGTCGAGAAGCTTGCCGTCGCCGATCCAGCGGCGGATGACTTCGGCCTTCTCTTCGACGATCGACTTGAGGTCAGTCTTCAGAACAGCGTCGAGATGCGGGGCGCCCAGCAGAATTTCACCGATGAACAGCCGGCTTTCATGGGGAAAGTCGCGCGACTGTTCGAGTTTCTGGCGAATGTAGCCGGTGAGTTCGGCCTCCGGGTCGCCATCTTCGGCCATCTCGCCGAAGGGGGCCAGCCACATGTCGAGCGTGCGGGTCAACACCGCCGTATAGAGATCGTGCTTGCGGCGGAAGTAATAGAGAAGGTTCGGCTTGGACATGCCGGCCTTCTCGGCGATCTGGTCGACGGTGGCGCCACGGAAGCCATAGCGCGAGAACACCTCCAGCGCCGCGTCGAGGATTCGCTCCTCGTTTTCCGCCTGAATGCGCGTCCGCTTCTTGGAGCCGCGCGCGCGGGCGAGATCCTGACCTTCAATCGCTGTTTCGTAACTCATGAAGCGAATGTCCACGCTATCGAGCAGTTCGGCAAGCCCGGATCGGTGGCAAAACGCCGGTCGCGGTGGAAGAATTTGTCCGGATGGTCAGAAGCTCGGCGGCGTGCAGACCGAGATGACCTCGCAGATGTCGTCGCCGACGTTGCGGAAGCGGTGGGGTTCTTGGCTCTTGAAGTAATAGGCCTCGCCGGGGCCGAGGACCTGGCGCTTGTCTCCCACGATCACCTCAAGCTGACCCTTCAGCACGATGCCGCCTTCCTCGCCTTCGTGGCGAAGGTGAATGCGGCCCGAGCTGCCGCCGACCTCGTAGCGCTCCGACAGGATCTGCAGCGCCTTTCCCGAGAGGTCGCGCCCCACCTGCCGATAGGAAACGCCGCCGCGCCCGATCTCCATCAGGTCTTCCGCCTTGAAGAAGATCTGCTCGGCTGTCGGCTCATCCTCTGCGAAGAAGTCGGCCATCGCCACCGGCAGCGCGTCGAGAATGCGCTTCAGGGCGCCGACAGACGGGCTGATGGTGTTGGATTCGATCTGGCTGACAGTGGCGTTCGAGATGCCGGCCCGCCGCGCCAGCTCGCGTTGCGACAGGCCGCGCGCTTCGCGAAACCGCCTGAGCTTGCCGCCGAGATCGAGTGCCATGACGTTCTCCGCTGTTTAGTTGTTCACTTTCCCGAACAGGTCCGCACAAACGGCCTGCATTTGCAAGGGGCGCGATCTGCACAAGATAACTGCTTGTTCAGGAAACGGGCATGTCGTTATCTACGTGTCGATCCGGACGCTGCTCGACCGCTATTCAGGCTTCGCCGTCCGCTTCGCTCGGAGATTTTCATGAACGTTCCCGTTCCCAACAACCTTGAAGCCTTCTGGATGCCGTTCACCGCCAACCGGCAGTTCAAGAAGGCGCCGCGCCTGCTCGCCTCGGCCTCCGGTATGTCTTACACCACCGTCGACGGGCGGAAGCTGCTCGACGCGGCCGCCGGCCTCTGGTGCGTCAACGCCGGTCATGGCCGCCGTGAAATCGTCGAGGCGGTGGCTTCCCAGGTCGGTGAGCTGGATTATGCCCCGGCCTTCCAGATGGGCCACCCCAAGGCCTTCGAGCTGGCGGCGCGGCTGACCTCGATGATGCCGAAGCCGCTCGATCACGTGTTCTTCACCAACTCCGGCTCGGAGTCGGTGGAAACGGCCCTGAAGATCGCCGTCGCCTATCAGCGTGCGCGCGGCAAGGCCAGCAAGACGCGCCTCATCGGCCGCGAGCGTGGCTACCACGGCGTCAACTTCGGCGGCATTTCGGTCGGCGGCATTCCCACCAACCGCAAGTTCTTCGGCTCGCTGCTCACCGGCGTCGACCACATGCGCCACACCCACGATATCGAGCGCAACGCCTACTCGCGCGGCCAGCCGGAATACGGCGCCGAGTTTGCCGACGAGCTCGAGCGCATCATCTACCTGCATGACGCCTCCAACATCGCCGCCGTCATCGTCGAGCCGATGTCGGGATCGACCGGCGTGCTCGTGCCGCCCAAGGGCTACCTCGAGCGGCTGCGTGAGATCTGCACCAAGCACGACATCCTGCTGATCTTCGACGAGGTCATCACCGGTTTCGGTCGTCTCGGATCGCCGTTCGCCGTCGACCATTTCGGCGTGGTGCCGGATATGGTCACCACGGCCAAGGGCATCACCAACGGCGTCATACCGATGGGCGGCGTGTTCTGCTCCTCGGAGATCTACGACGCCTTCATGACCGGGCCGGAGCATGCCATCGAACTGTTCCACGGCTACACCTACTCGGCGCATCCGGTGGCCTGCGCCGCCTCGATGGCGACGCTCGACATCTACGCCAACGAGGGGCTTCTCAATCGCGGCCCGGAACTCGCGCAGTATTTCGAGGATGCGCTGCATTCGCTGAAGGGGCTGCCGCACGTCATCGATATCCGCAACATCGGCCTCGTCGGCGCCATCGAGCTGCAGCCGATGGAAGGCGAGCCGACCAAGCGTGCCTTCGCCGCTTTCCTCAGCGCCTACGAGAAGGGCGTCATGATGCGCACCACCGGCGACATCATCGCCCTGTCGCCGCCGCTGATCGTGACCAAGGAACAGATCGACTTCCTGGTGTCTGTGATCGCCGACGTGCTGAAGACGCTGCCCTGAGGCACGGCTACGGCAGGGAACCAGACGACGCCGGCCCGGGCTCCCCGGCCGGCGTTTTGTCATTAAGACCGATTATTGTCATTGCGTCGGCCGAATACTTGGTTCACGATATGTTCCGTATTGGCCTATCGAGAGGAGAGCGCCATGACCATGCACGGCAGTTTTTGCTGGAACGAGTTGATGACCCCCGATGTCGCCGCCGCCAAGTCTTTCTACGGCGCCGCCCTGGGGTGGACCTTCGCCGAACAGGACATGGGGGAGAATGGTCTCTACACGCTGGCCTTCGCCGCCGGTCAGGAGAAGCCGGTCGCCGGCATCTTCGAGTGGCCGGAAAGCCAGCCCGGCACGCGCGACTGGTTCCCCTACGTCGCCGTCGACGACATTGACGATGCAGTCGGCAAGGTGGAGCCCGCCGGTGGCAAGGTCATGCGTGGACCCTGGGCCATTCCCGGTGTGGGCAAGGTCGCCATCGTGCTTGACGCCGCCGGAAGTGCCATCGGCTACCTCGAAGCCGAACCGATGTGACCGAAGACGCCCTTGACGCTGTCGGCTCGTCGATCCGTTCCGGCGGGCCGGCTTCCTGAATGGTCGCGGCAAGTTGATCGCAGCCTTGGGGTTTGATCGTTGCCCGCCATTTTTCGGCCTGACACCGGAATAAGCCTGCCAGCGTCGATCGGGAACGAGGAACGGATCATGTCGCAGGTGACCGTCATAACCATGCTCGTGGCGGCTTTTTGCGGGTTGTCTCGACGGTTCGTCGCGTCGCTCGCCGGAGCGTTCATGCTGGGCATGATCGGTGTTGCCCATGTGATGGCTCGACAGCCGACGTCGGTCCATCACATTCTACTGCATGGGTTTCACCTGCTTCTGGTGTTCAACGCCACCTACGCAGCGTTTGCGCTCGTTGCCGCGCTGGTGTTGTGAGAATTTTGCAGGCGAGTGCCTGAGCCTCACTCTCAGCAGGTGCCGAGTCAGGCGGCAGGATTTTCGGATTCGCCGAAAACTGAGGCTTTTGCCTGTATCGTTGCCCAAAAATCGCCCTTGACCATTTCAGGGGCAAATCGGACTATGCCTTTATCAATTGGTAAAAGTTTTGCCGATCCGCCATGTTGATCGATGGCAGGATGGCCGGAGATGCCGGGGGCGGCTCAATCGGCTTCGCCCTCGCGAGCAGGGGAACACAATGACGACGCCGACCGATAATTTGCGGGTCAACGGGGCGCGGCTGTGGGACAGCCTCGAGGAGATGGCGACGACCGGACCGGGCCTGAGGGGTGGCTGCAACAGGCAGACGCTGACCGATGCCGATGCCAAGGGCAGGGCGCTGTTCAAGGCCTGGGGCGAGGCGGCCGGCATGACGCTCGGCATCGACCAGATCGGCACCATGTTCTTCACGCGGCCGGGCACCGATCCCGATGCCTTGCCAGTCTATGTCGGCAGCCATCTCGACACCCAGCCGACCGGCGGCAAGTATGACGGCGTGCTCGGCGTGCTGGGCGCCCTCGAAGTCGTGCGTTCGCTCAACGATCTCGGCGTCAAGACCAAGCATCCCATCGTCGTGGTCAACTGGACCAACGAGGAGGGCGGCCGGTTCGCACCGGCCATGCTGGCTTCGGGCGTCTTTGCCGGCGTCCATACGCTCGATTATGCCTATTCGCGCAAGGATCTCGACGGCAAGGTGTTCGGCGACGAGCTCAAGCGTATCGGCTGGCTCGGCGAAGAAGAGGTGGGCGCGCGCAAGATGCACGCCTATTTCGAGTATCACATCGAGCAAGGCCCCATTCTCGAAGCGGAGAACAAGCAGATCGGCGTCGTCACCCACTGCCAGGGTCTGTGGTGGCTGGAGTTCACGCTGACCGGCAAGGAAGCGCACACCGGCTCGACGCCGATGGACATGCGCGTCAACGCCGGCCTTGCCATGGCGCGCATCTTCGAGCTGGTGCAGAAGGTGGCGATGGACAGTCAGCCGAACGCCGTGGGCGGTGTTGGCCAGGTGAAGTTCTCGCCCAACTCGCGCAACGTTCTGCCGGGTACGGTGGTCTTCACCGTCGATATCCGCTCGCCCGACCAGGAGAAGCTGGACCGCATGCGGGCGATCATCGAGGCCGAGGCGCCGAAGCTCTGCGACCCCTTGGGCGTCAAGTGCGCCGTCGAGGTTGTCGGCCACTTCGATCCGGTCACCTTCGATCCGACGCTGGTCTCCCGTGTCCGCACCGTCACCGAAAAGCTCGGATACAGCCACATGAACATCGTCTCGGGCGCCGGCCATGATGCCTGCTGGGCGGCCAAGGTGGCGCCGGCCACCATGATCATGTGCCCGTGCGTCGACGGTCTCTCCCATAACGAGGACGAGAAGATCACGCCGGAGTGGGCGGCGGCGGGCGCCGACGTGCTGCTGCACGCCGTGCTGGAAACCGCGGAGATCGTTGCCTGATGACGGCTGCGCTTCACGACATGGCGGAGGAAGCGCCCGATCAGCCTGATGTCGTGGCGCTGATCGAGGCATCCGACGCCTACTCGCTGGAGCGCTATCCGCCCGAGGGGCATTTCGGCACCGATATCGCCGGTCTGAAGTCGCCGGATATCACCTTTGTCGTCGCGCGTCGCGGTGGGGTGGCTGAAGGGTGCGGCGCGGTGAAGTGGTTCGACGACGCCACCGCCGAACTGAAGCGCATCTTCGTGTCGGAAGCGGCGCGCGGCCTGGGGCTCGGTCGTCGCATCATGGTGCGGCTTGAGGCGATCGCCGCCGAGCGTGGCGCAAAAACGCTCTATCTCGAGACCGGCCCGCTCAACACCGAGGCCGTCACGATGTATCGTCGGCTCGGTTACGTCGAATGCGGGCCTTTTGCCGATTACGCCGCGAACCCCTACAGTCTGTTCATGACAAGAAAACTGACGGATGAACCGTCCAACGAGGGTTGAACCATGTCGAAGGTCATCAAGGGTGGAACCATCGTCACAGCCGATCTGACGTATGAAGCCGACGTCCTCATCGAGGGCGAGCGCATCGTCGCGATCGGCCCCGATCTCAAGGGCGACGAGGTTCTCGACGCGACCGGCTGCTACGTCATGCCCGGCGGCATCGATCCGCATACCCACCTTGAAATGCCCTTCATGGGGACCTATTCGGCCGACGACTTCGACAGCGGCACCCGGGCCGGCCTTTCCGGCGGCACCACCATGGTGGTGGACTTCATCACCCCGCGCCCTGACGAGTCGATGCTGAGCGCGCTTCAGAGCTGGCACAACCGGGCGAGCCGCGCCAACAGCGACTACTCCTTCCACATGTGCGTGACCTCGTGGAACAAGACCGTCTTCGACGAGATGAAGGTGGTCATCGAGGAGAAGGGGATCAATTCCTTCAAGCATTTCATGGCCTACAAGGGCTCGTTGATGGTGGACGACGACGAGATGTTCCAGTCGTTCCAGCGTCTGGCCGAGCTCGGCGGTCTGCCGATGGTCCACGCCGAGAATGGTGACGTGGTCGCCCAGATGCAGGCCAAGCTGTTCGCCGAGGGCAACACCGGCCCCGAGGCGCACGCCTACTCCCGCCCGCCGGAAGTCGAGGGCGAGGCGACCAACCGCGCCATCATGCTGGCCGACATGGCCGGCGCGCCGCTCTACGTCGTCCATACGTCCTGCGAGCAGGCGCACGAGGCGATCCGCCGTGCCCGCCAGAAGGGCATGCGCGTCTACGGCGAGCCGCTGATCCAGCACCTGCTGCTCGACGACAGCGAGTACGGCAATCCCGACTGGGATCATTCGGCCGCCCGCGTGATGAGCCCGCCGTTCCGCAACAAGCTGCATCAGGACAGCCTGTGGGCCGGCCTTGCCGCCGGTTCGCTGAGCTGCGTCGCCACCGACCATTGCACGTTCACCATCGCGCAGAAGCGCAATGGTCTCGGCGACTTCCGCAAGATCCCCAACGGCACCGGCGGCCTTGAAGACCGCATGCCGCTTCTGTGGACCTATGGCGTGCGCACCGGTCGGCTGACCATGAACGAGTTCGTGGCGGTTACCTCTACCAACAGCGCCAAGATCCTCAACATGTACCCGAAGAAGGGCGCGGTTCTGGTGGGCGCGGATGCCGACCTCGTCGTCTGGGACCCCAAGCGCTCCAAGGTCATCTCGCCGAAAACCCAGCAGTCGGTGATCGAATACAACGTGTTCGACGGCTACGAGGTGATCGGTCTGCCGCGCTTCACGCTGTCGCGCGGCAAGGTGGTGGTCGAAGAGGCGACGATGAAGACCGAGGAAGGCCACGGCAAGTTCGTGCCGCGCAAGCCCTTCACGGCCGTTGCCAAGGCGCTCAGCCAGTGGAAGGAAATCGTGTCGCCGCGCCGGGTCGAGCGCGCCGGCATTCCGGTCACCGGCATCTGAGATCGGTCTGCCCGGCCCGCTTCTTGCTTGGATTTTGGCCGGATACCGGCCGATGTGGTGAGCGAGCGGACGTCGGCCGGGACAGGAGTTTGCATATCTGGCCGTGCCGCCCCGTTCAGTCGGGACGGCGGACGAGGTGGTCGCGCATGGCGGCCGGCCAAGCGAGCGGCTGTGTCTTCACAACCGGGGTGCCGGCAAGCATGAACGTCATCGACATCGAGGCGCTATCCCTGACTTTCGAGACCGGCGACGGGCCGGTCCAGGCGCTCTCCAACATCGACCTCAAGATCGCCAAGGGCGATTTCGTCTCCTTCATCGGGCCGTCGGGCTGCGGCAAGACGACGCTGCTTCGCGTCATCGCCGATCTCGAACAGCCGACCGGCGGTTCG
The DNA here is from genome assembly GCA_030603685.1 of Pleomorphomonas sp. Taxonomy (GTDB): domain Bacteria; phylum Pseudomonadota; class Alphaproteobacteria; order Rhizobiales; family Pleomorphomonadaceae; genus Pleomorphomonas. Next base: position 19,749 of record JAUVXG010000007.1, read on the forward strand.
ATTTCGGTCAATGGCACCACGCCGGAGCTGGCCCGTCTCGATCGCGCCTATGGCTATGTCTTCCAGGCGCCGGCCCTCTATCCCTGGCGCACCATCGCCCGCAACGTGGCGCTGCCGCTGGAGATCATGGGTCTCACCCGCGCCCAGCAGCAGGAGCGCATCGCGCGCAACCTCGCCCTGGTCAACCTGACGGGTTTCGAAAAGAAATATCCCTGGCAGCTGTCGGGCGGCATGCAGCAGCGCGCGTCGATCGCCCGCGCGCTGGCCGTCGAGCCCGACCTTCTTCTGATGGACGAGCCCTTCGGCGCCCTCGACGAAATCGTCCGCGACCATCTCAACGAGCAATTGCTGCAGCTCTGGGCCAAGACCAAGAAGACGGTGGTCTTCGTCACCCACTCCATTCCCGAGGCAGTCTATCTCTCCACCAAGATCGTGGTGATGAGCCCGCGCCCCGGCCGCATCCACGACATCGTCGAAAGCGATCTGCCGCGTGGACCCCGGCCGCTCGACATCCGCGAGACGCCGGAGTTCCTGAAGCTCGCCCAACGGGTGCGCGACGGCCTGAGAGCGGGGCACAGCTATGACGACTGAGGTCATCCTGCGCCCGGCGTCGCCTCAGGACACCGACCGCTGCGCGGGCATCCACAGCGCCTGGATCGACGACACCCCCTGGATGCCGCGCGTTCATCCGCTGTCGGATATGGAGCGCCATTACCGAGAAAGCGTGTTTGGCACGGCGGAGTTGATCGTCGCCGAGGTGGACGGAGACGTGGCCGGGTTCCTGGCCCCTTCGCCCGATGGCTTCGTCACCGCGCTCTACCTCGCCAGCTCCGCGCGCGGACAGGGTATCGGCGCCCGCCTGATCGACATGGCCAAGGAGCGTCGCCCAACCGGCCTGTCGCTCTGGACCTTCGAGGCCAATATGGATGCGCGGCGGTTCTACGGACGCCATGGGTTTGTCGAACAGCGCCGGACTGCTGGCGACAATGAGGAGCGGTTGCCCGACGTGCTGCTGCGTTGGCCGGGAGGAGCGGCATGACCAAGCCATCCTTCGTCCGCCAAAGCGTCGTTCCGGTGTTGACGGTGCTCGCCGTCCTCGTGGCGTTCTGGTACGTCGCGGCCCTGTTCATGAACCATTCCATGGTGGTGGCCGAGGCGCAACTGAAGGGCCTTGCATTCACGCCTTCGGCGACCTGGCTGCGCTCCTGGACGCTCGACAAGCCGCTGCTGCCGGCGCCGCATCAGGTTATCGCCGAACTCTGGCGGAGCACGGCCGGCCTGTCGGTCACCTCCAAGCGCAGCCTCGTCTACCACGGTTGGGTGACGCTGTCGGCGACGCTCCTGGGCTTCCTGCTCGGAACGCTGCTCGGCATCCTGCTCGCCATCGGCATCGTCCACCAGAAGGTGATGGACAAGTCGCTGATGCCCTGGATCATTGCCAGCCAGACGGTGCCGATCCTTGCCGTGGCGCCGATGCTGATCGTCGTGCTCAACGCCATCGGCATCTCCGGGCTGCTGCCCAAGGCGCTGATCTCCACCTACCTGTCCTTCTTCCCGGTGGCAGTGGGCATGGTGAAGGGGCTGCGATCGCCCGAGGCCATCCACCTCGATCTGATGCGCACCTACAACGCCGACGACTTCCAGGTGTTCACCAAGCTGCGTTGGCCGGCGTCGGTGCCCTTCCTGTTCGCCTCACTCAAGGTGGGCATCGCCATATCCTTGATCGGCGCCATCGTCGGCGAACTGCCCACCGGCGCGGTCGCAGGCCTCGGCGCGCGTCTCCTGTCCGGCTCCTACTACGGCCAGACCATCCAGATCTGGGCGGCGTTGTTCGCGGCGGCCTTCCTGGCTGGGCTGCTGGTTCTCCTGGTCGGATGGTCCGAGCGTCTCGTCATGCACCTGATGGGTGCCCGTCCCGAACGGAGGGCTGGCTGATGCTCCCGCTTCTGCTCATCGCCATCCTCGGCGTGGCCCTCGGCATTTCCTGGCTCTGCGTCTACCTCGTCCATCTCGGAGACAGACAGCCGGCGGCGCGGCGCTTTGTCGATCTCGCGGTGCCGCTCCTGTTCGGTGTCATGCTCGTGGCCGAATGGGAACTGGTGACCCGTGGCTTCGGCATTCCGGAAATCCTGTTGCCAGCGCCGTCGATCATCGTGGCCGCTGCGGCGAACGCGCTGCCCACCCTCCAGGAGGATGTGGTTCAGACCTTCGTGAAGTCCGTTTTGTCCGGCTATGTCGTCGGCTGTGGCCTCGGCTTCCTCGCCGCGCTCCTCATCAACCGCTCCGGCTTTCTGAAGCGCGGCCTCCTGCCGCTCGGCAACTTCGTGTCGGCCCTGCCGATCGTCGGCGTGGCGCCGATCGCCGTCATGTGGTTCGGCTTCGACTGGCAGTCCAAGGCGGCGGTGATCGTGCTGATGACCTTCTTCCCGATGCTGGTCAACACCGAGGCCGGGCTGACCGCCGCCGGCCACATGGAGCGCGACCTGATGCGCACCTATGCCGCCACCTGGGGCGACGAGATGCGTCGCCTGCGCCTGCCGGCCGCCTGGCCCTTCATCTTCAACGCCCTCAAGATCAACTCTACGCTGGCGCTGATCGGCGCCATCGTGGCCGAGTTCTTCGGCGCGCCGACCTATGGCGTCGGCTTCCGCATCTCCACCGAAATGGGCCGCATGAACACCGCCATGGTCTGGGCGGAAATCGGCGTCGCGGCCATCCTCGGCTCGGTCTTCTATGGCGTCATCGCGCTGATCGAGCGGCGCGTGACCTTCTGGCATCCATCTGTTCGCAAAGGGCAGGGGTAAACCCGGCGACTGCAACCGCCGCCGGCAATCAAAAAAGGGGAACGACATGACCAACACCATGACCAAGCTGGCGCTGGCCAGCGCCCTGGCGCTGACGGCGTTCAGCGCCGAAGCCGCCGACAAGCTGACGCTGCAGCTGAAGTGGGTGACGCAGGCCCAGTTCGCCGGCTACTTCGTCGCCAAGGACAAGGGCTACTACGAGGCCGAAGGGCTCGACGTCGAAATCAAGCCCGGCGGCCCGAACATCGCCCCCGAGCAGATCATCGCCGGCGGCGGCGCCGACGTGATCGTCGACTGGATGGGCGCGGCGCTCGCCGCCCGCGAAAAGGGCGTGCCGCTCGTCAATATCGCCCAGCCCTACAAGAACGCCGGCCTCGAGATCATCTGTCCCGCCGATAGCCCGATCAAGAAGGTCGAGGACTTCAAGGGACACACCATCGGCGTCTGGTTCTACGGCAACGAGGTGCCCTTCTTTGCGCTGATGAACAAGTACGGTCTGTCGACCGAGGGCGGTGCCGACGGCGTCAAGGTGCTGCAGCAGAGCTTCGACGTGCAGCCGCTCATCCAGAAGCAGGCCGACTGCATCCACGTCATGACCTACAACGAACTCGGTCAGGCCTATGACGCCGGCTACACGCCCGACAAGCTGACCGTCTTCTCCTACACCGAGATGGGCGACAACCTGCTTGAGGACGGCCTCTACGTTCTGGAGCCGAGCCTCAAGGACGCCGCCTTCAAGGACAAGCTCGTCCGCTTCGTCCGCGCGTCGATGAAGGGCTGGTCCTATGCCAAGGACAACCCGGATGAGGCTGCCGATATCGTGCTGGAGAACGACACCACCGGCGCTCAGACCAAGGAGCATCAGCTCTACATGATCAAGGAAGTCGCCAAGCTCCTGGGCGACTCCGATGGCGTGCTCGACGAGGCGGCCTATGCCCGCACCGAGAAGGCGGTGCTCGATCAGAAGATCATCACCAAGAAGCCGGAAGGCGCCTGGACGCACGAGATCACCGACGCCGCACTGAAGTGACGGCTCGCCATAGCTGAACTGTCGAGCCGCGCGAGGGAGACTTCGCGCGGTTCTTCGTTATGCGGGGTCGCGTGAAGGGTTCGGCTGTGAAGACCGTGTCGGCCGGGATCGGCTCAAACGAGCAGGCGGTTCAGTCCGGCGAGAAAATCGCCGATGCGCTGACGATGCGCGCAATAATAGATGGTCCGTCCCTCGCGACGGGTCAGGACGAGACCGTCGGACCTGAGACGTGCGAGCTGTTGGGATACCGCAGGTTGCGGAAGGTCCAGCTTCCGCTCGAGCTCGCCGACCGAGCATTCCTTGCGGGAAAGATGCACCAGAATGGTCAGACGCTGTTCGTGGGAAAGCGCCCTGACCGTGCGGCAGAGGTCATGAACCAACAATGGAATCACAGCCCTTCCGTCATCGACTGTATCGTTCTGACTTGTGTTGTGCATGGCTCAGTTCACCTCAACGAAAGAGGTGCCTTCCCTGACAATAAATCGTCAACCGTACGGAAACACAAGGCGAGTCAGAGCGGTTCGCTCGGCTACGGTGGGGTAGTCCGATCGCAAGTGGTAATTTTAGCGAGTAAAAATAACGAAGAGAAATAAAAACTAGAATATGGTGAACAAAATATCGCTTATGGAAGCAAGCGGTAGGATTTTAGAAACGATGTTTTTGCGGGAGATTTCAACCGCGTAGGGCGCGGCATAGAAGGAGGGCCTCGGTCGATCAGGGAAAAGCCCAATCCGCAAGTCCACAATATGTAAACTTATGGTTGTTTTTCCTCTAGTAAATTTTCTTGAGGAAATCGTTGCGGCCGGTTGAAGATGCGTCGTCAGTCAGCGCCTCGGTCGCTCCGGCTTCCTATTGTCGCGCGCATGGAATCGCAACGCCGCCGTATCTTGGATGACACGGCGACGTCAGCGATGGAGTGGATCACTTCAAAGAACCAACGAGCGATGCGCGAGCGTCCTCGATGAGGTCCCAGGCATTGGGGTCGCGTGTCGATTGGCGTTTCAGATAGGTGTAGGCGGTATCGGCCCAGACGAGGATCTTGTCGGTCTTGTTGTCGAGCACCACGTCGCCCCGGTTGGTGCGGGCGGTCAGGACCGCGTGGCCCGAGCCGGTTTCGTCGCGCACCACCGTGATCAGCAGCGCGCTTTCCGGCCATCCGAGGCGCATCAGCTCCCGGCGCTTCTCAAGAACGTAGTCTTCACAGTCGCCGGCGAGCTTGGGGTAGTCCCAATGTTCGAGGACGCCATAGATCTCCATGTCCGTCGCCGGCAGAACGGCTGTGTTGACCGCCGTGTTGATCTGGTTCAGCTGGTTCCACACCGCCTGGGTGAGGCTGACGACCTGATCGACATCGGTCGCGGGACGACAGTCCGCGGGGTAGGTCGCGCAGAATTGCACGTAGCCGACTGGCGGAGCCGCGGCGCCATGGGTGCTCATCAGTCTTTCCGCCGCCGTCGCAGTGTTGGTGGCAAGCAAGGCAAAAGCCAATAGAGCCGTTCTCTTTAGCGTCGCGATCTTTTTCATCGTCGTGACGTCTCCCTGTTGTTGTCAGGAGAATGGCACACTTGTTTTTCGGGCGCGTGAAATCGCAAAATCAAAACGGACGTATCGAGGAAATGATCTGTTTACGAAAATTTTGATCTTGTTTTATGATTTGTTTATATTGTTTTCTGTGGGGAAATTTACTTTCTATCCACCATGGTTTTACGCTCCAGCACAGGTGTTAACGCATCAGCGTCCGAAGGGTTGCCGTGCCGTGCCGGACTCTCTGGACCTGTCCGACTCCGGCACGGCCGATCAAGGACGGTGCATTAACCCTGCCAGGCGGATGTGTTCGCCATTGGCACAGGTCGCTCGAGTGACGGGTGGGAAAGGAGGGACGCCACGAAGCGCGCTCGATGCACGGCTTCGTCGTCATCGCCCAGCCGGAAGCGTGGCCGAACGGCGTCGGAATGGCGGTGTGGTTATCGAATAGGAAACGCCTGAAGAACGCTGAGCTATACAGCGCGTCGATCTGGACATATCCAGCTCAAGCGGGCTTCGGCCTGGCCGGCCGGGCGCTTCCTCGACCGTCAGGTTCCGCTCGAAAGGTCGAAACCCGCAGGAAGTGGTCTCAGAGATTGTTCTTCAGCATGTCCTCGGACTGCAGCATCGCAAACTCAACGGCGATGCCGTCGCCGAAGTGGCGGACGACGCGTGCCCGCATGCGACCGAGCGTGATCGAGGTGCCGAGCGGCGGCTTGGCGGTGGTGGCGATGGCCGCACCGGACAGGGACACGTCGATGATCTTGCAGCGGCTTTCCTGGCCGTCGGGCAGTACCAGGTTCGAGAACGGCCGCTGCGGCGTGATGCGCTCGTGCCGGCGGTCCTCGGGCAGGCTCAGGCTGTCGCGGTTGGCGAGCCAGGTGAGCTGCGCGGCGAGCTTCTCGCGCTTGCCGGCGGTGGCGTTCACCGTCATGGCAAAGCCGCCTTCGAACAGACGGGTGATCTGTCCTTCGATGCGGCCGACATGGTCGATGTAGGCGACGACCCGCTGCCCCAGTTCGCCGGCCACCGGCGTGATCAGTGCGGTGCCGCCGGGCGACATGTCCTGAACCTGGCAGGGATACTCGGTGCGGTTGGGCAGCATGAAGCGGCCCAGCACGTCGATCTTGACGCGTTGAAACCGCCGACGTTCCGGCTTGGGAAATTTGCTCGCACGAGGAGGCGTCGGAGCCGCGAGGGTTGCCATGCCGCTTTCCACTGTCGGCCAAACGCGGCCGCTCAGCCTGCAAAACTAAGCATGCAACCTTAAGATTGAGTTTAGTGGCCGGCCTTGGCGACCTGTTCAGTCGGCCCGGCCGCCCTCGATCACCCGGAAGTGGCGGAAAGTCCGGCCCGGCAGCATATGCGGCGCCGGACGACGGCGATCGATGCTGATCGGCGGCGGCTCGTGGCGCATGGGTGCCCGGGCGTGGGTGCCGTCGACCTTCTCGCTGGTGAGCAGGAAGGCGGGCTTCTCGTCCGGCCAGATCAGCCGGAGGCTCTGCAGGGGCTGGCGGACCACCGGATAGAGGCCGAGCCAGTAAGGCTGGTCCATGGGGGCGAAGCAGCCGAGAATGCGGGTGTGGTTCGGTCCCTGATGACGAAGCGGCAGGAACATCACCTCCACCGGCATCAGCTGACCGCGATCGTTGGTCGCGTTGAGGCCGAACACGGCGGCGGCGCCGTCCTCGACCACCGCCGCCAGCAGGCAGGCGATGGATTCACGGTCCTTGCCCGACCAGAAGTCGAGCACGTTGCGCCCCTTCAGCTCGCGGCCATAGGCGGCGCAGATGCGGGTACCGGCGAGGCGGAAGGAATAGTTGTGGCGATCGAGCGCCTCAAGGATGAACGTGTCGCCAAGAATGCCGCGAATGGCCGCCGGGTCCACTTCATTGCGTTCCGGCGCCGCCCGCTGACCGCGCAGGCTCGTCCAATAATCGTAAAGAGAACGCGCGACGACGCTTTTCATCGAAATCCCCGCAAGACCAGACCGACAAGGCTCAAGTTGCCTGTGGCGGACGAAGCGCCATGCCATTTCGGCACAGGGGCACCCCGTCCTAACCCAACCTGGCGATTCCCGAGCAGGCCTCGTGCCAGGAGACGCCCGTTGTCCCCAATCTTCTCGGATGGGCGGGGACCGGCGGTTGAAAAGCGATGGGTCCTCGAATGGCTGTTTCCCGGCCTTCTGAGGGTAAAAACGGGCAGTGACGCGGGGGTAACTCCGCCGGAGCGTCTTGGTTACCGCGATCGGGTGTTCGGGCCCGATAAGGGTTTACAATCGGTTATCGCGATTGTTGCGTTTTGAGTGATTCTTCCATCTGCGTCATCGCGGCACTCACTGGCCCCTACTGTCTCTTTTTGAAGACGCACTGGCACGGCTCCCGCCTTTGCGATAAAGCGCTGTCGTGGCTCGCGGCAAGGCGGGCGTTGAGGAAGCCGCCATGCAAGGTGACAACGACAACCACGAGCCGATGTTCAACCTGCCGCGGGTGATCCTGGCCTTCATCCTGTTGTCGGCAGGCATATTCATCGGTCGCACCTGGTACCTCGGTGGGGACGGGGCGGCGACCTTTCTGCTCACCTTCTGCTTCACGCCGATGCGCTACCAGTATCTTATGTCCGGGGACGGCTTCCCGGGTGGCTGGCCGGCCGGCATCTGGAGCCCCTTCACCTACTCTTTCATCAGTCCTTCGCTGCAGAGCCTCATCTTCGACATGCTTTGGCTGACCGCCTTCGGCACGGCGGTGGCGCGGAGGTTCGGACCTTGGCGCTTCGTCGGCTTTTCCGCCACGGCGTCCGCGATCGGCGCCGCCTTGTTCTGGCTGTTGGCGGGAAGCGGCGAGACGGTCCTGCTCGGGCCGAACTTCGTGGTCGCGGCCCTGCTCGGCGCGGCCATCCGCTTTATTTACGCGGCCGGGCTTGGCGGCATCATGACCATGGGCGGCGACGCCTGGCGCCAGCCGGCCCTCGGCATCATCGAGATGTGGTCGAACGTTCGCGTGCTGCAACTGCTCGGCTTCATCTTCGCCGCCAACGCGCTTTTCGCCATACTCTATGCCTCGTCGGGCCTCGACGGCCGGGCGCTTCTGCAGAACGCGCTCGGATACATCGTCGGTATCCTCCTGTTTTCCCTGTTCGATCCCAGGCCGTCGGCCATCGATCGGGCCGGCTAAGGGAAAATCCCTAGGTTGGCCTTGCCAGATTCCGCGTTTCACTCCATTCTGTGAGTGGGGCGACGGGACAGGACCGCCGAGAACGGGCGGCCTCCTTGTCATGGAACGAGCTGGAGGGATGGACATGACGACTGTCAGACAGATTCTATCCGTCAAGGGCGATGACGTGGTCACGGGCGACCGCTCGATGACGCTCGGGCAGGCGGTGGCGCGCCTCGCGGGCAACAAGATCGGCGCGTTGATTTTCGTCGATGACGACCGCCGCGTCATAGGCATCCTGTCGGAACGAGACATCGTTGCGTCGCTGGCGCTGCATGGCGCTCGTGTGCTGGAAGAGCTCGCGACCGCGCACATGACGCGCAAGGTCAGCACCTGCACGCGCGACGACATCGTCGAGGATCTCATGGACATGATGACGGCTGGCCGCTTCCGCCACCTGCCGGTGGTCGAGGACGGAAAGCTGGTCGGAATGGTGTCGATCGGCGACGTCGTCAAGCACCGCGTGGCCGACATCGAGCATCAGGCGTCCGAGATACGGAACTACCTTTTCACGACCTGAGTCCGCCGTTTCCGACGGATCCGGGCATGGTTTTCCACGGCTTGCGGCGTGGAACCAGGCCGTGTGGAAAGAAATTCCGGTTTTATGGCAGACGGTTAGAACACCATCGCCTTATTGCCCATGGCTGCGAGGCCAAAATTGGTTGCGCTTCGTCAAGAGCTGGTTAAGAATCTGCTCAAGCCCGATCGCTTGGGTGGGCGGCCTCGCATGGTGCGGCGGCCGCGTGAAAAAACGGTTCCGCCGTCGGCGGAGCTCATGAACAGGTTGAAACGTACTGTTTTGGCGACCGCCAGGGAGATGCCGCACAGGCAAATGGGACGGTCGCGAAAGCACGAAGGAGACCCGCGATGAGCCTAACCCGTAGTCTCAACACCCTCGTCGTCTGCGCGGCATTTCTATTCGTCGTCGCCATTGTGGCCGGCGTGATCTGAACGCGCAGTCCAGCCCTTGAGAAGCCGATCGGTGGAGGCCCGCCGGTCGGCTTTTTCATGGGGCTCTCAGGCGGCGATGATGATCCGCTCGACCTCGGCACGACGGGAATCGAACCGACCGAAGATGCGCGCGGGGAGAGAGCGCTCGCCCTTCAGGATGATGGTCGCATTGCCGTCGAACAGGCAGTCGACGGTGCTGATCGTGTTGGAATGCGGCTCGATGTGATCGAGCTCGGGCGCATCGCCGCCGGCAGCAATGCTGGTCCAGGCCGGCGTGGCCTCGATCTGGAAGCGACGAAGGGCATCGGCGATCATGGTCTTGGTCGGGTTCATGGTAGGTCCTTGGCTCCCGCTACGGGAGAACACATACGCTAGAAGCGTTGTTTGTTGGCTAATGACGACAAAACTAAGGCGTTCGGCAGGCCCTAGACCTTTGGAACTCCTCTGAAGCGCGCAAGGTTCCAAGCCATTGCAGCGAAGATGCTTTTCCCTGGGCGCATGGCAGTGGCCCGTGTTTTTCCATGGACAAAACGGGAACATTCGGTCATGTTCCGTCAACCCTGTCCCAAGATTTGTTGGACGATCGCTATCATCAGCCGGAGTTGTCATGGCCAAGCGCACCACCCAATTCGTCTGCCAGTCCTGCGGCGCCGTCAGTCCGCGCTGGGTGGGCAAGTGCGAGGCCTGCGGTGCCTGGAACTCGTTCGTCGAGGAAGTGGGCGGCGGCGGCAGCATCGGCTCGGCCGTCTTCGGCCAGAAGGGCAGACCGATGCGCAAGGGGCGCGTCGTGCCTCTGGTGGAGCTTTCCGGTGAGATTGCGCAGACGCCGCGCCTCGAATCCGGCATCGCCGAACTCGATCGCGTCACCGGCGGCGGCTTCGTGCGCGGGTCGGCCTTGCTGGTCGGCGGCGATCCCGGCATAGGCAAGTCGACGCTGCTCATCCAGGCGGCGGCGACGCTGGCCCGCAAGGGTGCGCGCGTCGTCTACGTCTCGGGAGAAGAGGCGGTGGCCCAGGTGCGCCTCAGAGCCGAACGACTGGGTCTGTCCGACGCGCCGGTGGCGCTCGCGGCCGAAACCTCCGTCGAGGATATCCTGACGACGCTTACCGATGGTCCGGTGCCGGATCTGGTCGTCATCGATTCCATCCAGACGTTGTGGACTGAAGTGGTCGAATCCGGGCCGGGCACCGTGACGCAGGTGCGCACCGCCGCCCAGGCGATGGTCCGCTACGCCAAGGAAAGCGGCGCCACGGTCGTGCTCGTCGGCCATGTCACCAAGGACGGGTCCATCGCCGGGCCGCGCGTTGTCGAGCACATGGTCGATGCCGTCCTTTATTTCGAAGGCGACGGCGCCCGTCATTTCCGCGTGCTGCGGTCGGTCAAGAACCGCTTTGGCCCCACCGACGAGATCGGTGTGTTCGAGATGACCGGCGGCGGCTTGCGCGAGGTGCCGAACCCGTCAGAACTGTTCATGGGCGAGCGCGACGGCTCGTCGGCCGGCGCCGCCGTCTTTGCCGGCATGGAAGGCACGCGCCCGATGCTGGTCGAGATCCAGGCGCTGGTGGCGCCCACGTCGCTGGGTACGCCGCGCCGCGCCGTCGTCGGCTGGGACGGCAGCCGCCTCGCCATGATCCTCGCCGTTCTGGAGGCGCATTGCGGCGTACGATTCGGCCAGCACGACGTCTACCTGGCGGTGGCGGGCGGGCTCCGCATCCAGGAACCGGCCGCCGATCTCGCCGTCGCCGCGGCGCTGGTCTCCTCGCTGGCCGGCACGCCTCTCGGGCATGACTGCGTCTATTTCGGCGAGGTCAGCCTGTCGGGTGCGGTCCGGCCGGTCGCTCACGCGGCGGCCCGCCTCAAGGAGGCCGAGAAGCTGGGCTTCGTTCGCGCCGTGGGGCCGAAGCTGACAAGCGGCGAGGCGCCGAACGGGCTGAAGCGGGCAGCGGTCGCCCAGCTCGTCGATCTCGTCACGCGCATCGCCGCCGACGGCACGGGCGCAAGCGCGCCTCGCCGCGAGCAGCGTGGATACTCGACACGAGGATACATGTCGTTGCTGTCATTGATTGAATTTGCCACTTCGGGCCATTACCGTTAATTCGGTAACGGCGTGAAGGAATCAGGGGCCGGGCTTCAGCCGCCAAAGGGGCAGAGATGTCGATTACTCTACTCGACGGGATCCTCATTGTTGTCATGTTGATCTCGGCGTTGCTCGCCATGATCCGCGGCTTCGTGCGCGAAGTCCTGTCGATTGCTGCCTGGGTGGCTGCGGCGGTGGCGGCATTCCTGCTCTATGACGACGTCCTTCCTTTCGTTCAGCCGCATATTTCGCAGAAGCAGCTGGCGCTGGTGGCGTCGGCCGGCGGCGTTTTCGTGATCACGCTGATCATCGTCAGCTTCATCACCATGCGCATCTCCGACTACGTGCTCGACAGCCGCATCGGTCCGCTCGACCGGACGCTCGGCTTCGTGTTCGGCGCCGCGCGCGGCCTGCTGCTGGTCGTCGTCGGCATGCTGTTCTTCAACTGGTTCATTCACGACGAGGCCTCGCAGCCGTCATGGGTGGCTGAGGCCAAGTCGCGGCCCCTGCTCAACGCCCTTGGCGCCCAGCTGATGGCGGCCCTGCCCGAAGATCCCGAAAAGCAGATCCTCGATCAATTCCAGAATCCGAGTATCGATGACGGCACGCCCATGCCGGATGGCGACGATGCGTCGCCGCCCGTCGACGACACCGCTCCGCCGGCGGCCGCGCCCAATGATGGCGCCTACAGGCAGGGCGAGCAGAACGGCCTCGATCAGCTCATCCAGTCGACCTCTTCGCCCAAGCCGTGAGCCGGCTTCAGGCCGCGATATGCGAATGCGTCGGATCCGTCCGGCGCATTTGACGTTTTGAAGACTGAGCCGAATGCTTTATATGCCTGCCTGCGCGATGGACTCTGGCGCTCGGAGCGCTGCGGGACGTGCGTGCCGCCGATGTGAAATCCGGCCGAGGCCGGCTTTTGATGTTTGCCTTTCGGAAAGTCCGGCGAGACGCCTCGGATTTTTCGACATCCCCGGCCTTGCGAGGCAATCAGCCGGGATCAGATGAAATCTCGAAAGTGGGTAGGCCGACCATGGACGATTTCACCCTCAGCCCATTCTCCGCCGCCGACGATGACGACCGATTCCACGAGGAATGCGGCGTTTTCGGCGTGTTCGGCGTGGAAAATGCCTCCGCTCTCGCCGCGCTGGGCCTGCACGCCCTGCAGCATCGCGGACAGGAGGCGGCCGGCATCACCACCTTCGACGGCAAGGAGTTCTACACCGAGCGGCATATCGGCCTCGTCGGCGACAACTTCACCAAGGCCAAGGTGTTGGCCCGCCTGCCGGGCAACCGGGCGATCGGCCACACGCGCTACTCGACCACCGGCGGCTCCGGCCTCCGCAACGTCCAGCCGCTCTATGCCGAGCTGTCGGCCGGTGGCTTTGCGCTGGCGCACAACGGCAACCTGACCAACGCCATGACCATCCAGCGCGACCTGCAGCGCCGGGGGGCCATCTTCCAGTCGACCTCCGACACCGAGACCATTCTCCACCTCGTCGCCACCAGCCAGAAGGCGGCGCTGGTCGACAAGGTGGTCGATGCGCTGCGCACCGTCGAAGGCGCCTATTCCATCGTCTGCATGAGCCAGGAGAAGATGATCGGCTGCCGCGATCCCTTCGGCATCCGTCCCCTGATCCTGGGCGATCTCGATGGCGCGGTCATCCTCGCTTCCGAAACCTGTGCGCTCGATATCATCGGCGCCCATTTCGTCCGCGAGATCGAGCCGGGCGAGATGGTGGTCGTCACCGAGCGCGGCATCGAGAGCCTTCGCCCCTTCGATCGGCGGCCGTCGCGCTTCTGCATCTTCGAGTATGTCTATTTCGCCCGACCGGACTCGGTCTATGCCGGCACGTCGGTCTATCAGGTCAGGAAACGCATCGGCGCCGAACTGGCGCGCGAGACGCCGGCCGACGCCGACGTGGTGATCCCGGTGCCCGACAGCGGCACGCCGGCGGCCATCGGCTTTGCCGAGGCGTCGGGCATCCCGTTCGATTTCGGCATCATCCGCAATCACTACGTCGGCCGCACCTTCATCTCGCCGACCGACACCATCCGCCACATGGGCGTCAAGCTGAAGCACAACGCCAACCGGACGGTGATCGAGGGCAAGCGCATCGTCCTGGTGGACGACAGCATCGTGCGCGGCACCACGTCGCTGAAGATCGTGCAGATGATGCGCGAGGCCGGCGCGTCCGAGGTGCACATGCGCATCGCCTCACCGCCGACCACCGATTCCTGCTTCTACGGCGTTGACACGCCCGAGAAGGGCAAGCTCTTGGCCTCGCGCATGTCGATCGAGGAGATGACGCGCTACATCCAGGTGGACAGCCTCGGCTTCCTGTCGATCGACGGCCTCTATCGCGCTGTCGGCTCCGCCGCGCGGAACAACGAGCTCCCGCAGTATTGCGACGCTTGTTTCACCGGCGACTACCCGACGGCGCTGACCGACGCTTCCGGTTCGGGGCCGGTCCGGCAGCTGTCGCTTCTGGCCGACGCCGGCTGATCGCGAACCGGGAGGAGAAGAGGTGACCGAAAAACGTATCGCGGTAGTGACCGGCGCCTCGCGCGGCATCGGTTACGAGGCGGCCTTGGCGCTTGGACGCGCCGGCTGGCACGTCGTCGCCGTCGCCCGTACGCAGGGCGGGCTCGAGGAACTGGATGATGCCATTCGCGACGCTGGCGGCTCCGCCTCGCTGGTGCCGCTCGATCTCGCCGATCCCGCCCGCATCGACGAGCTGGGCGCCGCGCTCAACCAGCGCTTCGGCCGCATCGACGCGCTGGTCGGCAATGCCGGTCTTCTCGGCGGCTTGGCGCCGGTCGGGCACATTGATCCGAAAAAATGGGATCAGGCCTTCGCCATCAACGTGACGGCCAACTACCGCCTGATCCGTTCCTTCGATCCGCTCCTCCGCCAGTCGTCGGCCGGGCGATGCCTGTTCGTCTCGTCGGCCGCCGCCTGGAAGGGCGCCCCCGTCTGGGGCCTCTACGCATCGACGAAGGCGGCGCTCAATGCGCTCGCCATGGCCTATGCCGAGGAAGTCAGGAACTTCGGCATCACCGTCAACATTCTCAACCCCGGACCGCTCCGGACGCGCATGCGCGCCCAGGCCATGCCCGGCGAGGACCCGGACACGCTCGCGACCCCGGCCGATCTCGCGCCCCACATCATCTCGATCCTCGAGGCGACCGACGGGCGGACCGGTGCGCTCTACGATTTTCCGACGCTCTCGTGGAAGAAGCTGCAGCCGCCGCAATGAGCCCCCATGACATCGATCGCGCCTGGTCCTCGCCCAACTCGGGGCATCGGCCGCCCGGCAACGCCATCGATCATCTGGTTCTGCACTACACCGGCATGCGCTCCGAGGAGGGGGCCCGCGACTGGCTGTGCGACCCTCGCTCGCAGGTGTCGAGCCACTATGTCGTCTTCGAGGACGGCCGCGTCTTCCAACTGGTCGACGAACACCGCCGCGCCTGGCACGCCGGCCGCTCGTTCTGGCGGGGCGTCACCGACCTCAACTCGCGATCCATCGGCATCGAGATCGCCAATCCCGGTCACGAGTTCGGTTATCGTCCGTTTCCCGACCGGCAGATTGAGGCGGTAATCGGACTGTGCCGCTCGATCTTCGCCCGCCACTTCATTCCGCCGCATCAGGTGGTGGCCCACTCCGACATCGCGCCCGATCGCAAGGAGGATCCGGGCGAACTGTTCCCCTGGGAATGGTGCGCCGCCTTCGGCATCGGCCTTTGGGTGCCATCGGCGCCGCTCGATCACGGCGACAGTCTGGCCTTCGGCGACGAGGGCGACAAGGTGCTGGATCTGCAGGGACTTTTGTCGGCCATCGGCTTCGACGTGCCGCTGAGCAGCATTTTCGACGAGCGTACGGAAATCGTCGTCCGCGCCTTCCAGCGCCATTGGCGGCCGACCCATATCGACGGTCGAGCGGACCTTTCGACGCTCGATACGCTCGAGCGCGTCGCGGCCGCCTTCGAGGCGTCCCGCGGCTTCTGATCCTTCGCCGGCTGCACGATCAATGCGGCGAAGATGGGGACGATTCCGGGGCTGCATGGCTGTCATGTGCCACATTGACGGCCCTGCATGGCCCGATTTGTCCGGCAGTTCCTTGCCCACCGCTGGGAGGGCAATGGAACAGAGACCGCATGACCCTGATCAAGACGTTTGCAGCCGCCACCATTCTTGTCGCTACCTTCGTGGCGCCCGCCATGGCCGATGCCACCCGATCCGACAAGGCCGACGTGCCCACTGCCGTCGCCGACGCCGACAAGCCGGACAGCCTTTTCGAGCTGTGGTTCGGCACCAAGTCCGAGGCCGACACCGTCACGACTGAGAATTTCGATACCTCCGTCCCGAAGGGAGGAGCCAGCGCGACGCTGCGCAGTCGCATCGCCGCCCACGCCAAGGCCGCCGGCTTGCCGCCCGAGCTGGCCGAGGCGGTGGTTCGTCATGAGAGCCGCTTCAATCCGAAGGCGCGTGGGCGCCATGGCGAAATCGGCCTCATGCAGATCAAGCCGCAGACGGCGCGCGGTCTCGGCTATTCCGGCTCGGCCGCCGGCCTCTACGACGTCGAAACCAACCTCAAGTGGGGCATGGCCTACCTGGCCGGCGCCTACAAGCTGGCCGGCGGCGACACCTGCGGCACCATTCTCCGCTACAACGCCGGCCATGGCGCAACTCGCATGAACCGCACGTCTCGCGCCTACTGCTCCGAAGTGACCACCTACGTCGCCTCGCTCTGAAGCCGCGTTTCGCGGCTTCCGGCGCAAGCGGCGCCCGCGCGCAGCGCGCAAGCCAAAGGCCGGAGGCCTGCCGGCGACTGAGGCTGATGACCGAAGCCGCGTCTCGCGGCTTCCGGCGCCAAGCGGCGCCGCGCGAAGCGAGTCGTTCGGGTGCGCAGCCTCCCGAAAGACGGAAGCGGAGCGAAAGCCAAGCGCCGGAGGCGCGCCGGCGACTGAGGCTGAGATCTTGACCTTCCGGCGGGGGCATGCCACACGGCTCCCGCCAGTCGGTTGGACGACCGCGCGGACAAGGGGCGAAAGCCCGTCCGGGAGGAAAGTCCGGGCTCCACGGAAACACGGTGCCGGGTAACGCCCGGCGAGGGCGACCTCAGGGAAAGTGCCACAGAGATCGGACCGCCCCGGTGCGCCGGGGTAAGGGTGAAAAGGTGGTGTAAGAGACCACCGCGGGCCCGGTAACGGGACCGGCAGGGCAAACCCCACCGGGAGCAAGACCGAATAGGGATGACGCGGGCCTCGGCCCAGCCTGTTTCCGGGTCAGTCGTCCGGGTTGGTTGCAAGAGGCGTTCGGCGACGGGCGTCCCAGATGAATGGTCGTCGGGCGGGAAACCGCTCACAGAACCCGGCTTACAGACCGACTGGCCTTTTCCCTCATGTCCGCATTCCGCGCCGAGCATCGACAGGTAGTCGATGGTTTTGTTCACGTCACATTGACAATGTGTTGACTGCGCCGGAACGTGGCTTCTCTTGAAGCCCGACGAGCGTGAAACTATTCCTATATTCGCAATTCGGATTAAGCACTTTTTACAGGGTGCTTCATGGCGTTGCGTTGCGCGATTGGCGCCGCGAGCCGTCCGGATTGCACCAGTCTCGCGCCTATGGGCGCTCATCGAATGACGGGGTCGTCACCCCGACAAGGAACAGGTTTGATATGGCCAAGGTCGCAATCGTTTATCATTCGGGATATGGGCACACGGAAGTCGTCGCCAAGGAAGTCGCTGCGGGCGCCGGGGCAGAACTGATCCCCATCGATGCCGAGGGCAACGTCAGCGAAGCGGGCTGGGCCAAGCTGGATGCGGCCGACGCCATCATCTTCGGAACGCCGACCTACATGGGCAACTCGAGCTGGCAGTTCAAGAAATTCGCCGATGCCACCTCCAAGGCCTGGTTCACCCGCAAGTGGCAGGACAAGGTGTTCGGCGGCTTCACCAACTCCGCCAGCCTCAACGGCGACAAGCAGGTGACGCTGATCGGCCTGCAGACGCTTGCTTCTCAGCATGGCGGCATCTGGGTCAGCCTCGGCCTGATGCCGGCCAACACCAAGGCGTCGACGCGCGACGACGTCAACAACCTCGGCGGTTCGGTGGGCTTGCTGGTCTCGGCGCCGTCCGATGCCGGAACCAACGAGATCCCGACCGGCGACCTGGAAACGGCTCGTGCCTATGGCGCGCGCGTCGCCTCGGTCGCGGGCAAGCTGCTGCACTGAGTTTTCGGCGATATCGACAAGAAGGGCGGTGACCTCCATGGGGTTGCCGCCCTTTTTCTCGTCTCAGGCCGGCGGTAGCATGCCGCCGTTTTCAAGGAAGACCTTGGCCGTCAGGAAATCGCGCCAGGCTTCGCGCTTCTTGATCGGCGTCCGCAAGAGATAGGCGGGATGGAACGTCGGCAACGCCTTGAAGCGCTTGCTTCCGACTTCCAGCTCGCACCAGCGCCCACGCAGCTTGTTGATGCCTTGCTTCACGGCGTCTCCGCCCAGAAGCGCCTTGGCCGGCTGTGCGCCGAGAAAGACGATCAGCTCCGGGTCGACCAGCTCGATCTGCCTGAGGATGAATGGTCGGCAGATGGCGACCTCAACGTCGGACGGGTCGCGGTTGCCCGGTGGACGCCAGTAGATGACGTTGGCGATATAGGCGTTTTCGGCGCGGCCGTAGCCGATGGCATGCAGCATCCGGTCGAGCAACTGGCCGGAGCGACCGACGAAGGGGCGGCCTTCGATATCCTCGTCGCGGCCGGGCGCTTCGCCGATCAGCATCAGCTTCGCCGCCGGATTGCCGTCGGCGAACACCGTGTTCTTGGCGGTGAGCTTGAGGTTGCAGCCGTCGAACGCCTGGATCAGCGCCTTGAGTTCGTCGAGCGTCTTGGCCGACTGGGCGGCCGCGCGCGCCTCCATCACCGTCGCCTCGGTCGGCACCTGCGCCGTCTGGCCCATCGGGCTCAACGGGCGGACACCAGCACCCTGCGGGGCAAGATCGACGGTCGGAGCAGGGCCTCGCGGGGCGACCGGCTGCTGCCGGCGGGCCGCCCGGTTTTCCGCCGCCTCCTTCGCCCTGGCGCTTTCCGCGAACCGGTCGACCGGCGCGTCGGCCAAGGTCACGTCGACGCCCATCGCCGCGTACCATTCGAGAAGGGTCGCGGCGGCATCGAAGCCGGGGGGGAGGGGCGTCGGATCGGACGGCATGGCCCTTCTATAGAGCAGGATGGTCGGCGAGGAAACGTCGCACCCCACCCGAGGCGACAAAGCCTTCCCCGAAAGCGTTTGATCGCATCGCCGGATCGTGGTTGAAGGGCTGCCGTGCGCATCATCCGTGTTTCCACCCAGGCGCCGCCGGGCGACCTTGGCGCGGATGATGCACGCGCCATGGCGATCCGCTACCCGAACAGAGAGACACTCATGACCACCGAGCTGCCCGAGCGCGAGTCCATGGAATTCGACGTCGTGATCGTCGGTGCCGGCCCGGCCGGACTTGCCGCCGCCATCCGCATCAAGCAGCAGGCTGCCGTGAGCGGGCAGGATGTTTCGGTGCTGGTGCTGGAGAAAGGCTCGGAGGTCGGCGCCCACATTCTCTCCGGCGCTGTGGTCGATACCGCCGGCATCTCGGCGCTTCTGCCCGACTGGCGCGACGATCCGGACAACCCGTTCAAGACGCCGGTCACCGACGACCGGTTCTTCTTCCTGTTCAAGACGTTTGGCATCCGCCTGCCGAACATGCTGATGCCGCCGCTGATGAGCAATCACGGCGCCTATGCCGTGTCGTTGGGCAACGTCTGCCGCTGGCTGGCGCAGAAGGCCGAAGCGCTCGGCGTCGAGATCTATCCGGGCTTCGCCGCCGCCGAGGTGCTTTACGACGACGACAACAGGGTGATCGGCGTCGCCACCGGCGACATGGGCGTGAAGAAGGACGGAGAGCCCGGCCCCAACTACCAGAGGGGCATGGCTCTTCTCGCCAGATACACGCTGTTCGCCGAGGGCGCGCGCGGATCGCTGTCCAAGAAGGTGATCGAGCGCTATCGGTTGGATGAGGGCCGGGAGCCGCAGAAGTTCGGCCTCGGCATCAAGGAGCTGTGGGAGGTCGCGCCCGACAAGGCGAAGCCCGGCCTTGTCCAGCACTCCTTCGGCTGGCCGCTCGGTAGCGGTACCGGCGGCGGCTCGTTCCTCTACCACCTCGACAACAATCAGGTGGCGGTCGGTTTCGTCGTCCATCTCAACTACGAGAACCCCTACCTCTCGCCCTTCGAGGAGTTCCAGCGCTTCAAGACGCACCCGCTCGTCCGCGGGACCTTCGAGGGCGGCAAGCGCATCTCCTACGGCGCGCGGGCCCTCACGGAAGGCGGCTGGCAGTCGGTGCCCAAACTGGTCTTCCCCGGCGGCGCGCTGGTCGGCTGTTCGGCCGGCTTCATGAACGTGCCGCGCATCAAGGGCAGCCACAATGCGGTCCACTCCGGCATCCTCGCCGCCGACTCGATCGTCGAAGCCATGGCTGCCGGCCGTGCGGGCGACGAGCTGGCATCCTACGAGGCCGGCTGGCGCGCGTCGGCCATCGGCCAAGACCTGAAGCGCGTTCGCAACGTCAAGCCGCTGTGGTCGCGCTTCGGCACGCTGCTCGGCATCGCTCTCGGCGGGCTGGACATGTGGCTTGAGACGTTGCTCGGTCGTTCGCCCTTTGGCACGCTGCGCCACGGCAAGACCGATGCCGACTGCCTGAAGCCGGCGGCGGGCTTCAAGCCGATCGACTATCCCCGGCCGGACGGCAAGCTCACCTTCGACAGGCTGTCCTCGGTTTTCCTGTCGGGCACAGCCCACGAGGAGAACCAGCCGGTGCATCTGCGGCTTCTGGATCCCGACCTTCAGAAGATGTCCGAGCTCGATGTTTTCGCCGGTCCGTCCGCCCGCTACTGTCCCGCCGGCGTGTACGAGTGGATAAGCGAGCCAAATACCGGACCGCGTTATGTAATCAATGCCACAAACTGTGTTCACTGCAAAACTTGTGATATCAAGGACCCCAACCAGAACATCGATTGGGCGGTCCCGGAGGGAGCGGGGGGACCCAATTATCCGAACATGTAATGGTCATTTCGTTCCAGCGGGTAGGGTGGATTGATGAACGAGCGGGTAGAAGACGCACAGCCGGCCGACGTCGGCCAGAATTGGACGGCGATCGTTGCCGAGGACCATCCGATCATTCAGTCGGCGGTGGTGCGCATCCTGAAGAAACGCTTCGGTTTCAGGCAGCCGATCCTGGCAACCAGCTATGACGAACTCGCCGACGCCGTGCTCGACACCGGGGACAACACGCTGGTCATCACCGACCTCGTCATGCCCGGCATGCGTGGCCTCGACACCATCAAGCACATCCGTTCCCTGGCGCCCAAGGCCTTCGTCGCGGTCTACTCGTCCAACTCCGGCGAGGAGCTGGCGCAGGGCTGTCTCGACCTCGGCTGCCGCGCCTTCATCGGCAAGCGGTCCTCGGAGGACATGCTGGCGGCGGCCATCGAGACCGTGCTCGACGGCGGTACCATCATCGAAGTGGGCGCCGACAATTCGGCCGTGTCCCAGGCGGTGCTGGAGCGTTCAGCGCTGGTGGCGGAACTGTCGCCGCAGCAGCTCAAGGTGTTCCAGCTGTTGGGTGATGGACTGCTCAACAAGCAGATCGCCTATCAGCTCGGGATTTCCGAGGCGACCGTCAAGGCGCACGTCGGCAAGATACTGGAAACGCTGAAGATCACCTCGCGCAGCCAGGCCGCGATCACCTCCGCCTGGATGGCCGAGCACGGGTTGATCTAGAGCAGTTTCAGCAAAAGTGGGGACCGGTTTTGCGGTCGAAACTGCCTGACGACAAAGGGCTGGAGCATGTTGGCGAACCAGAGTTCGCCGAACAGGCTTCAGCGATGGCGGACATTCGCCCCGTTGATAGCCGCGTGGTCTACGAGAACCGCTGGATGCGCGTCCGCGAGGACGCCATCGAGCGGGCGGATGGGTCGCGCGGTATCTACGGGGTGGTGGAAAAGCCCGACTTCGTGGCCATCGCCGCCATCGACCGGCCTCGTGGACTGGTCCATCTCGTCGAGCAGTATCGCTACCCTGTGTCCGGTCGCTACTGGGAGCTGCCGCAAGGCTCATGGGAGACGCGACCGGATGTGCCGCCTGAAGAGGTTGCCAGGGCCGAACTCTCGGAAGAAACCGGCATCGTCGCCGGCAAGATGACCAGGGTCGGCGAGCTGTTCCTCGCCTATGGCTACTCGTCGCAGCGCTATCACATCTTCCTTGCCGAGGAGCTCGCACAAGGCGCGACGGCGCTGGAAGCCGAGGAGGCCGATCTGGTCTCGCGCGCCTTCTCCCTGGCCGATGTCGAGACGATGATCGCGGACGGCACCATTCGCGACGCGACGACGGTCGCCGCGCTGGGGCTGATGCGGCTCAAAGGCCTGCTATAGGCCGCTATCAGATCTCTTCGAGAAGGTCGTTGTAGAAACGCTGCAGCCGCGCGTGCCGCTCGGCCGCGAGGCGACGACCGGTCGCCGTCTTGAAGCCCTCGCAGAGCTTGAACAGCTTGGTCATGAAGTGATCGAGCGCGAAGCGGCTGTCGTTGAGGGGCCGCTCCTCGGCGGAAGGGTCGCCGGCGTCGTAGAGATGGTTGTTGAGGCGGCCTGCGACGTAGAAGCAGCGGGCGGCCCCGATCATGCCGATGGCGTCGAGCCGGTCTGCATCCTGAACGATGCGTGCCTCAAGCGTCACCGGCTCGATGCCGCCGGAGAAGCTGTGCGCCTCGATGGCATGCGCCACCTTCTCGCGCCTGTCCTCCGGCCAGCCGATCCCGGTCAGGATCTCGCGCGCCCTGTCCGCCGACATGCGTGAGGCCAGCGGGCGTTCGGGCGAGTTCTTCTCGACGGCGACGCAGTCGTGAAGCAGCACGGCCGCCGCCAGCACCTCCGTATCCCCGCCTTCATTGTCGGAGATGACCGTCGCGTTCTTCCACACCCGCAACAGGTGGGACATGTCGTGGCTGCCATCTGTGGAACAGACGCAGGCGCCAGAATGCGGCAGAAGGATGGAAGCGAGGCGGTCGTGCGGAGAGAACAGCGAAAAGGTCAACAGCGCTCATCCGGTTGGCGATAGATGTTGAAATCAAAATACGCCGAAAGTCGTATATGCCAAGTGTTTTCGCCAAATATGCGCGCAAAAAAAGCAAAGCCGAATTCGTAACGATTTCAGGTTGATTTCGTTCTGCGAGCGAACAAAAAAGCCGCTCGCCCAGGGGGGCAAGCGGCTTGTATCGTCCGACTTGATCGGGCTCAGCCTTCGATCTTCGAGAAGTCGGCCACCTGATGGCAGGCGTTGCGCAGCACTGTCAGGAGGGCGAGGCGGTTGGCGCGCACGCGCTCGTCGGCGTCGTTGACCAGGACCTTGTCGAAGAAGGCATCGACCGGCGCGCGCAACGTGGCGAGGGCCTTCATGGCCCCTTCGAAGTTCTCGTCCGCGACGGCATCGTGGGCCGCCTGGGCAGCCGTCTCGATGGCGGCGGCAAGGGCCTTTTCCTCGGCTTCCTTGAACAGGCTCGCGTCGACTGCGTCCGCGACGGTGGTGCCCTTCTTTTCCTCGGCCTTCAGGATGTTGGCAGCGCGCTTGTAGCCGGCCAGAAGGTTCTTGCCGTCGTCGGTGGCAAGCAGGGCGCCCAGAGCCTCGACGCGCTTGACGATGAGCAGCAGGTCGTCCTGACCGCCGAGCGCGAAGACAGCGTCGACCAGATCGAACCGAGTACCCTGCTCGCGGAGCTGCACCTTCAGCCGGTCGGCGAAGAAGTTGAGGAGATCAGGCGTCTTGCTGGCATAGGCGGAGAGCGGCAGGCGCACCCCGTTGTCGAGGATGATGCGGATGACGCCGAGCGCCGCGCGGCGCAGCGCGAACGGGTCCTTGCTGCCCGTCGGCTTCTCGTCGATGGCCCAGAACCCCGTGAGAGTGTCGAGCTTGTCGGCCAGCGCCACGGCGATGGAGACCGGCGCCGTGGGCACCCGGTCGGACGGCCCCTGCGGCTTCCAGTGCTCTTCGATGGCGGCGGCCACGGCGGCGTCCTCGCCGGCATGGGTGGCATAGTAGCGACCCATCAGGCCCTGTACTTCGGGGAACTCGCCGACAACGCCGGTGAGCAGGTCCGCCTTGGCGAGCAGGGCGGCGCGGGCCGCCTTGTCGGCGTCGGCGCCGACCAGTGGTGCGATGTCGCGGGCAAGCGCCACGATGCGGCGCACGCGGTCGCCCTGGCTGCCGAGCTTCTCGTGGAAGGTGATGCCTTCGAGCTTGGGCACCAGCGTCTCCAAGGGAATGGCGAGGTCGCCGTCCCAGAAGAACTTGGCGTCCGACAGGCGGGCGCGGATGACGCGCTCGTTGCCGGCGATGATGGTCGCCCCGCCATCCGTGGCGGCCATGTTCGAGGTCAGGATGAAGCGATTGGCGAGGCGCCCGGTCTTGGGATCGCGCAGCACGAAGCACTTCTGATTGGCGCGGATGGTGGCGCGGATCACCTCGTCGGGCACGTCGAGGAAGGCGGCATCGAAGGTGCCCATCAGCACCACCGGCCATTCGACGAGACCGGCGACTTCGTTGAGCAGCCCCTCGTCCTCGACCAGCTCAAGGCCGGCGGCGAAGGCGAGGTTGCGGGCGTCGGCAAGGATGATTTCGCGCCGGCGGGCCGGATCGAGCACCACCTTGGCCTTCTCAAGCTTTTCGACATAGTCGGCGAAGCGCTTCACCTTGATCGCTTCGGGGGCTAGGAAGCGATGGCCGTAGGTGACGTTGCCCGAGCGGATGCCCTCGACCTCGAAGTCGATGACCACGGGTTCCTCGGTCTCCGGACCAAAGGTGAAGATGATGGAGTGCAGCGGCCGCACCCAGGTCAGCGTGCCCGAGCCCCAGCGCTGCGACTTGGGCCAGGGGAAGCTGCGGATGACCTGGGGCATCAGCTCGGCGATGATCGTCTCGGCGGCGCGGCCGGGCTTGACGAGGTCGGCGACGTAGAAGTCGCCCTTCTTCGGATCGGATACGACGCGCGCCTTGGCGACGTCGTCGAGGCCGGCCCCGCGCAGGAACCCCTGGATGGCGCCGGCCGGCGCGTCGGTGCGCGGCCCCTTCTTCTCTTCGCGGATGTCGGGCGAGCGGGTGTTGAGGCCGTGAACGGTCAGCGCAAGGCGGCGCGGCGTCGCAAAGGCGCCGGCGCTTTCATAGGTCAGACCGGCATTCACCAGACCGTTCGTCACCAGACCCTTGAGATCGTCGGCGGCCTTCGCCTGCATGCTGGCGGGAATCTCTTCGGAGAAGAGCTCAATGAGAAGATCGGGCATGGTGGTCCTCGGGTCCTCCCGGCCTGTCGCCGGTCGTCTTGCAATGCTGCGTCTGATTAGTCGGTTCGGGGAAAAATGTCATCCCCGAATAGACGCGCGCATAGACGAGGGATCCGATGGATCGCAACGAAAACCGGTTGGCCGAGTAGTGCCCGCTCAGCTCCAGCCGCCGTTGATCGTCTGGTAGAAGACGTGCAGTCCGATCTTGGCCTTCTTCTTGAAGACGCTGGCCCAGTTCGGGCGCACGTAGGTGGCGTGATAGTGGGTGGCGGTGCCGACATCGTCCAGCCAGGCCGCGCCGCTCGTCACCTCGCCCGCCAACTGCTTGGCCCGCCGCCACGATGCCTTGTCGAAGATCACGTCGCGTCGGCCGTCGCAGGCGAACGAGAACTGGCACTCGTTGCGCATGTCGCGGTTCTGGTAGACCACCTTGCAGATGGTTTCGGGATAGGCCGGGTTCTTGACGCGGTTGAGCACCACCTGCGCCACGGCGATCTGGCCCTTGCGCGGTTCGGAACGGGACTCGAAATAAATCGCCTCGGCCAGGCACTTCTGCTGCGCGTCGTCCCAGACGTTGGCCGGCAGCGGATTGGCCGCCCACCAGTGATCGCCGGGGCGCACCACCGGTGGCGGCGGCTCGGGCTTGTCGCCCGGCACGGCGAACAGCGAGGCGAACATGTCCTGGCTGACCACCGAACTGTCCGGCGCGTAGGCGGCGAGCAGCGCCGAAGCGGCGGCGCCGGTTTCGGCAGGCGCATAGGCGCGGGACGGATAGCTCGCGGCCACAAGAAACGTCTGGTCGGGCTTGGGCTGCGGCAGGGTGGTCGGCGCGAGATCGGCGACGGCGGTCGTCGGTTTGGGGCCGATGAAGCGCGACACCGCCAGAACGGACAGCGGCGCCGACGATGCCGAAAAGGCCATGGTCGGAAGCACGGACGGCGGCGTCAGGCGGCTGGCGTCGCCCAGCGTGAGCGAGCCGGCGGAAAAGCCCCGCGCCGTCGGCGGCGTGGTGATGCTCATCGGCAGGTCGCCCTTCCAGCTGCGGTCGATGCGATCCTCGTCGGGGACGAAGGCAGAACTGCTCACCGCGCCGGTGATGACGTCGCCCATACCCTCGATGATGATGGACCCGTCGTTCATCTCCACGCGGGCCGATGAACCGCCGACCTCGCCGAGCCGGGGCGCGACCACCTTGCTCTCTCCGCCGGGGCCGACGCCGAGCGTCACCGCCCAGCGGGTCTCCGGGCTGATGGAGTTGACGACGAGACTGGCAATGTCCTGATAGGCGACGGACGTGGGGAAGGCGACCGCGACGAGGAACAACGCGCCTGCGGCGGCGAGCCCGACGCGCCCGTGTCCGGGCCGGACTCTGGTACGAGGAACGCGACGCATGGACTGACGGCCTCCGGCGGGAACAGGACTGGGACAAACGACGACGGAAACGAAACTGCTCCCTGCGCTGACGTTGCCGGATTAACCTTGAAAAGCCGTTAATGCGCTCTGGCCGGTGGGGCGGCGGCGGCGGGTTTCCGCGATAAACGCCGATCGCCGAATGGTTTGAGGATATCGACAGACAGGTCATCGTGGTAAATGACCGGATGACTTTGAAAGGACTGAGTATGACGGGTTTTGCTGCGGTGGTGCTTGAACAGGATGGGGAAGGGAAGACTGAGGCGCGGTTCGGCCGTCTTTCCGATAGCGACCTGATGGACGGAAACGTCACACTTGCCGTCCGTGCCTCCGCGGTGAACTTCAAGGATGGACTTGCCGTGACCGGCCGCCTTCCAGTGGTGCGTCGCTGGCCGATGGTACCCGGCGTCGACGTCGCCGCTACGGTGACGACCTCGGAAGACGCACGCTGGCGGCCGGGCGACGAGGTGATCCTGACCGGCTGGGGCATCGGCGAGACGCATCTCGGCGGCTGGAGCGAGCGGATGCGCGTTTCGGGTGACTGGCTGGTTCGTCGTCCTCCGACGCTGTCGTCGGTGCAGGCAATGGCGCTGGGCACAGCCGGCCTCACCGTTGCCGAGGGGCTCGACAGGCTCGGCCGTCTCGGTCTCACGCCTGCCGACGGTCCCGCCGTCGTGACCGGCGCGGCCGGTGGCGTCGGCTCCCTGGCGGTCATGCTGCTGGCGCGGGCGGGGTGGAGCGTCACGGCGGTGACCGGGCGTCCCGAACAGGCTGAACGGTTGCGCCGGCTGGGAGCTGCCGAGGTGATCGGTCGTGAGGTATTCGCCGGGGCGGTGAAGCCGCTTGCCCGCGAGCGCTGGACCGTCGCGCTCGACACGGTCGGCTCGACCATGCTGGCGCATGTGTTGTCGATGTTGAAGGCGGGCGGCGCGGCCATCGCCTGCGGCAACGCCGCCGGCATGGATCTTCCGACCAGCGTCGCCCCCTTCATCCTGCGCGGCGTCAGCCTGATCGGTGTCGACAGCGTCCATGTGCCGACGGCGCGGCGCGAGGCGATCTGGAGCCGGCTTGCCGATATCGTCGATCGTGACCGCCTCGCGGCGATGACGCGGGTGATCGGATTGCCTGAAGCGATCGACGCCGCCCGACGCATCGCCGACGGCGGCATCGCCGGGCGGACGGTGGTGGCGATCGGCGACCGCTGAGGCGGCCTGAGAACGATCGGCTTGCCGTGAATCGTTCCATGAACGATAGTGCGCCGAATCGACCGCTTTGAAGGCGCCCCCCACCAAATGACCGACTTTCGCGACACGTTGCGCGGCATCGTTGCGATGCTGCTCTGCTGCCTGTTCTTTCTCATCAACGACACCATCGTCAAAGCCGTGGCGGACGACCTGCCGATCGGCGAGGTGCTCTTCATCCGGTCGCTGATTGCGACGGCCATCGTGTTCGCCGCCGTCTGGCGCATGGGCCTTCTGCCCAGCATGCGGACGCAGATGTCGCGCTTCGTGGTGACGCGCTCGATCTGCGAGGGCTTTGCGACGGTGGTCTACCTCTCGGGCCTCGTTCACCTGCCGATCGCCAACGCGTCGGCCATCTCGCAAGGGGCACCGCTGGCCATCACGGCTGCCGGCGCCCTCGTCCTCGGCGAGTTCGTCGGCTGGCGGCGCTGGATGTCGGTGGTCGTCGGCTTCTGCGGCATCCTGATCATCGTTCGCCCCGGTCCCGAGGGCTTCAACAGCTGGGCGCTGCTGCCGTTGTTGTCGGTGGTCTTCGTCACCGTCCGCGAGCTTTCCACCCGCTTCATCGCGCCGGACACCAACTCGGCGGTGGTGACGCTGACCACCCAGATCATGGTCACCATCGCCTGCGGTCTGCTGTCGGCGACCGAGGTCTGGCAGGCGATGACGATGTTGCAGTTCGGGCTGATCGTGATCGCCGGCCTCACCTGCATCTTCGGCGTTCAGTTCTCGATCGACGCCATGCGGCATGGCGACATCTCGCTGGTCGCCCAGTTCCGCTATTCGACCATTCCCTTCGCCATCGTGCTCGGCTGGATCATCTGGGGCGACGTGCCCGACCTCCTGACGCTCGTGGGCATCGCCATCGTCGTCGGCTCCGGCATCTATATCTTCTACCGCGAGCGGGTGCGCCACCAGACGCTCGCCAGCCGGGCCGATCCGGCCGTGTAGAAGGGAAAAGGGCGCCCCGCCGATTGGCGGAAGCGCCCCTTTCTTGCCGGGATTTCGTTTGCCCTTACTCGATGACGATGCGCGGCGCCGCCCGCTCGGGCTTGCCGGCCAGCGTGTCGAGAACCCGGTCGGCGATGGCGAGATAGGACTCGGCGTGCGGGCCGGTCGGTTCGGTCGCCACCACCGGCAGGCCGGCGTCCGACGTCTCGCGGATCTTCATCTCCAGCGGCACTTCGCCAAGGAAGGGCACGCCGATGCGGCGCGCTTCCTGCGCGGCGCCGCCATGGCCGAAGATGTCGTGGTGGGTGCCGTAGTTCGGGCAGATGAAGTAGGCCATGTTCTCGACGATGCCGAGCACGGGCACCTCGACCTTCTGGAACATGGCGACGCCACGCCGCGCGTCGAGCAGCGCCAGATCCTGCGGGGTGGAGACGATGACGGCGCCGGTGAGCGGTACCTGCTGCGCCATGGTCAGCTGCACGTCGCCGGTGCCAGGCGGCATGTCGACGACGAGCACGTCGAGATCGCCCCAGGCGCTCTCGCGCAGCATCTGCGTCAGGGCGGAAACGGCCATCGGCGCCCGCCAGATCATCGGCGTTTCCTCGTCGACCAGGAAGCCGATCGACATCACCTTGAGGCCGTAGTTTTCGAGCGGCGCCAGCGTGCGGTCCTCGTTGACCTCAGGCTTGTCGCCGGAGAGACCCATCAGGCGCGGCACGGACGGGCCGTAGATGTCGGCGTCGAGAATGCCGACCTTGAGGCCGCGCGCCGAAAGGGCCAGCGCGAAGTTCACCGCCGTGGTCGACTTGCCGACGCCGCCCTTGCCGGAGGCGACGGCGATGATCGACTTGACGCCGGGGATGCCGTTCTTGGCCGGCATGGCGTGGGAATGGCCGTGGCCGTGGTCCTGCGCGGGCGCCTTGGGCGCCGTGCTGCCGGGCGCCACCTCGGCGGTCAGCGCCACCGTTGCCTTGACGACACCGGGGATGGCCTTCACCGCCGCTTCCGCCGCAGCACGGATGGGCTCGAACCGAGATGCCTTGTCGGCCGGCACCGAGATCGACAGCATCACCTTGCCGTCCTTCTCATAGATGTCGGACACGGCGCCGGCTGAGACGATATCCTTGCCGGTGCCGGGCATGGAGAGCTTGCTGAGGGCGGCGGCGACCTGTTCCTTGAGGCTTGGCATGGCGTGCTCCGATTTGTTTGGCTCTTACCTAATCCATAAAGCGGGCGATCGGGAGTGAATTTGCGGCAGGGCAATCATGCGACTGACTCAAGGGGGATTGTTTGGTTCCCGCGGATGCCGTTCAATTGGCCAATGACGAAATTTGCCGGTCTCATCCTCGCCGGGGGGCGTTCGAGTCGCATGGGCGGGGAGACGCCCAAGGCGCTGATCGAACTTGCCGGCACGACGCTGCTGGCGCGCGTGGTGGCGGCGCTGGCGCCGCAGGTCGGCGATCTCGCCATCAATCTGCCACCCGGCCTCGGCTTGCCCGATCTGGCGCTTCCCGTCGTCCATGACGAGAGCACCACCTTCGAGGGGCCGCTTGCCGGCGTTCTCGCCGGCCTGGTTCGCGCGATGACCCTGCCGTCACCTCCCACCCATCTCCTGACCGTCCCGGTCGATCTGCCGTTCCTGCCCGCCGGGCTTGCCGACGCGCTCGCGGCTGGCGCCGATGGGTCGGACACCATCCTGTTCGCCGAGGGGCCGAGCGGGAAGGCGCCGCTTTGCGCGCTGTGGCCGCTATCGGTGGCTCCAAGGCTTCGAGCGTTCCTCGACGGCGGATCGGAGCGGCGCGTCGGGGCGTTTCTCGCCGCCGAGGGCGCGCGCGGCGTTCCGTTTGCGCCCGTCCGCGTCGGGGTCGGGACAGTCGACCCGTTCTTCAACATCAACACGCCCGACGATCTTGCCTTCGCCGCCGAATTGATCGCGTCGGGTCGTCCGTGATCCTCCCGGCGTGCAGAATCTGGGCAGCCGCAATAATGTCTCCCGTTGCATCCGATCGCGGAATGAGATGAAGATGCAGGCGGATCGCCGTCCGCACAAGGTTTAGGCAGGGCGTCGGTTCACCGAAGGTTTGGCTGCGCCGGTCGCTTCAAGGAAGGACACCAGTTCCTCCGACGGCGGCGCCGTGAACGAACAGGGAGCCGCCTGTCGGCTGCAACGGTCGTCGGGGCGACCGCTTTTGCCGGATGGGACGGTCGATCAAACAGGCTCAGAGGGGACAATCATGAAGTTTGCCAAGACACTCGTCACCGCCGCCGCCTTGCTCGCGCTGTCGCTCGGCGGCGCGTCGGCCAAGGAGTGGAAGAAGGTCGTCATCGGCACCGAGGGCGCCTATCCGCCCTTCAACTACGTCGACACCGACGGCAAGCTCAAGGGCTTCGACGTCGACATCGCGCTCGCCCTTTGCGAGGAGATGAAGGTGGAGTGCGAAATCGTCGCCCAGGACTGGGACGGCATGATTCCGGCACTGCTCGCCGGCAAGTTCGACGGCATCATCGCCTCCATGTCGATCACGCCGGAGCGCAAGAAGGTCATCGACTTCTCCGAGAAGTACTACAACACGCCGCCGGCCATCGTCGCCCCGAAGGACACCGACATCAAGGGCGTTACGCCCGAGGATCTCGCCGGCAAGACGGTGGGCGCGCAGGTGTCGACCATGCACGCCGACTACGTCGAGAAGAAGCTGACCGAGAGCGAGCTCAAGACCTATCCGACCGCCGACGAATACAAGCTCGACCTGGCCAACGGCCGCCTCGACGCCGCCAACGACGACAGCGTTGTCCTGTCCGAGTGGCTGAAGACCGAGGCCGGCGCCTGCTGCAAGCTGGTCGGCATGGTCACCCCGGTCCTCGAGATCCACGGCCCCGGCGCTGGCGTTGGCGTGCGCAAGGAAGACACCGACCTGCGCGACATGTTCTCCGCCGCCATCAAGGCCATCCGCGCCAATGGCAAGTACCAGGAGATCAACAAGAAGTACTTCGACTTCGACGTCTACGGCGGCTGATTTCGAGTACTCATAATCACCGATTGAAACGGCGCGGGATTTGCTTTTTGACGGCAGTCCCGCGCTTGTTGTAAGGCGAGAGTCCCGCAAGGGCGCCCGCGGTCGGGCCAACCGGACCCGATCGAAAAGTGGTGCTGAAAGCTGGGAAACGTGGTGGCGCAGCGAGCCATCATGGCAGGGGTGTCGACGGGGAGACCGGCCGGATGGCCAATTACATGGAACTGCTGGCCTTCGGCGACAGCGGCTGGGGCGACGAACTGGCGCATGGTGTGCTGGTGACGGTGACGCTGGCGCTGGCGACCTTGCCGCTCGGCCTGCTGATCGGCTTTCTGATCGCGGTCGCCAAGAACTCGTCCGAACCGCTCCTGCGCAACGCCGCCCACGTCTACACGACCATCTTTCGCGGCCTTCCCGAGCTGCTCACGCTGTTCCTGATCTACTACGGCGGCCAGATGGCCATGTCGGCGCTCTGGCGCCTGCTGTTCGGACATCCCTTCGAGGTGAACAGCTATCTCGCCGGCATGATCGCGCTGGCCCTGATGTTCTCGTCCTATGCCAGCGAGGTCTTCCTGTCGGCCTTCAAGGGCATCACCGTCGGCCAATACGAGGGCGCCTACGCCCTCGGCCTGTCGCGCTTTCGCACCATGCTGCTCATCATCCTGCCGCAGCTTGTCCGGCTGGCCCTGCCGGGGCTGTCCAACCTGTGGCTCATCCTGCTGAAGGACACGTCGCTGGTGTCGGTGATCGGTCTCACCGATCTGCTGCGCAACACCAACATCGCCGTCGGCGTCACCAAGCAGGCCTTCTTCTTCTTCTTCGTGGCCTGTTCGCTCTACCTCGTCATGTCGATCATCTCGTCCGTCGGACTGCGCCGCGTCTCGGCTTGGGCGGAGCGCGGGCAGGGGAGGCATTGATGACCTATATCGACGCCCCCTCCACCGAACGGCCTCCGGCGGCAAGGCGCCGCACATGGACGAGCGCCCGCGTCACCGGGCTGGTTCTGATGATGCTGTGGGCGGCCCTCGGCCTTTCGATCGTCTACATGCTTGTCGTCGGCTATGACCCGGAGAAGGTGACCAAGTACGGCCCGCGCATCCTGAGCGGAATCTGGGTGACCGTGAAGCTGGTGGCGATGTCCATCGTGCTCGGCGCGCTGATCTCCATCCCCGTCGTCATCGGCCGGTTGTCGCACAATCCGATCATCGGCGGCATCGCCTTCGGCTATTCCTATTTCTTCCGTGGCACGCCGCTTCTGGCCCAGACCTTCCTCGTCTATTACGGCGCCGGCCAGTTCACCGACGTGCTGAAAGCCGCCGGCCTCTGGGTGTTCTTCCGGGACGCCTATTTCTGCGCCGTGTTCACCTTCTCGCTCAACACGGCCGCCTATCAGGCGGAAATCCTCGCCGGCGCCATCCGGGCCGTTCCGTCCGGCCAGTGGCAGGCCGCCGATGCGCTTGGGCTTCGGCCTTTCACGACCATGTTCAAGGTCATCCTGCCCCAGGCCCTGATCACCGCCCTGCGCCCCTATGGCAACGAAGTGATCCTGATGATCAAGGGATCGGCCATCGCCTCGATCATCACGGTTCTCGATCTGATGGGGCAGACCCGCTACGCCTTTTCCAAGACCTACGACCTGCAGATCTACATCTGGGCGGCCGTGATCTACCTGTTGACGGTGGAGGTGCTGAGACGCCTGTGGGAGATGATGGAGCGTCGCCTGACCCGCCACCTCAGGCGTTGATGGCTGCACAAAAAGACAAGGCCCGAAGCAGGTGCTTCGGGCCTTGCAAACGTCGGGAAGAGCGCCGGATCGTTTAGCGGCAGGCGGTGCGGTAGGGCTTGCCGTAGCGGTCGTAGGCGATGCAGTCTTCGCGCGGCGCGGTGGCGCCGGCAATGGCCGCTCCGCCGATGCCGCCGACGGCAGTGCCGATCAGCGCGCCCTTGCCGCCGCCGGCGAGGGCGCCGACCGCCGCGCCGCCCAGCGCGCCCACGGCCGCGCCGGTGGTGACGCGCTGCTGGGTCGGCGTCTGGTTGGCACATGCGCCAAGGCCGAGTGCCAGCACGGTAACTGCTGTAGCGAGAACTTTCATGACTGCCTCCAAGTCTGGTCCTGTCGGTGACTTCAACGCGTCAGCGGCGAAAGGGTTCCCCGCGCCGCGGCATCGCCGCCATCTGGTTTGCCACCGCGTCATTTGCTAGATGCGGCAAGAACAAGCGCCTTCGACAATAAGCGAAAACACTGCGAATGGATAGATGAGGTTCATGATGGCAAAGGTCGTATTTCTCGGGCTCGGCGTGATGGGCTACCCGATGGCCGGTCACCTCAGGACGCGGGGTGGGCACGAGGTGACGGTCTACAACCGGACCGCCGCCAAGGCGCAGGCCTGGGTCGAGGCCTTCGGCGGGCGTGCCGCGCCGACGCCGCGCGAAGCGGCGGCCGACGCCGACTTCGTGTTCGCCTGCGTCGGCAACGACGACGACCTTCGTTCCGTGGTGCTCGGTCCCGACGGCGCGTTCGCCGGCATGAAGCCCGGCGCCGTCTTCGTCGATCACACCACCGCTTCGGCCGGCGTCGCCCGCGAGCTGCAGGAAAAGGCGGTCGCTCTCGGTCTTGATTTCCTCGACGCGCCGGTATCGGGTGGCCAAGCCGGCGCCGAGAACGGCGCGCTGACGATCATGGTCGGCGGCGATGACAAGAGCTTCGCAGCGGCCGAACCGGTGATGAACGCCTATGCCAAAATGGTCGTTCATCTGGGGCCATCCGGCTCGGGACAGCTCGCCAAGATGGTCAACCAGATCTGCATCGCCGGCGTGGTGCAGGGCCTTGCCGAGGCCATCCACTTCGCCAAGTCGGCCGGCCTCGACGTCGAGAAGACCATCGCCGCCATCTCCAAGGGCGCCGCCCAGAGCTGGCAGATGGAGAATCGCTGGAAGACCATGACGGCCGGCAAGTTCGATTTCGGCTTCGCCGTCGACTGGATGCGCAAGGATCTCGGCATCGTCTTGGACGAGGCGCGGCGAACCGGCGCCCGCCTGCCGCTGACGGCGCTGGTCGATCAGTTCTATGCCGATGTTCAGGCGTCCGGTGGCAACCGGTGGGACACGTCGAGCCTCATTTCCCGCCTTGAGAAGTGATCTCGAAGGGCCGGACCGGTCAGCGGCGCCTTGGTGTCGCTGGCCGCTCCCGGCATGGGTGCCATTCACCTGCCGCAGGGCTGTCCCCCGATCTTCTTCGGTGAATGGATAGATGAATCGAGAAGCGCAGTTTCGTCAGGGCGATAGCGATCCGGGGTCACTTGTTTTCATGTGGACCGCTACCTGCAAATGAATGTCATTTTCATATAAGTGTTTGAAATTGCTTGATTTTGAGGGCGGCGAACGGTATCCGAACCCCATCGGGGAGTAGCCACCGTCGATTGAGACGGGATCGCGTCAACATGCTCGCACTCATTGCGTGGCGCGGTCGGCCGAAAGGTCCGGCAAGACCGTGGTGGCGCCATCTACGGGCGAGATGTGACGACGCCATCCGGTATTGCGCTCGACTGGTACCCGCCGATGTCTCCGATCTCCATCGCCGTGCTCGCCGTAGGCATGTCCATCGACAGCTTGCTGGCTTCGGTCGGCGGCGGCGCCAGCCTTCGGCGCCAGTGCCGTTTCTGCGATGCCCTGCTGGTCGGCACAGTCTTCGCCATCGTGCAGATGATCACGCCGCTGCTCGGCTGGGCGGCGGGCGCCGCCGCCAGTTCCTACGTGGCAAGTTTCGACCACTGGCTGGCCTTCGGCCTGCTGACGCTGGTCGGCGGCCGCATGGTGCTCCTCGCCTTCCGCGAGGAAGAGGAGGGGGCTCCGGAGGCGAGCTTCATCGGCACCCCGGTGACGCTGGTGCTGACCGCCGTCGGCACCTCCATCGACGCCATGGCCGTCGGCGTGTCGCTTGCCTTCGTCAAGGCCAACATCCTCGTCATCGTGGCCGCCATCGGCGCCACCACCTTCCTGATGTCGGCCGGCGGCGTGATGATGGGCCGCCTGATCGGCAACAGGTTCGGGCGGTCGGCCGAGGTGGTCGGCGGCCTGGTGCTGATCGGCTTGGGTTGCCTGATTCTCCGCGAGCATCTCTCCGCGTAGCCGGTCCTCATACTCTGGCTGCGAGCCGCTCTCCGAACGCGAAGCCCGCGAGCGACAGCATCGACAGGCCGGCCACCACCGGCGCCACCGTCGACCAGCCCCAGCGGCTCGCGACGTAGCCGACGAGCGGCGGACCGATCAGCGACCCCGCCGCGCCGAACTGGGCGAACACGCCGTTCGAGGCGGTGATCAGCGACAGGGCCGCGCCGCTTCTGCGCAACAGCATCGGCAGACGGGCGAAGGCGACGGCGGCGACGAGGCCGGAGACGGCGTTGGCGGCGATCACCGCCGCCGCGACGGCCGAACCCGACAACGTCGGCGCAAGCCCTTCACCGGGAAAGCCGACGAAGAACAGCGCTGCTGGCACCACGAGACCGATGGCGACCAGCGCCAGCGGACGTTGCGCGTCATCGCCGTTTCCGATCAGGCGCGCCGCCGTGAAACTGCCGGCGATCGTCGCCGCCGACGTGATGCCGGTAATGACGCCAGCCGTGCCGATCGACAGGCCCCAGGCGTCCGACAGATAGGCCGGCAACATGCCGAGGACGCCGACTTCCAGCGTGGTGTAGAAGCCGAAGCCGAGGGCGAGCGCCCAGATGGCCAGCGGCGGCACCGCGAACCCGGTCTGGCGATGCTCGGCCATGGCCGGCAGGCGGAGGGTGCCCGGCAGCGTCGTCAGCACGGCCAGCGCCCAGAACACCAGGATCAGGCGCCAGTCGACCCAGCTGGCAGCAACTCCGGACAGGATGGTGCCCGAGGCAATCCCGATGGGTACGAAGGTGCTCCAGAGGGCCAGCGCCGCGCCGCTGTCACGGTCGGCCGTCATGGCGATCAGGCTCGGCGCGGCGATGACCACCATCAGGTAGCCGATGCTTTCGATCAGGCGGGCTGCGTAAAGCAGCGTCGCATCGGGCGCCAGAGCCGCCGCTATGCCGGCCGTCGCCACGAGCCCCGCGCCCATCGCAAGCACGGCGCGGCCGGAGAAGCGGGCGGCCAGAATGCCGGCAATGGCCCCGAGGCTGGCGCCGCCGGCTTCGATCAGCGACACCATCAGTCCGGCGCTCGTCAGGGAGAGGCCGAGATCGGCGCGAATGGCCGGTATCAGCGCCGCCATCTTGCCGAGTTGGGCGGCGGCAAGCACCCCCGCGAACCAGAGGAGAAGAATGGTCGGCCAGCGTCCGGTCATCATCGTCAGTCCTTTTGGACGACGGCTAGCAACGCCTTCAGTCAGATTCCACGCATGTTTTATGCGGGCCGTTCACAGAAGGATGTGACGAGCCGCCCGGCCGAACCGTCGGACAGCCGCACCCGTTCCCACAGCATCGGGCCGGGCCGGATGGGAATGTCGGGGTCGTCGTTGGCGCCGGTGTCGAAGGCGAGCGATCCGAGCTCTCCGTCGTACCAGCCCATGTCCTTGAGGCGGGCCTCCGCCGCCAGGATCTCGTCCGACGCATAGACCAGCAGCGACCGTCCCAGATAGTCGTCGATGCTGGCCCGCCAGTCTGCGGCGCGAGCCGGTGACGCCGCCAGCAGCCGGTGCGTGCGGTCGCAGATGAGGTGAACCGGGCTCATCGACGTCTCGACCAGCCGTTTCAGCGCCGCGTCCTGCGCCGGATCGGGCCGTGCGGCGAAAATGGCCTGCAAAGCGCGCGCCTGTTCCACCGTCAGCGACAGGCTGCCGCTCTCCCAGCGCGACACGGTGGACTGTGTGACGCCCATCAGGTCGGCGAGGTGCGACTGCTTCATGCCGGCGAGGCGGCGCAGATGCCTGAGCGGCAGGGTGGGAACCATGGCGAGGGGCCTTGATGAACGGGCCGAGAGGGTACGTCCGCCTCAGCTCTTCGGCAAGCCACTCCGCTGGCGACGCAGTATCGTCTGGTAGGCGAGGCCGATGGCCACCAGCACGCCGCCGAGGCCGATGAAGGAGAGGGCCCTGAGCGCACCGGTGAGACCGGCGGTGTCGATCAGGAACACCTTGGCCACCACGCCGGCGACGATTACTGCGGCCACCGTGCGCACCGTCCGGCTGGCGGTGACGAAACCGGCGGTGAGCACGACGAGGCCCAGCACCAGCCAGACGGCCGAATAGGCGTAGAGTTCGCCTTCCTCCACGCCGCCCCAGCCGAGGTTGCCGCTGTGCCAGCCGGCGCGCACTGCGAGCGTCGCCCACATGGCAATGAGCAGGCCGCCGACCGTGGCGGCGATGGCGACGGCATAGCCGGGCAGGTCGGTGCGACGACGCGCCACCCCGGCGATCAGGAGGGCGAGCATCGCCGGGCCGAGATAGCCGAGAAGCAGCGTGCCGTCGAAGGTGCCGCCGTCGATCCACTCGCCCGTCAGCACGGGGTTGTTGACGATGAGAAGGCCGATGGCCGCCATCACCAAACCGAAGCCGCCGAACAGCGGTACGCCCCAGATCATCACCGGCGATGGCCGGCGGGCGCCGAGCCAGTTGAGGCCGAGCGAGATCGCCAGCATCACCATGGTCAGGAGACTTTGCTCGGCAAGGCCCGACACTGGCGCGAAGAGATCGCCGCCATTCATGGCATGATGGATCTCCACCGTCGCCGTCAGCGCGGTGAAGACGACGGCGAGCGCCTCGAAGATCGGCACGGGGCGCGGATCGCCCGGCGTGCGGCCGAAGCGCCAGGCGGCATAGGCGAAGGCCAGCGTCGGTACGCCATAGCCATAGAGGAGCGGGTTGAACAGGATCGTCGTGCCGAGATCGCCGCCGACGATGCGCGGATCCCATGCGACGCGGGCGACCACCACGGCAGCGACCGCCAGCGCGGTGGGTCGCAGCG
>JAUVXG010000204.1 GCA_030603685.1 Pleomorphomonas sp.
AGTATCTGACGGCGTCGGAGTCGCTACGGCAGGCGCTGCAGGACCTGCCCGACTACGCCGAGCTTTCCAAGCAGATCATCCTCAACGTCACCGAGGACGGCCTGCACATCTCGATCATCGACCAGGATGGTCGGCCGATGTTCGCCTCGCAGTCGAGCGAACCGACCGACCGCATGAAGATCCTGCTGTCGCGCATCGCCCCGGTCATTCAGCAGTTGCCGGGCCGGCTTCAGATTATCGGGCATACCGAATCGACTGGCGACATGGCCATTCCCGGTGGCGCCGCTTGGGCGCTTTCCGCCAAGCGGGCGCTTGCCACGGCGGAAATCCTCGGCAGCTTCGGCCTCGGGCCGGGCAGCCTAGCCCAGGTGATCGGCGTCGCCGACAAGGATCCGATGTTCCCCGACGATCCTTTCCTATCCGGCAATCGCCGCATCGAGCTCGTGCTGCTCAAGGAAGCACCGGCCCTACCGAGCGAGAGTTCGTTCTGACCGCAAGGTTGAGGCAAGCGAGCGATTGGAGTCTCCGTCGGATCTACTCCGACAGGGCCTCTTCATGACCGACTCATCCTCGTCCGAGCCCGGTGATCGTCGCCGGGAAGAT
The DNA here is from genome assembly GCA_030603685.1 of Pleomorphomonas sp. Classification (GTDB taxonomy): domain Bacteria; phylum Pseudomonadota; class Alphaproteobacteria; order Rhizobiales; family Pleomorphomonadaceae; genus Pleomorphomonas. The sequence goes on from JAUVXG010000204.1 coordinate 604, forward strand.
CGCCACAGGACGCGACTCCGAGGTGGCATTCTCCGGAGCCGCGATGGCCTACGGCTCGCCGACTGCCTGATCCGCGACCGTTCGGCGAGAGGCGCCAAGCTGGTTCTTGCCGAGACGCGGCCGCTGCCGCTCGACCTGGAGCTTGAGGACGAAGCGGATCATCGGCGCTACCATGTGCGGATTATCAGGCGCGACGGTTTGGAGATCGGGGTCGTCGTTGAAAGCGAGGCGATCGCTCCGCCGACCTGAACACGCCGAGTTCATCGCCCGCCTCTTTTCGCCGGCACGGGCAGCAAATATGCTGGCCCGCCCTAAGCCGATAACGGAAACGGGTGAGGAGAAGCCGATGACCGCGACCCAGACCAAACCAATCGACCTCTACTACTGGCCGACGCCGAACGGCCACAAGATCACGATCATGCTCGAGGAGCTCGGCGTTCCCTACAATCTGCATTTCATCAATATCGGCAAGGGCGACCAGTTCCAGCCGGATTTCCTGGCGATATCGCCCAACAACAAGATGCCGGCCATCGTCGACCCCGAAGGGCCGGACGGCAAGCCGATCTCGGTGTTCGAGTCCGGTGCCATTCTGCTCTATCTCGGCCGCAAGTTCGGCAAGTTCTATCCGTCGGACGAGCGCGGTCGTGTCGAGGTCGAACAATGGCTGATGTGGCAGATGGGCGGCTTCGGACCGATGCTCGGTCAGAACCATCACTTTGCGCTCTATGCGCCCGAGAAACTCCCTTATGCCATCAAGCGCTACCAGGATGAGACGCACCGCCTCTACGGCGTGCTCGAGAAGCAGCTCAGCGGCAAGGACTACATTTGCGGCGACTACTCCATCGTCGACATGGCTTGCGTCGGCTGGGCGCGCGGTTGGGAACGCCAGGACATAAAGGCGGAAGAGTTTCCGAACGTGATGGCTTGGATCGATCGGGTTTCAAACCGCCCTGCCACTGCTAAGGCGCTCGCCATTACCGCGCCGACGCCGGCAAGCAATCTCGCCGACGACAAGGAAGCGCAGAAGGTGCTTTTCAACCAACGGGCTCGCTAACGACCGTCTCGGTGCGCTCAATCCGCGTAAGCCGCGGATGATCGGCCACCTTTAGCAAGGCGCGCGACTAAAGTTGTATGCCGCCTCGGAGTCCCGGAGATGCCGAGGCGGTTTCATCGAACTGTGAATGGCTCATACATGCGGGCGGTTGGCAGATAATCGTTCACATTTTATGTATTTTATGAGTCATTATGAATAAATATCCCGTCGTGTTATTGTTATTGCCTTACCTGGCAGTCGCGACGGAGTGCAGGCATGACGGCCTCTCAAAACTCGCTGCATATGCAGGATGTTCTGAAGCAACTTCGCAATCCCAATGTTCGCGTTGGGGATGGCCGGCGCTACAAGAGAGCAAGGTGTTTCCTGCTCGCCACCGTGCAGCACAATAAATATACGTGCGAGTGCATCGTTGAAGACATGAGTGTGGGGGGCTGCCGGGTCAACAATACCGATGGTCAGCTCTCCGTGGGCGAGACGGTGGTCATCAACATCCCCGAGCAGAAGATGTCGCTCAACGGCATGGTGATGTGGGTACGCGGCAAAGCGGCGGGGCTCTGCTTCAATCTATCGATATAGCCATCCTTGATCGTGGTTTCCGGAAGGTTTCGCGACGTCTGGGGTGCGTTCCTGTCGGGACGGCCGTGTTCCCCGAAAATGGCGGATTCGATGGTTGATATCTCCTGAACATAACATTCCATTCAGTTTTTGTTTGCTGCTTGTTAAGTCTGCAATTTAATCTGCTTTTTAATCAATTGGCGCAGCATGATCACATCTTCGGAACACGAAGATACGAGGCGGAAGACCTCGGAGAATACAGAACAGGGAAAATGATCATGGCTCGTCTTGAACTGAACTCGATCGATCAACTGGCCGGCGGCGCCGGTGCCACCAGCGACATCCTCTATGAACTCGGCGTGATGTACGCGGTTGGGCGTGATGTGGAGCAGAACCTCATCGAGGCCCACAAGTGGTTCAACATCGCCGCTTTCCGTGGTTCCGAGAGTGCCGCCCGCTACCGTCGCGAGCTCGCCGACGAAATGTCTTCGGTTGAGATCGCCGCTGCCCAGCGCGAAGCGCGCGAGTGGATTTCGCTGCATTGATCGACGCGGTCGGCCCCGGAACGGGCCCCGCGGCAAGACTTGAGAGTTACGTGCCCGAGGTTGAGGGCAACTGACGGCGGTTCTTCCCTTGGGGAAGGGCCGCCGTTTCGTATGATTGGCGCCGCGAAGGGCAGGACAGGGCGGGGAAGCTGTGCTATGGCCGGGCAAATCAGCCAGAGGACAGCCCATGGACAAGTCGTTCATCGCCCGCGAGACCGCCCGCCTCCTGCTGGAGGTCGAAGCCATCCAGTTCAACCCGGAAAAGCCGTATATCTTCACCTCCGGCTGGGCGAGCCCCGTCTATACCGACTGCCGTAAGCTCATCTCCTTCCCGCGTCTGCGCAAGCGGCTGATGGCATTTGCCGAGGAGACCATTCTCTCGGAGATCGGCGCCGAGTCGCTCGATGCCGTGGCGGGTGGAGAAACGGCGGGCATTCCCTTTGCCGCCTGGCTTTCCGATCGCCTCGAACTGCCGATGCTCTACGTGCGCAAGAAGCCGAAGGGTTTCGGTCGCAATGCCCAGATCGAGGGCGACGTCAAGGAAGGCGCCCGCGCCATCCTGGTGGAGGATCTCGCGTCCGACGGCCGTTCCAAGCTGATCTTCACCAAGGCCATGCGTGACGCCGGGCTCAAGGTCAGCCACGCCTTTGTCGTCTTCCACTACGGCATCTTCCCGTCGTCGACCGAGGTTCTGGCCGCCGACGGCATCACGCTGCATGCGCTCGCCACCTGGTGGGACGTGCTGGCCGAAGCCAAGGCCTCGAACCGCTTCCCGGCGGCGATGCTGGCAGAAGTCGAGAAGTTCCTGCATGCTCCGGCCGACTGGTCGGCGGCCCACGGGGGCAGGGCGTCCTTCGAGGGATGATAATAAAGCCGGGTCGCGATGGATGCCGCTTCTATCCGACCCGCTTGCCCTCGGCATCGATCACCAGCTCGCCATCCTCCTTGGCGAACGGGCCTTTCGGCCAGCGATCTAGGAGATCGAGCACCTGCTCGCTCGGGCGACAGAGTGCGGTGCCCTTGGAGGTCACGACGATCGGCCGCTCGACGAGGATCGGATGGGCGATCATCGCTTCGACGATGTCTTCGTCGGCCACCGAGGGGTCGGTGAGGCCGAGTTCGACAGCTGGCGATTTCTTTACACGCAGCGCGTCTCGCGGTCCGATACCGGCGGCGGCGAACAAGGCGAGAAGCTGCGGCTTGGTCCAGCCTGTCTTCAGATACTCGACGACGACAGGCGTATAGCCGGCCGCTTCCACGATGCGGACTACGTTGCGCGACGTGCCACAGTCGGGATTGTGAAAGATGACGACGTCGGTGACGAGCATGCCGGCTCTCCCTGATTTTTGTCCCTTTATAGCGATCGCCTCGGTCGTCCGAAACGATTTGCTGTCTCTCTCGGTCTTTTGAACCGGCGTATCCCTCGTCTTTTTGCGACTTTTGGCTTATGGGAGCGGAAACTCAAGCTTCAAGGACCCAATGTCCCACTACGCTGCCCCAGTCTTCGCCGTAGCCCCCATGCTCGATTGGACTGACAGGGCCTGTCGCCTGTTCCATCGGCAGCTGAGTGCGCGTGCGCTGCTCTACACGGAGATGGTGACGACGGCGGCGATCCGTTTCGGCGATCGCGAGCGGCTCTTGGGTTTCTATCCGGAGGAGCACCCGGTTGCCCTTCAACTCGGTGGCTCCGATCCGGCCGAGTTGGCCTTTGCCGCCAAGGTGGGCGAGGACTGGGGCTATGACGAGATCAACCTCAACGTCGGCTGTCCGTCGGACCGCGTGCAGTCGGGCCGTTTCGGCGCCTGTCTGATGCTGGAGCCGGCGCTTGTCGCCGATTGCGTCGCGGCGATGCGCCAGGCGGTCGGCGTGCCGGTGACCGTCAAGTGTCGCATCGGCGTCGACGAACAGGACCCCGAGGAGGCGCTCGACAAGCTCGCCGACGCGGTGATTGCCGCCGGTGTGTCCGCGCTCTGGGTGCATGCGCGCAAGGCGTGGTTGAAGGGGCTGAGTCCCAAGGAGAACCGCGACATTCCGCCACTCGACTATGATCGCGTCCGCCGCCTCAAGGCGCGCTATCCCGATGTGTTCATCGGCATCAACGGTGGCATCCATGACCTCGATACCGCTCTCGATCTCCTGAAGACGCTCGACGGGGTCATGCTGGGGCGCGTCGCCTATCAGGAGCCGGCGTTGCTCGGCTCGGTCGACCGGCTCGTCTATGGCGCGGCGACCGACGATGCCGACCCGTTTGCCGTGGTGGAGCGGATGCGGCCCTATATCGCAGCCCACCTCGCGGCCGGCGGGCGTCTTTCCGCATTCACCCGACACATGCTCGGCCTCTATCACAAGGTTCCCGGCGCTCGCGCCTGGCGCCGCATTCTGACCGAGGGAGGCGTCAAGGAAGGCGCTGGTCTTGAGGTGATCGATGCGGCCCTCGATGCGCTCGCCCGCCGCAAGGCCGCCTGACACCCGAAAGCTCCCTACCGTGCTCCGCCGCCTGCCAAAGCTCGATTACTTCCTCGTCGGCCTCGTCCTTATGGTGGCGCTTGCGCTGATCTGGCCGACGCCCGGCTTGAGCGGCGGGCCTCTGCATTTCGAGTATGTCACCACCTACGGCGTGTCGGTGGTATTCTTTCTCTATGGCCTGACGTTGTCGCCGGAGCGAATGAGGGCGGGCGTGTTGCACTGGCGGCTGCATATCTGCGTGCAGTTCGCCACCTTCGTGCTGTTCCCGGTGCTGCTTCTGGCCGCAAAGGCACTGATTCCCGGGGCTTTCTCGGAGGATCTCTGGCTCGGCTTCTTCTACGTGGCGGCGCTGCCGTCCACCGTGTCGTCCTCGGTGGCGATGACCAACATCGCACGCGGCAACGTGCCGGCGGCCGTTTTCAATGCTTCACTATCGAGCCTCCTCGGCGTTTTCGTCACGCCGCTCCTGATGAGCTGGTACATGAAGAGCAACGGCATCGACATGCCGCTGTTGCCGGTGATCCTCAAGGTGGTGATGCTGGTGCTGGTGCCGATCGTGCTCGGCCAGATCGCGCGGCGGTGGCTCGGCGAGTGGGCACATCGCAATGCCTTCTGGGTGAAGCTCGCCGACCGCTCCACCATTCTTGCCATCGTCTACAATTCCTTTTGCGACTCCGTGGCCGCGGATGTCTGGAGCGCCAACGATCTCATGGTGGTGGTGGAAATCGCGGTTGCCTCGGTGGCGTTGTTCCTGCTGGTCTATCTGATCATGAACGGCGTCTGCGCCATGATGGGTTTCAACACTCGCGATCGGATCGCCTGCCAGTTCTGCGGCTCGAAAAAGTCGCTGGCGACCGGCGTGCCCTTGGCCCCGGTGATGTTTGGCCAGAATGCCGCCATCGGCCTGATCGTGGCGCCGATCATGGTCTTTCATTTCCTGCAGTTGGTGATCGTCAGCGTGCTGGCGGCGCGATTTGCGAAGCGGGTGACCGACTGATCAGATCGCCGTGGAAGGGGCGCTCTCGCTCGGGACGAAGGCCGTGGACGGCTGGTTGAACCAGCGGTAGCCAGTGGCAAGCGCGAGGAAAATGGCGAGCCACACCGCGATGTGCCAGAGCCGCGCGTTGACCCTGTGCCGTCCGAGGGCGAGCGAAGCACCGATCAACAGGGCAAAGATCGAGAGATAGGCGACATTGGCGAACTGAGCCGGGGCCAGTCCGGCGACGTCGCCTGAGCCGCCAAAGATCAGCAGGACGCCGGTGGCGACGACGAGGATCGCCACGGCGACGTAAAGCACGGGTTGCCGCATTGGGCTCAGGCCTCCGATCGGGATGCGTTGTCCTGAATGTCGGCCTGCCTCAGCCGCTCCGCAAGGCCTGCCATGACCGCCCGTCGCTCTTCGGAGCTCATCGACGTCCAGCGGGCGATCTCGTCGAGCGTGCGACCGCAGCCGCGGCAAAGCCCGCCACCTTCGAGCATTCGGCAGATCTTAACGCAGGGCGTCTCCACCATGGTCATCACCTTCCGATCAGGAGGCCGATCAGGAATGCCGCCTCCGTGAGCACCTGCGTTGCCCCGAGGATGTCGCCGGTCTGTCCGCCGATCTTCTCGCGAGCGAGAGCCCCGAAGGCAAGCGCGGCAAGTCCGGCGAAGGCGATGCCGAGGAGCACGGCTGGCGCGCCGACCAACACCGGCAGCGGCGACAGAAGCAGCACCGTCACGCCGGCGCCAATCGCCACCGATCGACGGTCCGGCTGGCCGAGCCGCGCCGCAAGGCCGTCGGGCCGGGCATTGGGTAACGCCGCCCACAGCGCGGTCATCGAGAGGCGGCTCAGGGCGCCGCCGCCCAGCACGGCCAAGACGCCCGCGACCGGGTGAAGGAATAGCGCGCCATAGGCGCTCGCCCGAACGAGCGTCGACAGGACGAGCGCCAGCCCGGCGAAGGTGCCGATGCGGCTGTCCTTCATGATGAGCAGCCGCTTTTCCGCCGAGACGCCGCCAATGAGGCCGTCGGCACTGTCGGCGAGACCGTCCTCGTGCAGCGCACCGGTGGGCGCGACCAGTGCCGCGACGACAAGGAGTCCGACGAGAAGATCCGGCAGCCCGGCCGCGCTTGCTCCAAGCCCGATGAGGGCCGCCGGCAATGCAATCAGGAAGCCGGCAAATGGCACCGCCGCCGCTGCCCGTGGCAGGGCGGGCAGGGCGCCGGTGTCGTCCCGCCGGCCGAGCTGTGGCACGGGCAGGCGCGAGAAGAAGCGAAGCGAGGCGCCGAGATCGGCAAGGCGGTGGAGGAGTTCGTCACGCAGCATTCTTCGTTTGTAGGCCGGCG
>JAUVXG010000141.1 GCA_030603685.1 Pleomorphomonas sp.
AGGCCCCTTTTGAAGACCTTCGGTCTCACCCCGCTCTCCAACTCTCCCCCACAAGGGGGGAGAGGTTCGCCGAGCTAAAACGCCCATCTTTTGGAAGGTAATAGGCTCTGGTCGGAACCAAGCCCTGCCCTCTCCCCCCTTGTGGGGGAGAGTTGGAGAGAGGGGTGAGACCGAAGGTCTTCAAAAGGGGCCTATAGTGCCAGTTCAAGAATCTCGGAGGCCACCTCGGGCGTGACGTCGCGGTGTTCGCCGAGCGGCACCTGCCAGTGCTGGCGCAGCTTGTCCGCCACTTCCGGAATGACGCGCGCATCGAGCCCGTAGTCGGCAAGCCGCGTCTTGACGCCCATCGCCTCGAAGAAGTCGCGCGTACGCTCGATGGCCGCATCGATGCGCTCGTCCTCGCTGCCGGTCGTGATGCCGAACACCCGCTCGGCGTATTGCAGCAGCTTCTCCCGCTTCTGTGCCCGCTTCACCTTGAGCAGCGACGGCAGCACGACCGCCAGCGTCGCGGCGTGGTCGAGCCCGTAGAGGCCGGTCAGTTCGTGGCCGATGCGGTGCGTCGCCCAGTCGCCCGGCACGCCGCGCGACAGGAGGTCGTTGAGCGCCATGGTCGCCGCCCACATCAGGTTGGCGCGAACGGCGTAGTTGGTCGGCTCGCTGAGTGCAAGCGGACCGTCTTCCATGATGGTCAGCAGCAGTCCCTCGGCAAAGCGATCCTGCACCTTGGCGCCGACCGGGTAGGTCAGATACTGCTCGAGAACGTGCATGTAGCTGTCGACGACGCCGTTGGCCGTCTGGCGCGGCGGCAGCGAAAAGGTGGTCTCCGGATCGAGCACCGAGAAGCGCGGCATCACATGCACCGAGTTCATCGGCAGCTTGTCCTGCGTGCTGGCGCGGGTGATGACGGCGTTGCGGTTCATTTCCGAGCCGGTGGCCGGCAGCGTCATGACGCAGCCAACCGGCAGGGCGGCCCGGACGTTGGTGCCACGCTCCACCAGAATATCCCACGGGTCGCCCTCGAACAGCGCGGCGGCGGCCACGAACTTGGTGCCGTCTGCCACCGATCCGCCACCGACGGCGAGAAGAAAGTCGATCTTCTCGACGCGGGCGAGGTCGGCCACCTTGACCAGCGTCTCGAAATGCGGATTGGCTTCGATGCCGCCGAACTCGAACACCGTTCGGCCGGTCAGCGCCGCCCGCACCTGATCCATCACGCCGTTCTTCAGCACCGAACCGCCGCCGTAGGTGACGAGCACGCGGGCATCGGCCGGCACTTCCTCGGAGATCTGGGCGATCTGTCCCTTGCCGAAATGAATGCGGGTGGTGTTCCAGTAGGTGAAGCTTTGCATGGCGCCCTCGAACGATCTGACAAGCCGTTTTATCGCGACGCGGCCCTGCCGACAAATCGCCATTGCCGATGATTCCGGTCTATGCCGCCGATGAGCTTCCCGCGCACGGCTGGCCTGCCGGCAAGCGCTTTTTCCAACGGGGTGGAACCTGCTAGGCTTGCCGCAAAATCGCATGGATCGAGGGGATTCCGATGGACTACACCAAGCTCGGCCGTACCGGCCTCGACATCTCGCGCATCTGCCTTGGCTGCATGACCTACGGCGTTCCAGAGCGCGGCGCGCATCCCTGGACGATGCCCGAAGACCAGAGCCGGCCGCTGATCAAGCAGGCCATCGAAGCCGGCATCAACTTCTTCGACACCGCCAACAGCTACTCAGACGGCACCTCGGAGGAGATTCTGGGACGGGCGCTCAAGGATTTCGCCCGCCGCGACGAGATCGTGCTGGCGACCAAGATCTACTTCCCGCTGGCCTTCAACGAGGCGCGCAAGGTTCCGAACGCCTCGGGTCTATCGCGCAAGGCGATCTTCGCCGGCATCGACGCCAGCCTCAAGCGGCTCGGCACCGACTACGTCGACCTCTACCAGATCCATCGCTGGGACTACGGCACGCCGATCGAGGAGACGATGGAAGCGCTGCACGACGTGGTGAAAGCCGGCAAGGCCCGCTACATCGGCGCGTCCTCGATGTTCGCCTGGCAGTTCGCCAAGGCGCTGCATGTCGCCGAGAAGAACGGCTGGACGCGCTTCGTCACCATGCAGAACCACCTGAACCTGCTCTATCGCGAGGAAGAGCGCGAGATGCTGCCCCTTTGCCGCGACGAGGGGATCGGCGTCATTCCCTGGAGCCCGCTGGCGCGCGGCCGCCTGACGCGCGACTGGGACAGTGTCTCCCGCCGCCAGGAGCTCGATGCCTTCGGCAAGACGCTCTACCACGGCACCGAGGACTCCGACCGTCAGGTCGTCGAAGCTGTCGCTTCCATAGCCGCGGCGCGCGACCTGCCGCGTGCGCAGGTGGCGCTCGCCTGGGTGCTTCAGAAGTCCGAGGTATCGGCCCCCATCGTCGGCGCGTCGAAGCCAGGGCAGATCGACGATGCCGTGGCGGCACTCGACGTTCGCCTGACGGCCGACGAGATCGCCGCCCTCGAAGGTCCTTACGTGCCGCACGCCGTGGCGGGGTTCAACTGAGGCGGAGCGTCAGAGAACCGCTGCGGTGGCATCAAACGTCAGGTCGGCTGCCTCGGCGATGAGAGCGATGGATTTCAGCCGCTTGGTGTGGTCGTAGACATCGGACACCAGCATAATCTCGTCGGCCCCGGTCTCGCCGACGAGATCGTCGAGACCGCGTCGCACCGTTTGGACCGAACCGACGATGGAACGGGCCAGCATGCGCTCGACGACGGCTTTCTCATCGGGTGTCCAGAATGTGTCGATGTCGTCGATCGGTGGCTTCGCCAGACTGCGGGCGCCACGCCGGATGCCGGCAAACGACATCTGCTGCGTCGTGAACAGACGCCTTGCTTCCTCGTCGGTGTCGGCGGCGATGATGTTGACGCCGACCATGGCATAGGGGCGTTCGAGCGCTGCCGACGGCTTGAAACGGCTGCGGTAGATGTCGAGCGCCGGCAGCAGCAGGTCGGGCGCGAAATGCGAGGCGAAGGCGTAGGGCAGGCCGAGCTCGGCGGCCAGCATGGCGCCGAAATGGCTCGATCCGAGAATCCAGAGCGGCACGCGCGTACCGGCGGCGGGCACCGCTTCCAGCCGCTGTCCCTCGGCGGCCGGCTCGAAATAGGCCTGAAGCTCGATGACGTCCTCGGGGAAGTTTTCGGCCGCCTCGGGCGGCCGGCGGATGGCGCGGAGCGTCATCTGGTCGGTGCCGGGCGCTCGCCCTAGTCCGAGGTCGATGCGGTCGCCATAGAGACGAGCCAGCGTGCCGAATTGTTCGGCGATGATGTAGGGGGCGTGGTTGGGCAGCATGATGCCACCGGCGCCCACGCGGATGGTCGACGTGCCCCCGGCGATGTGGGCGATCACGACCGATGTGGCGGCGCTGGCGATGCCGCGCATGTTGTGGTGTTCGGCGACCCAGATACGCCGGTAGCCGAGGCCCTCGGCATGACGGGCAAGGTCGCGGGCATTATCGAGTGCGCCCTTCGCATCGGTGTCTTCGGTGACGCGGGCGAGTTCGAGAATCGAAAGCGGCGGCATGGGGATCTCCATCCGGTGATCCTCCTATGTGCCGCCGCCTCTCATTCGCATCAAGGAGAAGAGGCGTAATCGCCGATGACAATCGCGCGAGCGGTCATCGGCGATCGAGTCTTACTCCGCCGGAGCGGCGACGGCGTCGGCGGTGCCCAGCTTGCTGTGGCGAGCGCCGTAGACGAGGTAGACCACGCCGCCGATGACGCTCCACAACACGAAGCGCACCCAGGTCGCGCCCGGCAGGCTGAACATGATGATCAGGCTGCAGATGATGGCAAGCGGCGCGACCACCCAGGCAGCAGGGCAGCGGAAGGGCCGCTTGAGGTCCGGGTGGGTCTTGCGCAGGATCAGCACGCAGGCGGAGGTGATGATGAACGCGAACAGCGTGCCGATGTTGCACATCTCGGCGACGAGCCCGATCGGCGTGAAGCCCGAGATCAGCGCGATCACCGTGCCGACTAGGATCGTCGCGATGTGCGGCGTGCCGAACTTCGGATGCACCTTGCAGATGCCCTCGGGGATCAGGCCGTCGCGAGCCATGGCGAAGAAGGCACGCGTCTGGGCATAGATCAGCACCAGACAGACGGTGGTCAGACCGGCAATGGCGCCGACGCCGACGATGGCCGAGCCGAAGTTGTAGCCGATCTTGCGCAGCACGTAGGTGACCGGCTCGGCGTTGTTGAGCTCGGTATAAGGCGCGACGCCGGTCAGAACCGCCGAGACGGCCATGTAGAGCACGGTACAGGCGACCAGCGAGGCGATGATGCCGATCGGCATGTTGCGCTGCGGGTTCTTCGTTTCCTCGGCCGCCGTCGCCAGCGAGTCGAAGCCGATGTAGGCGAGGAAGATGATCGCCGCGCCGGCTGTGATGCCCTGCATGCCGAAGGGCAGGAACGGCACCCAGTTCTGCGGCGTGACTGCCGGTGTCGCCAGCAGCAGGAACAGGAAGATGGCCCCGAGCTTGATGAAGACGAGGATGCGCGACAGGCGAATGCTTTCCCTGACGCCCAGCACCAGCAGCAAGGTCAGGAAGGCGATGATCAACACGGCCGGCAGGTTGATGATGCCGCCGTCGTGCGGCACGGCGGTCAGCGCGTGCGGCAGTTCGATGCCGCCGGCCTTGAGAATGCCGACGAAGTAGGCCGACCATCCGGCCGCGACCGCCGAGGCGCCCACCGTGTACTCGAGGATCAGGTTCCAGCCGACCAGCCAGGCAACGAACTCGCCGGCGGCGGCATAGCTATAGGCGTAGGAGCTGCCGGCGGCGGGAAGCGCGGCGGCGAGCTCGGAATAGGCCAGGCAGATGAAGGCGCAGGCCACTGCCGAAAAGGCGAATGACAGGATGATGCCCGGACCTGCGTAGGTGGCGGCGGCGACGCCGGTCATCACGAAGATGCCGGTGCCGATGATGACGCCGATACCCATCATGAACAGGTCGAAGGCGCCGAGCGTGCGCGGCAGGGCCTTGCCGCCCGCCTGCGCCATCAGGTCGGCGATGCTTTTCTTTCTCGAGAGGTTCAATCCAGCCCCCAGATATTCGGTTCTTGCTTGTCCGCCTGCGTGCTGCGGCGGAAAGTGGGTCTCAGCCCAGGAGCCCTCGCTATTATCTTTACCGGACGGTCAAGAAAGATCGGGGAAATAACTAGAAGCGTTTTGGCCTCGCCGATTTCGCAAGATTTCTCGAAGAGCCGTCCGAAAGTCTCATTTGGAACCCGTTGGCTTTTCCGGCGTTCGACATCGGCGTTCGCGCCCGTCTCCGGTTTCGGAAGCGGGCCGTCGTTCCAGTGGCGCTGTAATTGAATATACCTACCGGCATCCCAATATGGCAGGAGCGGCGCCACCACGGTCGGAGCCGAGATGCCCCCGGGGGAAGGAGATCCGATCAAATGACGGCTGGCAGGCAGGCCCGCGGTTACGCCTCGTCGGTGCTTCATCGCATTGCCGCCGAAATCTCCAGTCGCGATCGAGTGTCGTTTGGTGAACTGTTGCATCACCTGGGACCAAGCGGGTTCGGTCTGGCGCTGATTGCATTGGCTCTTCCGGCGATGATCCCCATCCCCGGGCCGTTCGGCATGGTGACCGGCAGTTGCCTCGTGCTGATCGCCTTTCAGATGCTGCTTGGCTGGCAACGACTCGCCTTGCCTCGATTTCTGGCCGAGCGCCATCTCGCGGCCGGTGGCGTGACAGCGGTCATCATGCGTGCTTTGCCTTGGATTAGGCGGTTCGAGACCATGGTCAGGCACGGGCGATGGCGCTCGTTGACGGGGCCTTCGAGCCACGTACTCGTTGGCATTCCCGTGTTGCTGCTCGCCGTGGTGCTGGCGTTGCCCATTCCCTTCGGCAACGTCGGCCCGGTTGTCAGTCTTCTGGTCATCGGCTTGTCGTTGGTGGCCCGTGACGGCCTCGCCCTCATGGTCGGTCTCGTTTTGGCTTTGGCGACCTTTGCCTGGACGGGCGTGCTGATCTTTGCCGGTGCCCATATCGCAGCCTACCTCGGCAACCTCTTTATCTGAGACCAAATGGAACGAGCCCTCATCCTTGCAAATCCGCATAGTCGCTCGGCCGGCGCCGGCGTCGACGCCGCCGTCGCCGAGCTGCACAAGGCTGGCATCGACGTGCTGAGGCCTGCCTGGCGCGAGGGAGAGTCGTTCTCCGCGACCATTGACCGGTGCGGCGAAAGGGTCGATTTCGTGGTAATCGCCGGCGGCGACGGCAGTCTCAACGCCGCGGCGCCGGCGCTGATCGAGAGCGGCTTGCCACTCGGCATCCTGCCGGGAGGGACCGCCAACGACCTTGCCCGCACTCTCGGCCTGCCGCTCGACATGGTCGGGGCGGCCAAGTTAATCGCCGCCGGGCGCATTCGGGCGATCGATGTCGGCGAGGTCAACGGCAAGCCGTTCTTCAATGTCGCCAGCCTCGGCATGAGCGCCAGGCTCGCCGACCGGCTGACCCGTGAGACCAAGCGGCGCTGGGGGCGGCTCGCCTACGCTCTGACCGCGACCGAGGTACTGATCGAAGCCCGCCGATTTGGCGCCGTCATCCATCCCGATGACGGCGAGGAGGTTGCCGTCCGCTCGCTCCAGATCGCCGTTGGCAACGGCCGACACTACGGAGGCGGGATGATTGTCGAGGAAACGGCCGAGATCGACGACGGCCGTCTCGACCTTTATTCGCTTGAGTTCAGGGACATCTGGAAGCTGCCCTTCATGGCGCTTGCCTTCCGCAAGGGCCGGCACGGCCTTGCCGACGACGTACGGACGATGAACGGCACCCGCTTCGAGATCCGGACCCGCCGACCGATGCCGGTCAATGCCGATGGTGAGATCGTCACCCGGACGCCGGCTGTCTTCCGCGTTCTTCCGGGGGCGATCCGAGTTTTCGTTCCGTGAGGTACGTCGGACCCGTGCCGATCAGCCCCCGAACCACGAGAACAGCGAGGCGACCTTGGGCTCGTCCTTGGTTGCCAGCCTGGGAACGACGACCATCTGCTTGACCTCGCCGCGCTTGAAGGCGGCAAGGAAGCGTGCGTAATCCCGGAACGAGACGCAACCGTTGGACTCGCCGGGCTTGCGCAGCATGTAGGTGTGGGCCAGCAGGCCGTCGCGCCCGAACGGCTTCTTTCCGTCGACGGGGGTGAGGCGGATCGCCTCGACGCCGTGGAACAAGCTCTCGCGCATGGTCAGCTTGTAGGTTCCCGGGGGCGTCGGACCGCGCATCTTGACGTGGACGTAGCGCACATCGTCCATGTAGGCGCCGAGACCGGAGTGAGCCTCAAGCTTCTCGCCATTGGGCATGTGGACGATGCCCGCGGTGATGTCGTAGACCGCGACGCCCGGCCGCCGAAGCGGGGCGGCAACGGCCACCTCCGTTCTCGGTTTCGGATCGACGAGGGCGACGGCCGGCTTTTCCTTCTTCTCCGGCGCGGTCGGCGTGGCGGCAATCGTGGGTGTCGCGACTGCGACCTTCGGAGCTTCCGGGACAGCCTCCACCGGTTTGGCGGGCGCAGGTGGGCGCGGTACGGGCAGGGGTGCTTCGGCAAGCATCATCGGCACGCGCGGGCCGGCGTCGGGCGTGGCAAGTTCGTCATGCCGGATGGCCAGTTCGGTGCGGGTGGTGGGGGAGGCGGTGGAGCGGAACCTCGCCTCGAACTGCCTCTGCCTCAGCCCGGCTGCCGCTTCCGCCAGGCGCATGGCGACGGCGGCGGTGGCCTTGTTCTGTCGAGACAGCAGGATGGCATCGGCGGAAAGATCGGTCGAGGCAGGCTCTACGATGGCCGGAAGCTTGTCGAACTTGGTAGGCTTCTTCGCCGGCGCCAGCGTGGCCGGCAATGGGCGAACGGAGAGACCGGAGTCGTAGATCGACTGGCGGGCGGCCGAGAGGTTTTCGCTGACAGTGCCGACCGCGGTCAGGCTCAGGCCGATCCAGACGGTCGCAGCGGCGGTCACCGCGACAACGCCGGCAACGACCGGCAGGCCTCGGAAACGGAACGGCAAACTGAAGGAAATCGGCTCGTAACCGCTTGAATAGGCTGTCAACGTCGCCATGCCAAAACTCACTCAACGCTTACCCTGGCGAAGCATCGGCGCGTCGGCTGCCCCTATAACCCAAGGGTGCAAACGCGCTGAAAAGCTCCGTTCCGAGCTCAGGATCGCAAGTTATGGTAAGGAAAGTCTTTACGGCGTCGGCTTGACGAGCATGGCCAGCTCCTCGGCCAGCGCTTCGACGGCCGCCCAGTCGGTATACTCGATGACGGTCGAGGGGTCGGTTGGGCCGCCGGAGATGGTCATGATCGCCTGGATCATCATCCTGTCGAACCAGCGATAGGCGGGATAGTCGAGCTTGCCGGCCACCGCCGCCGCGAAGAGTGGGCGAAGGCCGGTCCGCTTCAGCCAGTTGCGCAGATAGACGTTGCCGTCCGCCGTCTGCCGTCCGGGCTTGCGAGCCGTCAGGTTGACCGAGACCACGGCGATGCGCTCGTCGGGTATCTCGACCCGCAGGCGGCTGAGGAAGCGTCGGGCGGCTGGCAAGTGGAAGCCATAGCGAATGGCGGCCGCAAGCAGCACCAGGTCAGCCTCGGGATCGATCGCCGGAGCCGGGTTGGCCGAAAGGTCGGTGATGGAAGTATCGACGCCATGCGCGGCGAGGTGCCCGGCAAGGCGGTCCGCGATCTTGCGCGTCTGCCCGTCGTGGCTCGCATAGTAAAGGGCAACTCTGGGCCGCTCCGGCATCATGGCTTGCGTTCCGCCTGTCGTTTCGGGCTCGACTCGCTGCCCGGCGGAGGAAGCCTAGAACAAAACGAGAGCCAGCTGGACCGCAGTTTTACCCAAGCCTTTGTTTATATGTTGGATTCCTTATGGATACATTCAGCTTTTTGCGGGTGTCCTGCCCCTGAGACGCTGAACGAGCTCGAAGAGGCCGGCCTTTTCGAGAAAGCGTTTCAGCTTCGGCTTGAGGGCGACGATGGCGAGCGCGATGCGGCCGCGGAGAGACAGTGGCCGATGAAGCTCGAGAAGGCCAACGGTATCTGCTCCGAAAAACGTCTTGTAGGTCTCGTCGCCGATCGTCAGGTCGAAGACCGCAAGGCCCACCTCTTCGGCGGCGGCGAGGCAGCTTTCCAATGTCAGAAGGCCAGGTGCCCAGTTGGAGAATGCCTTGTTGTAGGCGACCGCCAGAAGCAGAACGCGCCCCCCCTCGATGAGACCGAGACAGCCTCCGATGAGCTCGTCATCAAGGCGCAGCCGGCCGATCCGCGCCAGCGTGCCTTTTTCGACCAGGTGCCGATAGAAGGCGAGTTGGGCGGCGGTCTCCTTGTCGTCATTCACGTCCTGAAAGCGCTGGCGCCGCCATTCGAGCAGATGGTCGAGCTCTGGAAGCGCTTCGGGGCCGGTGATGAAGTCGAACTCCAGCCGTCCCTTGTGCTCCAGCTTGCGTCGATTCTTGATGAGTCGACGGCCGGTGGACGGGTCGAACCGACGATCCCGGATTGTCGGAAAGTCCGCATCGATTGGCAGGGCGTGAGCCGAGTAGCGCGATGGCTTCATGAGGTGAGCGATCCCCATGCGCGCGGCGCTTTCGGGAAGCACACGCTCGATCGACAGAATGTCGGCCGGCGGCAACATTGCCACGAGAGCGCCCCATAGGCGGTCCATCGTCTCCCGATCCGGTGTGAACTCCGGACTGACGAGAGCCGAATGGTAGTCGCTGACACCCCGATCGGGCAGGGTCAGCACGGTCAATCCGTAGCATCGCTCGCGAACGAGCGGCAACGCGAACAGAGGCTGGCCACCTTCTGCCTTGCGGATGATGGCGAGGCAGCAGTCGAACCCCGATGGCTGGAGTATGGCAAACCAGGCGTCGAGCCAGGCAGGTGATTGAAAGGGAGTCCGCTCGAGACCGGGGGTGGCGAGCAGGGAGACAATGGCAGCTTTATCCGAGAGTACTGCGATCTCGTATCCTGACAAGCCGCCCATCTCGTCCCCGCTGTGCTACCCGATGCAGTAGGCGATAGACTAGGTTATACAACTGACCAAAGGGTTTATAAACGCAACGGTCACAGCCGGTTGCGACGAGGGAGGAACGCGCGGACATGGCGGATCGGACTTCGAGCGTGCCGACGCTCACGGCGGATATTCTGCTCAAGGCCTATGCCGTGGGCATGTTCCCCATGGCCGAGAGCGCTGACGATCCCAACCTGTTCTGGATCGAACCGGAGTGGCGTGGCGTCATTCCGCTCGATGACTTCCGTGTCTCGCGTCGCCTTGCCCGCACCGTGAGGCGGGGCGGCTTCGACATGAAGATCGATACCGATTTCCTCGGCGTGGTCGATGGGTGCGCCGCGCCGGCGCCGGGTCGCGAGAAGACCTGGATCAACGCCACCATCCGCAAGCTCTATGGTGAGCTGTTCCGGCGCGGCCACTGCCACACCGTCGAAAGCTGGCTGGACGGGCGCTTGGTTGGCGGGCTTTACGGCGTGTCGGTCGGTGGCGCCTTCTTCGGCGAGAGCATGTTCTCGACAGTGACCGACGCTTCGAAGGTCGCCTTGGTGCATCTGGTTGCGCGACTGAGGGCCGGTGGCTACAAGCTGCTCGACACGCAGTTCGTTACCGACCATCTCGCCCGTTTCGGCACCATTGAAGTCCCCAAACGCATCTATGGGCAACGCCTGTCGGCGGCACTCGCCGCGCAAGGCGACTTCCACGCGTTGGGGCCATCGATTTCGGGCGAGGAAGCGCTCCGCTGGCTGCCGAGGCCAGAGCAAAGCGAGGCGTGACGGCGCGAACCGGCACTTCACAGGGTACTTTCAAAAACCGGCGCAAATAGCCGTTTTGACTCGTTCAAAGGGACTTTATCTAGCGTAAGCCTCAGTCGAGGATCTGGCCGTCCGTCCCTGCTTCGGCGGGCGGTTCCGGAGCGGCATCTTCCATCATCATGCTTGGCATGCTGGGCTTGTCCGGCGGAAGTGGAATGCCGCCCACGAAGGTCAGCACCACCGGCGCTCCGTCGTCGACGTTCCCGGCGCCGCCAGCCGTCTGGTTCGACACCGCGACGCGCACGTCCGTACCGTTCGCCACCGGCGGCGGAACGTCGCTGTCCATGCGGCAACCGATCAGCCAGACATCATAGACCGGGTGCTCGACCGCATTGAGACCGGGGCTCGCGGCGAACATCCAGCCGGAGAAGATCCGCTTGATCTCGTTGTCGAGAGTGATCTCGTCCACTTCCACGAACCCATCGGTCTCCGCAGCTTCCGTGGTCGGGCGGCTGTAGCAGACCTTCGGTGTCACGCGCAGCGTACCGAAGCGTACGGTTTCGTCGACATAGACGTCGAAATCGATGGTCCGACCGGTGATCTTGTCGAGCCCGGTGAAGACGGCCACCTTGTTGGCGATCTTCTCGGCGGCGGCCGGGCCGGCGAGGGCGGTCGTCAGACCGAGGGCGGCAAGCGGGAGAAGAAACTTGATCGTCATGGATGGCGTCTGCTGGCGTGGGCTGGGGACTTGCCGTGGTGGCGCGGGGCCTTGCGGCACCCAACACGCCAAATGCGGCAAGCTCTGGGCATCCCTTATCAGGGCAGGCGTCGGAATGCTTCCAGAATCAGCTCGAAAAAGCCGTCGGCGTCGATTTTGGTGATCCAGGTGGCATTCTTCTCGCGCCCTGTCACCGACCAGCGATCGACCACGGTCTGACCGAAGCAAAGGCCGAGCGTCGTCTCGATCTCGACGTTGACGAACTTGCCTTCGAACAACTCGGGCTTGAGAAGGTAGGCAACGGTGGTCGGATCGTGCAGCGGCCCGCCGTCCGAGCCGTATTTCTGTTCGTCGAAGCGTTCATAGAAGGACAGGAGGCCGACGAACGCTTCGGCAGCCTTGCGCTGCAGCGCGCCGAGATCGGCGAGCCAGGATTTGCGGATCAGCGCCTGATGGGTGACGTCGAGCGACATCACCACGATTTCGGCGCCCGAACGGAACACGCGCTGCGCGGCGTGGGGATCGACCCAGATGTTGAACTCCGCGGCAGGCGTCGAGTTGCCGCCTTCGATGTTGGCGCCGCCCATCAGCACGATCTTGTCGAGCCGGGTCGCGATGCGCGGCTCCCGGGCGATCGCCAGGGCGACATTGGTGAGCGGGCCGAGCGGCACCAGGGTCACCGACTTCTCCGGCCGGCTCATCACCGTCTCGACGATGAAGTCCGGCGCGAACTCGGGACGAAGCGGCGTCACGGGATCAGGAAAGGTCCAGCCGTTGAGTCCGGTCTCGCCGTGAACATACTCGGCCGTCTCGAGCTTGACCGCGAACGGAGCCGATGCGCCGGCGCACACCGGCACGTCGGTACGACCGATGAGTTCGAGGAGCTTCAGCGCATTGGTCGACGTCTTGGCAAGGCCGACGTTGCCGGCGACGGTGGTGATGCCCAGCACGTCGATCTCTTGCGGAAAGGCGAGCGCCAGCATGAAGGCGACGGCATCGTCCTGACCGGGATCCGTATCGATGATGATCGAGCGTGGAGACATCCGAA
>JAUVXG010000125.1 GCA_030603685.1 Pleomorphomonas sp.
CGGCCAGCCGGCAGGCCTCGGTTGCAATCAGCAGCATCCGGCGAACCTTGAGATCGGCCAGCTTGCCCCGGCAGACGGCGAGCGCGTCGACCGCTCGATCCATCGCCGCGTCGGAGAGGCGTCCGGTCCGGCCTATGCCCTCGCCGAGCCGGACGATGCGCGAATAGGCATCGACGACGCGAAAGCCACGATCCTGCGGCTCGGCCACCAGCAGGCGGCAGTTGTTGGTGCCAAGATCGAGCGCCGCGTAGAGCGGTCCCGTCGCCGGCAGACCACGACGGCCGTCGCGCCCGTGCGAACCGTGATGGCCATGGTGTCCCTGGCCGGCGGCCGACCGTGCCTCGCCGGCATCGGCATGCCGATCGCCGCCCTTGCGGCGGTCGCCCTCGCGGCTTCGTCCGTCGTCTGAGCGACCATCCTCCCGGCCGGGCTTGCGCACGCCGCGCAGGGCGCCCTTCGAAGGACCGCGTCGCCGCCGGCGCCTGGCGCCATCGTCGCGCGTCCGGCCGGCCGGCGCTTCCGACTTGTCGGCAGACGGCTTGTCGGGGGATGAAATGGAAGGCGAATCGCCACGCGCCGGCTGCGCGGTTGCCCGCTCCGGCGGCTTGTCGCCCGGTGTTGGCGCATGTCCCACCGAGGTCCTGTCACCCGCCGTGCCCGAACCGGACCGGCGCTTGCGGCGGCGTCGCGCCGCCCGCTTCGACAGGACACCGGACGCTCCGTCCCCCGCATTGGCTGCGGAATCGGCACGTCCTCGCGTGGAGTCTGCGCGGTCGCTTTGGTCGCCCGCGTCACCCACTGAGAGTACTCCGGCGCGCCGCGATCCAGGAGCCGGCGTCCGTTGCGGGACAATCCGGCCAATCATCCGCACGCTCCCTTTCGGGAACGACACGGGGGCTCGAGCGGCACGCTTGCTCGTTTGTCGTCGGATCGACAGTACCAGTTGCCGGCGGCAAACGCCAGTAAAAGCCGCGCAACGGCGGCCGGTTGCGGGAGAACCGATGGAAACGCGCGTCAGTCTTGTGGCAGGAGGGCGAAGGTGTCTCCCCGCCAGACGTAGGGCTCATAGGTGCCGCCGCTCCAGTCGCCCTTGGCGTCGAACGTGACCTTGCCGAGCACGGTGTTGGCGCCGCTCCCACGCAGGAACTCCGCCTGCGCGGCAAGGTCGCCACCCGCATTCAGCGCGGCGATCGCCGCTTCCGTGGCGGCATGGGCGGTAAAGACGGTATCCGTGGGCATCAGCTGCCGCTCCTCAAGCGACAGCAGCAGCCCCACCGCCTGTGGCAACGACTTTTCGACGAAGGGCAGGAAGAACACCGTACCCTCGGCGGCGTCGCCCGCCAGCGCCTTGAACTCGGACAGCGCCAGCGACTCGTTGCCGATGAGCGCCGCATCGAGGCCGCGCGCGCGCATCTCGCCGGCGATCACCGCCGCGTCCGCCTGGAGGGCGCCCATCACCACCGCCGACACCGCCGCATCCTGGATCTTGCCGATCAGGTTGTTCTGGCTCTTCTCACCGGGGGTAAAACGTTCCGTCATGGCGACGGCCCCGCCCTGGTCGGCAAACAGCTTGGCCGCCTGCTCGACCAGCCCCTGCCCATAGACGCTGCCGTCGTGAACGAAGGCGACCCGCTTGCCGTCGAACCTAGCCTTCAGGTAGTCGGCGATCGCCCGCCCCTGCCGATCGGAGCGAATCGACAAGCGAAACACCCCGTCACCGACCTTCTCGTCGGTGAGGCGCGGGTTGGTGGCGGCTGGCGACAGGAAGAGCACGCCACCGTCGGCGTAGACGCGGGCGGCCGGCAGCGCCGCCGCCGTGCAGGCATGACCGATCACCGCCCGCACGCCCTTGCCGATCAACTGGTTGGCGACCGCTGCGGCGGTCTCGGCCTCGCACTTGTCATCGACGGCGACGGTCCGGATCTTCTCGCCGCCAATGCCGCCGCGCGCGTTGGCCGTCGCCACGGCGATCTCCACGCCGGCTTTGATGTCGCGGCCGACGTCGGCAAAGCTTCCACCCATCGGGCCGGCGATGCCGATCACCACCTCGGCCCGCGCCGGCACAAGGATGACGGCCAGGGCCGCGACCGAAAGACAAGCCCGACGAATACCGCCCAACATGCTCATCATGACCAACCGATGCCCTCTGCCATCCACCCCGTTGCAGGCAGCAATAGCAGCTTGGCCTGCAAAACGGAACGCCGCCGGAATGACCGGCGGCGCCCGATGCGAAGGACCTGTTCCGGCCGCCGAAGCGGCCGAAGGGCGACTTACGGCAGCATCTTGTAGGTGATCTTGCCGTCGTCGGCCTTGTACCACTCGTAGACAGTGTAGTCGGCGTCCTTGCGGTCGCCCTTCTCGTCATAGGCCAGCTCGCCGATGACCGTCGCGATCGGCTCGCCCTTGCGGACGTTCTCGGCCACCGCCTGCGGGTCGGTCGAACCGGCCGCCTTGGCGCCGGCGGCGATGATCTGCACGGCGGCGTAGCTGTAGAGCGTGTAGGCCTCGGGCTCGAAGCCGGCGTCGCGGAACTTCCTCACGGCATCCGTGGCGGCCGGGTTCTGGCGCGGGTCGGGGCCGAAGGTCATCAGCGTGCCTTCGACGGCCGGACCGCCGATGGCGGCGAACTCGTCGGAGGCGATGCCGTCACCCGACATCATCGTCGCCTTGAGGCCGGCTTCCGCCGACTGGCGGGCGATCAGGCCGCCTTCGGTGTGCAGGCCGCCCCAGTAGATGACCTCGACGCCGGCTTCCTTCATCTTGGAGATGAGGGCCGAGAAGTCCTTGTCGCCGACGTTGACGCCTTCATAGAGGGCTTCGGTGACGCCGGCGGCGTTGAGCGCCTTCTTGGTCTCGTCGGCGAGGCCCTGACCGTAGGTGGTCTTGTCGTGCAGCACGGCCACCTTCTTGCCGGCGAGCTTCTCGGCAATGTACTTGCCGGCGACGGCGCCCTGCTGGTCGTCGCGACCGCAGACGCGGAAGGTGTTCCACAGGCCGCGCTCGGTGAACGTCGGGTTGGTGGAGGCCGGCGTCACCTGGAAGATGCCGTTTTCGGCGTAGACTTCCGAAGCCGGGATCGACACCGACGAGTTGAAGTGGCCGACCACGAACTGGACGCCGTCACCCACGAACTTGTTGGCGACCGAAACGCCCTGCTTGGGGTCCGACACGTCGTCGCCGAGCTCGATCACCACCTTCTCGCCGTTGATGCCACCGGCGGCGTTGATGTCGGCGGCGGCCTGCTCCGCGCCCTTCTGAAGCTGCGCGCCGAAAGCGGCGTTCGGACCGGTCAGCGGGCCGGCGACACCGATGATGACGTCGGCCGAAGCTGCGCCGGCGAAGGCGAGGCCAGCGGCAAACACGACGCCGGACAGGAGGAACTTCTTCATCTTGTGGTCTCCCATTTTTCTGTCACTGGAAGTCTAGCGGGCTCATTCCCGAGCCCTGGGTACTAAGCGGCGGCCGGCGGAGAAAACCCCTGCTCCATTTGCCGGTCGCCACCCGGAACGCCTGGCCGCGGCTGGAAATCCAGCCTCGGCCTCGCCGTTTCCGCTCAACCGCGCCCCTTCCAGGAGAAGGGACCGGTCAACTCGTAGAGCCAGTAATACTGCGTAGCCATTTGCCGCGCGCGCGTAAACTGGAATCCGGCGAAGGCGATGGCTTCGAGCACGATCGCATCGACGACGTAATAGTGCAGCGACAGCAAGGTGCCGCCGAAGATGGAAAAGTGGATGAAGCGGATGCCGACGGAGAGGATCGCCACGTAAACCGCCATCACCGGCCTCGGCCGCCACGTCTTGGCGCAGGCGCGGCCGGTCATCCAGGCGCCGAGGCCGCCCAGAAGAAGCGTGACGAAGATAAAGGTGAGGCTCGACGCCTCTTCGTAGAGGATGCCCTGCATGATCTTTCTCCTTAGGGCCTGCCGGGGAAAGCGGAACCGCTCTCCCACGACCACAGGCCCAGCCAGTGTTAGTGGGCACCACCCTCGAGATACGCGGCGCGCACCTCGGGGTTCTCGAGAAGTTCGCGGCCGGAGCCACTCATGGTGATCACGCCGTTGACCATCACGTAGCCGCGATGGGCCAGCTTCAGTGCATGGAACGCGTTCTGCTCGACCAGGAACACCGTGAGGCCGTCGCGCCGGTTGAGCTCGCGGATGGCGTCGAAGATCTGCTTGACGATCAACGGCGCCAGACCGAGCGACGGCTCGTCCAGCATCAGGAGCTTCGGCCGGGCCATCAGCGCGCGGGCGATGGCCAGCATCTGCTGTTCGCCGCCCGAAAGCGTGCCGCCGCGCTGGTTGAGCCGCTCCTTGAGGCGCGGAAACAGGTCGAACATGTACTGGATGTCGGTGTCGAAGAACTCCATGTTGTCGATCGACGCGCCCATCTGCAGGTTCTCGAGCACGGTCATGCGCGGGAAGATGCGCCGCCCCTCGGGCGACTGGGCGATCCGGAGGCGGGCGATCTCGTGGGTCGGCAGACGGGTGATGTCCTGTCCGTCGTAGACGATCGAACCCTCGCGCGCCCTCGGGTTGCCGCAGATGGTCATCATCAGCGTCGACTTGCCGGCGCCGTTGGCGCCGATCAGCGTGACGATCTCGCCCTGGTGGACGTCGACGTCGACCCCTTTCAGCGCAATGATGTTGCCGTAGTAGGTCTTGACGCCCCTGACGCTCAGCAGGGGCTTGGTGTCCGTGGCGCTCATGCCCTGCCCCCTTCGCTGCCGGTCGTCTCGTCGAGCTCGTGCTCGATCTCTTCCACCTCTTCGTCGTCGACGCCGAGATAGGCGGCGATGACGCGCGGATCGTTCCGCGTCTCGGTGGGCGTACCGTCGGCGATCTTGGTGCCGTATTCGAGCACGACGACATGGTCGGAGATTCCCATCACCACCGACATGTCGTGCTCGATGAGCAGGATCGAGGTGCCGTCGTCCTTGCGGATCGACAGCAGCAGCGCGTTGAGCTCGGCCGATTCACGCGGGTTGAGGCCGGCCGCCGGCTCGTCGAGACAGAGCAGATCCGGACCGGTGCACCTGGCCCGCGCGATCTCCAGCCGCCGCTGAGCGCCGTATGGAAGATCGCCGGCCGGATCGTCGGCGCGGTCCGTGAGGCCGATCTTGTCGAGCCAATAGCGGGCCCGCTCGATCGCCTCCCGTTCATGGGTCTTGTAGCCGCCAATGCCGAGCACGCCGAGAATGGTCATGCCCGAGGCGATCATCAGCGGAGTGTGCTGGGCGACCAGCAGGTTTTCCAGAAGCGTCATGCCCGAGAACAGGCGGATGTTCTGGAAGGTGCGGGCCACCTTGGCCTTGCGGGCGACGACGAAGTCGGGAAGCCGCTCGAGAAGATGCAGCGAACCGTCGCGCGGCCGCATCGACATCATGCCGGTGGTCGGCTTGTAGAAGCCGGTGATGCAGTTGAACACCGTGGTCTTGCCGGCGCCGTTGGGGCCGATCAGCGCCGTGATGTCGCCCCGCCCGACGGCGAAGCTAAGGTCGTTCACCGCCACGAGACCGCCGAACCGCATGGTCAGATGCTCGACGGTGAGGACAGGATCGCTGTCCCAGTTCCGATGAGAGGTGGTCATGTCAGCCGTGGCCTTCCTTCACGAGATCGCCTGAAACCGTCTTTCGCTTGAACAGGAAGGCGGTTGGCTGACGGGCTGAGACGAAGCCTGTCGGTTTCCACACCATGATGATCACCATGGCGAGGCCGAACAGCAGCATGCGATACTGGTCGGGGTTGAAGTCCTTGCCGAACACCAGTTTGAGGAAGTCGAGTTCGCGCAGGAGCTCGGTGCCGCCGATCATCGCCACGGCCGCCAGCGCGACGCCGATCATCGATCCCATGCCGCCCAGCACCACGATGGCGACGATCACCGCCGATTCCATGAAGATGAAGGATTCCGGCGAGACGAAGCCCTGACGGGCGGCGAAGAAGGATCCGGCGAAGCCACCGAACATGGCACCGATGGCGAAGGCCGTCAGCTTGGTGTTGGTGGTGTTGATGCCGAGCGACCGGCAGGCCACCTCATCCTCGCGCAGCGCCTCCCAGGCGCGGCCGATCGGCAGGCGGCGAAGCCTGATGGTGATGAAGGCGGTGAGCAGCGCCAGAAGCAGGATCAGGTAGTAGAGGAACACCTTGTAATAGGCCGACGACGGCGAGAGATGGAACGCCTTGATGAAGCTGTTGGAGGCGCCCATGTCGAAGGAGTAGATGCCGAACAACGTCACCTTGGGGATCGACGAGATACCCGCCGAGCCACCTGAGAAGTCCTTCCAGTTGATCAGCACCAGACGGATGATCTCGCCGAAGGCCAGCGTGACGATGGCGAGATAGTCGCCCCGGAGCCGGAGCACCGGGAAGCCGAGGATGATGCCCCAGAAGGCGGCGAGAATGCCGGCCACCGGCAACAGCACCCAGAAGCTGAGGTGGAAGTTGATGGCGAGCAGCGCGTAGGAGTAGGCGCCGACCGCATAGAAGGCGACGTAGCCGAGGTCGAGCAGTCCGGCGAGGCCGATGACGATGTTGAGGCCCCAGCCCAGCATGACGTAGATCAGGATCTGGACGCCGTAGTTGTCGACCCACTTGATCGATCCCTGCACGCCGAACAGCGAGATGATCAGGACCGGGTAGACGAACAGGAAGACCAGACCGGTGACCGAAAGCCCCCGGGTGACCCTTGCCCGCGCCTCCAGCTCGGCCAGCGTCACCGCCGACTTGCTGCGGCGGCCGCGCGCGGCGATCCATGGGTAGATAAAGGCCGACAGCAGAAATCTGCCGACGCCGATGATCACCGACAATATGGCGGCGAGGCCGAGCCTGTTCTGCAGGATCAGTTCGTTGGCCATGTTCTGGTCGGTCTTGAGGCCGACCAGAGGCCCGAGCAGGGCGAAGGCGACGATCCCGATGAGCACGCCATCCTTGAGGGCGCGGCCGAAATCGATGCCCGCCCCGTCTTTGGACTTCACAGCTGAGTTCATGATCAGACCTTCTCGACTTCCGGACGCCCGAGCAGGCCCTGCGGCATGAAGATCAGCACGATGACCAGGATCGAGAAGGCGGCGACGTTCTGGTAGTCGGCCGAGACATACTGGCCCCACAACGTCTCGATGAGACCGATCAGGAGTCCGCCGAGAACCGCGCCCGGCAGCGAGCCGATGCCGCCGAGAACCGCCGCCGTGAACGCCTTGACGCCCGGCGTGAAGCCGTCGGAGAACACCACGACGCCGTAGTACATGAGGAACAGCGTACCCGCGACGGCGGCCAGCGCCGCGCCGATGACGAAGGTCAGCGAAATGGTGCGGTCGACGTTGACGCCGAGCAGCGAGGCCATCTTGCGGTCCTGCTCGCAGGCGCGCTGCGCCCGGCCGAGCGCCGTCTTCTGCACCACGTACCAGAAGGCGGCGAGCAGCAGCGCCGTCACCACCCAGATGATGATCTGCTTGAGGGATAGGTTGACCGGGTAGCCGTTGGCGCCTTCCCACAGCGTGTAGACGTCGCGCGTCACCGGCGGGATCGGCTTGTTGCGCGGACCCTGGGCGACCTGGATGAAGTTCGACAGCACGATCGACATGCCGATGGCCGAGATGAGCGGCGCGAGGCGGAAGGAGCCTCTGAGTGGCGCATAGGCGACGCGTTCGATCGCCCATACGAGCAATCCTGTCAGCACCATCGCCACGACCATGACGAGAATAAGCGCCAATGTCATCGAGGCGATGCCGAGCCAGGACGTCAGCACCAGGAGAAAGATGAGAGCGAAGAAGGCAGACACCATGAACACATCGCCATGGGCGAAATTCACCATGCCGATGATGCCGAAAACCATGGTGTAACCAATGGCGATCAGACCGTACAGCGATCCGATCGTGATCCCATTGATCACCTGCTGGACGAAAACTTCCATAAACTGAGACCCCCTGCAGACGCCCTTGGTGGCAGCATTTTCCAGGCTGCTTCATTTGTGGGCGTTATGGATTCCATTAACAGGATCGATCGATCAAGACAACCGAGCCCCTTGTCATTGCATGTGGAATCCCCCCTCAAGAAGAAAAATTCGGCCATTTATGCCAATGGCCGGCGAATAACACCGTGATCAGGCTATGTTTCGGTGATTTACGCGTAATCTCCGAAAAGGCTCGATCAAAGTGCAACCCGCGCCCCGCCACCCCTATGCAAGAAGTTTGCCGTTTTTGGCGTGACCGCATTATGGGGGGTCTGACAGGCGCTCCGTTCGTGATAAGCGTAGGCAGATCAACGGATTCGCTTTGCGAGAGACGACAATGGCCACCGACAGCACAGCCGAGAGCGACTTTTCTGGGCAGGAAAGCGCCACGAACGCCCTGTCACCGGCCACCGGTGAGGCATTTCGCGATGCCATTGCCCGTCTGCCGTCGGGCGTCAGCATCGTGACCACCGCAGGCCCCGCGGGAAAGGCCGGTTTTACGGCCACCGCCGTCGCCTCGGTGTCCGACGACCCGCCGACCGTGCTGGCCTGCCTCAACCGCAAGAGCCCGCAAAACAGGCTCATGCAGGAAAATGCTCAGTTCTCGATCAACCTGCTACCTAAAGATGCAGTTACACTGGCCAACATTTTTGCCGGCCGAACCGGACTGCACCTGGAAGACCGCTTCAAGCACGGCGATTGGACCGTGCTTTCCACCGGCTCTCCCGTCCTGAAGGACGCCATCATGGCGCTCGATTGTCGCCTTTTGTCGTTCCAGGATGTCGGCTCGCACACGGTCTACTTCGGCACGGTGGTCGCCACGCTGACCAAGCCGCGCGATTCCGAAGGCGCCAAGGAAGTGCTGATCTACCACGACAGGCATTACGGCGAAGCCTGAGCCGGCAGCCAACATACCTTTCCGATCAACGGCTTAACCTGGATTCCGGACTCAGTTCATGTGTCCCCGGATTACCGGATCGCGCCCGGAATTGCGAGGCCGGTTGAGCCCCCTCGTCCTTCCTGCTAAACCGCGCCCATTCCCACAAGAGAAGGCCGAGCCATGATCCCGCGCTACGCCCGCCCCGAGATGACCGCCATCTGGAGCCAGGAGACCAAGTTCCGCATCTGGTTCGAGATCGAGGCGCACGCCACCGACGCGCTCGCCGCCATCGGAGTGGTGCCGAAAGACGCGGCGAAGACCATCTGGGAGAAGGGCGGCGCGGCGACTTTCGACGTCGACCGCATCGACGAGATCGAACGGGTCACCAAGCACGACGTCATCGCCTTCCTGACCCATCTGGCCGAGTTCGTCGGCCCCGACAGCCGCTTCGTCCACCAGGGCCTCACCTCTTCGGACGTGCTCGACACCTGCTTCAACGTTCAGCTCAAGCGGGCCGCCGATCTTCTGATCGCCGACGTCGACGCCCTGCTCTCCGCGCTGAAGCGCCGCGCCAAGGAGCACAAGCGCACCGTCTGCATCGGCCGCAGCCACGGCATCCATGCCGAACCGGTCACCTTCGGCCTGAAGATGGCCGAGGCCTACGCCGAGTTCGACCGCTGCCGCGCCCGCCTCATCGCCGCTCGCGACGAGATTTCCACCTGCGCCATTTCCGGCGCCGTCGGCACCTTCGCCAACATCGACCCGCGCGTCGAGATCCATGTCGCCGAAGCGCTGGGTCTGCGGCCCGAGCCGGTGTCGACGCAGGTCATCCCGCGCGACCGCCATGCCATGTTCTTCGCCACGCTCGGCGTCGTCGCATCGTCGATCGAGCGTCTCGCCATCGAGATCCGCCACCTGCAGCGCACCGAAGTGCTCGAAGCCGAGGAGTATTTCTCCCCCTGCCAAAAGGGCTCGTCGGCCATGCCGCACAAGCGCAACCCGGTTCTGACCGAAAACCTCACCGGCCTTGCCCGCGTGGTGCGCGCCGCCGTCACCCCGGCGCTGGAGAACGTCGCACTCTGGCACGAGCGCGATATCTCGCATTCCTCCGTGGAGCGCTACATCGGCCCGGACGCCACCATCACGCTCGATTTCGCCCTCGCCCGCCTGACCAACGTCGTCGACAAGCTCCTGGTCTATCCCGAGCGCATGGTCGCCAACATGGATCGTCTCGGCGGCCTCGTTCATTCGCAGCGCATCCTTCTGGCGCTGACGCAGGCCGGTGTGTCGCGCGAGGATGCCTATCGCCTCGTGCAGCGCAATGCCATGAAGGTCTGGGAGAGCTACCATCACGGCGGCAGCTCGACCGTCGATTTCCTGTCGGAACTCCTGAAGGACGTCGAGGTACGCGCCGCCCTCTCCGAGGAGGAGATCCGCGACAAGTTCGACCTCGACTATCACTTGAAGCACGTCGAAACGATCTTCGCCCGCGTGTTCGGCGAGTGACAGCGATGGGAAGCCCCGGATCACCGGGGCTCCCGTCCACCACGAAGGCCGCTCAGGCCGCCGCGCTCTCGGAATAAAGCCCGAGGATAAGCGTCCAGCCGTCGTCCGAGCCGAGCATTTCGGCCACAGCCGCCGCCCTGGCGCCGAAGCGCTCGATATTGCGATGCTCAAGCTCGACGCGGGTCCCCTCGCCGTCGGGGACGAACAACACCTCGACTTCGGTGATCAGGTCGGGGTCATATCTCCAGTCGGCATCGATTTGCCAGGCGAGAACCAGACGCCCCGGCGGCTCGTAGGCCAGCACCTTCCCCCACTCGCACGCCGAGCCATCCTCGCCCACCTCATACCAGCGGCCGCCGATCTTCGGCTCCAGAACGGCATCGACGAGCGGCTTGCCGCCGCTGGCAGGGCACCTCGGCCACCATCGGCCGATGTTGCCGACGAAGGCCTGGAAGGCACGCGCCGGATCCGCCCTGACGGTCACCGAACGGCGAACGGGGGCGGCAACGATCGTGTCAGTCATGGTCGTCATCCTTGTCGTCCTTTGCTTGCGCTTCAAGATCGGCGGCGAAGGCGTCGAGAGCCGCGCCCCAGAACTGATCGAGCCATGCCCTGAGCGGCCCGAGCCCCCGGGGATCGATACGATAGATGCGTCGCGCACCTTCGGCATGGTCCAACACCAACCCGGCCTCCTTCAGCACCTTGAGATGCTGCGACACCGCAGGCCGGGACACCGGCAACCCCTTGGCAATGTCGCCCACGGGCGCAGGAGATCGCGCCACGCGTTCGAACACGGCGCGACGCGTGGGATCGGCAAGAGCGAGCAAGGCGGAGTTCATGTTAGCCATTACTTACCGTAACCCAATGCTTACATAAGAGTCAAGCCAGCCCGGATCACCAGCGGAGCTTCATGTTGAATCTGAACATCAGGATGCCGCTTGAATCAGCATCGCAACGACCGGCACGACAAGGACTTCCAGAGGGACAAACACTCACCAACCCATTGATAAAAAACGAATTCAAGTTGAATCTTCACATGAACTTCAGCACAGGCCGAATGCGGATTCAGGATCTGAACCAGATCGACGGCCACGAGATGGCTTGCCTTGCATTCCGCTCGAAAGCCATTCAAGCTCGCGCCATGAAGACCTCCGAATGCGATATTCTCATCATCCCCGGCTGGAACAACTCCGGCCCCAATCACTGGCAAAGCCGCTGGGAAAAGCGCCTGCCAACGGCACGGCGCGTCGCCCAGCGCGACTGGGCCAAGCCCGATCGCGACGCCTG
Source organism: Pleomorphomonas sp. (assembly GCA_030603685.1). GTDB lineage: Bacteria > Pseudomonadota > Alphaproteobacteria > Rhizobiales > Pleomorphomonadaceae > Pleomorphomonas. The sequence continues at coordinate 11,620 of JAUVXG010000125.1, forward strand.
GGTGTCTGCCCTGGGCATCGCCGTCGGCAAGGCGAGCCGACCGGTGGTGCTGGTCGCCCACTCGCTCGGCGTCGCCACGGTGATCCACGCCGCCCCCTATGTCGGGCGCAAGGTGGCCGCCGCGTTCCTGGTCGGCCTGCCTGACGTGGATCGACTTGAGGTTCCGGAGATCGCCAGCTTCGCTGGCCTGTCCACCGACCCCCTGCCCTTTCCGTCAATGCTGATAGCGAGCCGCGACGATCCCTACTGCGCCTTCGAGCGAGCCGACGAGTACGCCGCTGCCTGGGGATCGGACTTCGTCGATGCGGGGTTTGCCGGTCACATCAACGACGAGACCGGCTATGGCCCGTGGCCGGAAGGATTGACGCGCTTTGCGACGCTCCTGAAGCGCGCCGGAGCACCCGCGACGCCCTGAACGGCGCCGCAGCCGCAAATTCCGTCAGCCGCCCTCCGCCTCGGAGATCGCCGCCTTCGTAGCAGAAGCGATGAGATCCATGTCGGTCGACAGCGTGGCGAAGGTGAAGCCGAGCCCGAGATAGCGACGCACCAGCGCGGCACTCGCGCCAAAGGCGCCGCACACCTTGCCGGCCGCCTTGGCCTGTCGCACCACCCGTTCCATGGCGGCGATCGTGTCGGGCCGGTCAAGACCCGGCTCGCCATCGGGCGACAGGGCGATGGAGAGGTCGTAGGGGCCGACGAACACGCCATCGATGCCCGGCACCGCCAGAATGGCATCGAGATTGGAGAGCGCCGCCCGCGTCTCGATCATCACCACCGCTAGCGTCGACGCATTCGCCGAGGTCCGATAGGCGTCGGCGGTCAGGCCAGACAACTGCACGGCGCGAGCCGGCCCGTAGGATCGTTGCCCATCCGGCAGATATTTCATGAAGCTGGCAAAGGTGCGCGCGTCCTCGGCAGTCTCGATCATCGGGGCCACGACCATCTCGGCGCCCCAGTCGAGAAGACGGGACGCCGACTGATACTCGCCAACCGGAATGCGCGCGAGCGCATGGCCTCCGGCAGCGCGCACCGCGGTGAGCATAGCCGGCGCCACGCCCATGTCGATCACGCCATGCTGCAGGTCGAGCAGCACCGCCTCGAAGCCGGCCCGGACCATGATCTCGGCAGCCAGCGGATCGGGCAGGCACGACCAGCCGACCCTGAGCGGACGGGCACCGGCAAGCGCGGCGCGCAAGGATGGAGTTTCCATCATCTCCCTTTCGGACGGATCAGGCTTCGGTCCTGCTCTCGAGTTCGGCGCGCGCCATGAAATCGCGCATCGCCGTCTGTATCTCGTCGTCCGTCACGGGAACTCCGGCGTCGGCGAGGTCCGCCGCCACCTTGGCGGAGATGTCGCGACCGCCGACCCGCGTGAGATCCGCGAAGACGACGGCGCGAGCATAGTCGGCCGCCTCGGACTCGCCCATCCCCAATTTCTGCGCCGCCCACAGACCGATGAGCTTGTTGCGCCGCGCGGTCGCGCGGAACCTCAATTCCTCGTCGCGGGCGAACTTGATTTCGAAGGCTTTTTCGCGGTTATCGAAGACTGCGATGTTGCCGTTGTGGCCACTTTCACCTGACAAAGGCAGGCTTCGGCTCCATGTCGTGGACATCCGAACCTCCTTTCTCTAAAAGGCAAAAGCTCAAACACTCTCCTTGATTTGAATATAAGCTTTCACACCGTCGTGATCAACTTGGCCGGAAGTCGGTAAACGACCAAAAGAGTTAAGGAATGACCACTACGCGAAATTGCAGCACGACGGGATTGTTATCCGGAACCCAATCGGATAGTGTGCGGCGCAGGCGAGGGAGCGGGCGGACGTCAGTTCGCCCGCTTTCTGTGCTTAGAATGCGTCCACGCTGATCGCGCCTTGCGCGCCTGTCGTCGTGCCACCGCATCCTGAATTCCCGCCGAGGCGACAAGCGGGCTATTTGCAAATCGGACCCGGAGCCCCGGCCTCATGGATTTCATCAACAGACCACGGTATATCCCCATGAACCGCCGCCGGCGTATCTACGAAGGTAAGGCCAAGATCCTGTACGAAGGTCCCGAGCCGGGTACGTTGATTCAGCACTTCAAGGACGACGCTACGGCGTTCAATGCCAAGAAGCACGAAATCATCGACGGCAAGGGTGTTCTGAACAACCGGATTTCGGAATATCTCTTCACCCATCTCAACAACATGGGCATTCCCACCCATTTCATCCGCCGGCTCAACATGCGCGAGCAGTTGATCCGCGAGGTGGAGATCATTCCGCTTGAGGTGGTGGTGCGCAACGTCGCGGCTGGCTCGATCGCCACGCGACTCGGGATCGAAGAGGGCACGCAGCTGCCGCGCTCGATCATCGAGTTCTATTTCAAGAGCGACGAGCTCAAGGACCCGATGGTCTCCGAGGAGCACATCACTGCCTTCGGCTGGGCCTCGCCGCAGGAAATCGACGACATCATGGCGC
>JAUVXG010000278.1 GCA_030603685.1 Pleomorphomonas sp.
ACCCTTGCCGGCGAACCCGTCGGCATCACGGAGACCGCTTCGGGCCACAGCGTCGTACGATTTGCCGGGATAGATCTCGGCATCATCGACCCGCGCAAGGAACGGTTCCAACCGTTCACTCCACCGCAGCCGGGTCGTCGAAAGGCAGAGAGACCGCCAATGGCCGCCGAATAAGGCACCTTCGCTCCTTGACAGGCAGGAACAATCCATGAACCCTGTCAAGGATGTCGACGGTTCATTCTGTCAAGAATGTTCCCGGTCGCTCATCACCGAACACTTCCAGTTCTCACGCCGCCCGGGCATCCCTTGAGAAGGACTCGATCAGGCCGCGCATGCGGACGATTTCCGTCTGGATGGTGCCGGCGGTGGCGGTGACCTCACCGGCGACGCTCCGGGTATGGTCGGCGGCGCCGGCCAGTTCCAGCGTTCCCACGGCCATGTCGTCGGTGGAGGCGGCGGCCATGGCGGCGCTGCCGGAGATTTCCGACGTGGCGTCGCCCTGGCCCATCACCGATTCCGACAGGGCGCCGGCGGCGGCGTCGATATCGGCCATGGAGGCGGCGATGTCGCGGATCAGCTCGACCGCCGAGCGGGTGGCGTTGCCGATGCCGTCGATCAGCTTGCGGATGTCGTCGGTGGCGCGCGTCGTCTGGTTGGCGAGGCTCTTCACCTCGCCGGACACCACGGCGAAGCCCTTGCCCATCTCGCCGGCTCGCGCCGCCTCGATGGTGGCATTGAGCGCCAGAAGGTTGGTCTGGGCGGCGATGGAGCCGATCAGGTCCACGACCTCGCCGACGCGGGCGGTTGAGTCCGACAGGCCGGCGATGACGCCGCTGGCGGTACGGGCATGGGCGGCGCCGGTGCCGGCGACGGAGACGGCCGCGTTGGCCTGGTCGCGGGCGACCGTTTGCGACCGGGCGAGCTCGCTCGCCGCCGATGCCATGGTGCGGACGCTTTCGGCGGCGCTGCCGGCGGCGAGCGAGGTACGCCCCGCGAGTTCGGAGGCATGGGTTGCGGCGCCCGAGAGGTCGGCGGTGCCGCGCCCAAGCTGGGCGGCGAGCCCTTCGACTGTGGCGATCACCTCGGCGGCGGCGCCGTCGAAGGCGGCGATGGCCCCCTCCAAGGCGGCCCGGCGTTGCTCGCGCTGGGCGTGGTCGCGCTCGGCGGCCTGGCGCAGCTCCTCGCGTTCGCGGCCACTGGCCTGGAACACCAGCAGCGCCTCGCCCATGGCGGCGATCTCGTCGCGGCCCTTGCGGATGGGAACGACGACGTCGAGATGCCCGTGGGCGAGCGCGTGCATCACCTGCGTCAGGGCGCGCAGCGGCCGGGCGATGCGGCGGTTGAGGAGGGCGGTGACCAGGATGGCGACACCGACGATGCCGGCGATCACTACGAGCACGAGGAGGCTGACGCGGTCGCGATCGGCCTGCGCGTCGTCGGCCACGGCATCGGCCGTCCGGTGCAGGGCGTCGGCGGCAGCGGCCGACAGGCGTGTCGCGTCGGCGCGGGCGGTCTCCAGCGCTTCGGTGGCCCGGCGCAGGCCGCCTGTCGCCTTGCGATAGTCGGCGAAGGGCAGGGCGACCTCCTTGGCGGCATCCGGTCCGAGCGCGTTGATGGCGGCGCCGGTTCTGTCGAGCGCGGCGTCGATCGCCTTGCCGTGGGTAAGGTCGGGGCGCAGCCGGTAGCTTTCGGTGGCGAGCAGCAACTCGTAGGCGGCGGTGCGGAAGTCCCGGACCGCGGTGCCGAAGGCGGCGGCGCGATCGCGGCGGATCGACAGGCCGGCCGTCTTGTTGAAGGCCTTGTCGGCGCTCTCGCGCGCCTTGGCATTCACCGCATCGATGCGCTGGTCGACCGTGGCAAGGCGCGGCGACAGGCGCGGCCATTCGGTGGCGAGATCGATGAACTGACTGTTGTCGCTCTTGCGGGCGACGGTCTGGTAAAGGCCGGCGGTTAGGGTGGAGATGGCGCGGAGGTCTTCGGCGAAGGCGGCGTCCTCGTTCATGATGCGGGTGTCCTCGGCAAGACGGGCCGCGATGGACAGCGCGTTCTGGCCGGCCGTCAGCTGGGTGAACTCGCCGGTGCGCAGATAGGCCTCGAAGGCGGCCCGGCCCCGGACGAGCCGCAGTTCAGAGTCGGTCAGGCCGGAGACGATGGCCCGCGTGCCGTCCAGCGCGAAGCTGACCGTCTCGAGATCGGCTTCGGCCTTGTCGAGATCTTCGACGGCACGCGCTTCAAGCTTGGCGGCGGCGGCGGAAAGCGCCGAGAAGGCGCGGTCGATGTCGCCGCTTGCCGCGTCGATATCCCGCCAGCCGTCGGACAGCGCCTTCACCGCCTCGGCAAGGCCGGCCGTGACGCCGCTCAGAACGCGCGTCGCCGCAACACCCTGGTCGACGGCGGCAATGCCGGCGAGCGCCGCTTCGGCGTCCTCCGGCCGGCCCGAGGCATAGAGCGACTGGATGGCGGCGGTGGCGGTGTTGATGTTGGTGAGCGCGGTCGACACGCCGGTCACCGCGTCGATGGCGCCGCCGGTGCGCATCAGGCCGAAGAAGCCGGCGCCGCCGGCTGCGCCTGCGAGGAGGACGAGAAGGAGTGCGAAGAGGAAAAGTTGCGCGGTAATGCTCTGGCCTGTTCGCATCGTATATGCCCCGGTTCATGCGGTTTTCACGATGAATAAGCCGGGCGCCGCTTAACGAGACCTAAATATGATCAAGTAATCATATGAATTTTATATGACAGTCAAAGAGAAGCATTCGATGTTTTATTTCTTGCGTCAGGCATCCATGCCGACGGGTTGAATTGCGAACGAATATCAGAAGCATTCTACTTCCAGGCGGCGTAGCGCGGCGATGGCGTCCGCGTCGTCGGCGTCCTCGAACAGCTCGGCCATGTAGTAGACGTGGGCGTGCATCAGCAGCAGTCGGTCTGCCACCGGTCGCTCGGCTTCGGCGGCGTCCGAGAGGCGCTCTCGAAAGCGATCCCAGAAGGGATTGGCGAAGGCGGGGTCGTCGATGTAGCGGCGGAGGTGGACGAGCACCGCCTCCATGTTGCCCTCGAAATCGATGCCCTCGAAGGTGACGTATCTGTCGTTCTGGGTGCGGCCGGCGGTCGGCAAGATCGAGCTCCCGTTGCGTGTCGAGTTGCCGTCGGCAACTGCAATCACCTTGCCAAGTCGTGAAGAGACCTGGATATCCGGGGTTTTCCTGAAGAAAGATGCGCCGTTGGCTGGAGAAAACCGGCCAGATCGATGTCGCGTTTGTGACAATGATTGCCAACTACATCGATATAGTAGTCGTTCACCCCTCGATTTACGCGTTTAAGCTCCTGAGGGCAAAGACGACGTCGTGTTTCTACGGAAGATTTCCTGACGCAAAAGAGGCAGTAAGTGGCCCGAAAAGCGGGGGGAGGCGACCGCGCCGACCTCGGGGTGTTCCGCCAGATGGCGGGCCCGGTTCGATAGAGAAGGATGGAGCATCAAATGACTGACGTGACCCTCAAGGACGCCCCCGTC
>JAUVXG010000029.1 GCA_030603685.1 Pleomorphomonas sp.
AAAGGCAGAGAGACCGCCAATGGCCGCCGAATAAGGAACCTTCGCTCCTTGACAGGCAGGAACAATCCATGAACCCTGTCAAGGATGTCGACGGTTCATTCTGTCAAGAATGTTCCCGGTCGCTCAGCGCGCTCTCGGCATGCCTGTCCGCTCCATGCTATCGTCTCCCCTCGGAGGTGCGAGATGAGCGAAGACGGACATTCCGGCGGCTGCCAGTGCGGGCGGGTGCGGTTTCATGTGGCCGGGCCGCTTGGACGGGCTAGCATCTGTCATTGCCGCATGTGCCAGAAGGCCTTCGGCTCGTTCTTCGGGCCGCTGGTGTCGGCGTCGAACGACCGCTTTTCCTGGACGCGCGGCGAACCGGCGTGGTTCCAGAGCTCCAACAAGGTGCGGCGGGGCTTCTGCAATCATTGCGGCACGCCGCTCGCCTACGATTGGGGCGGGCCGGCGCTGGAACTCGCCATCGGGGCCCTGGACGATCCCGAGAGCGTACCGCCGACCATCCAAGTCGGGCTCGAACACCGGATGAGCTGGTTTTCGACGCTTGCCGACCTGCCGACCCGGCCGCCGGAGGAGCAGGCTAAGGTCGAACGCTTCCAGGCCGACATCGTTTCCTTCCAGCATCCCGACCACGACACCTGAGGGAACGACGCCTGCTTGTTTGATGACCTCCCATGCCCATTGTTTGTCCTTGAGATGGGGGGAGGCGGCTGTTAGCCCCGCGACGGTTGCCCGCTGTGGCATCCACCCCGTCGTCCGCTGTCAAGGAGCTGCCATGAACCCGTCTCTTCCGTTGTTTGCCGCCGCCGGTGCGCTGATGGCCGTCTCTCCGGCGATGGCGACCGACGCGCCGATTGCGCCCAAGGTGCTGGTGATCAGCATGTTCGAGCACGAGGCGACGCATTGGCTTGAGCGTGAAAAGCTCGACATCAAGACGCCGATCGCCGGGCTGTCCGAAGCCTTTCCCGACCTGTCGTGCAACGCGGCCGGTCTCTGCCTGGTCACGACGGCGATGGGCTACGCCAACGCGGCCAGCTCGATTTCCGCGCTGGTCCACTCCGACAAGCTTGACCTCAGCCACACCTATTTCCTGATCGCTGGCATCGCCGGGGTCGATCCGGCCGACGGCACCACGGGGTCGGCTCTTTGGGCGCGCTATGCGATCGACGGGGGCCTGCAGTGGGAGGTCGACGCCCGTTCGCTGCCGGAAGGTTGGAACACCGGCCTGTTCGGTATGTACTCCAAGGCGCCGGGCGAGAAGCCGAAGTCGGTCTACGGCACCGAGATCTATCACCTCGACGACGCGTTGGTCGACAAGGCCTATGCGCTGAGCAAGGACGTGGCTCTCGCCGACAGCGATGACGCGCGCGCCTACCGGGCGCTCTATCCGGCCGCGCCGGCCAACGCCGCGCCGACCGTGTCGATCTGCGACACCGTTTCCGGCGACACGTGGTGGCACGGCAAGGCGATGAGCGATGCCATCGACGCCTGGGCGAAGCTGTTGACCGACGGCGCCGCCAACTACTGCACGACCCAGCAAGAGGACAACGCCACGCTGACGGCGCTGAAGCGCGGCGCCGACATGGGACGGCTCGATTTCAAGCGGATCGCGGTGCTGCGCACGGCGTCGAACTTCGATCAGGAACATCCGGGGCAACTGCCCAGCGATTCGCTCAACGCCAACTCCGGCGGGTTCATGCCTTCGCTGGAGAACGCCTATCGCGTCGGATCGGCGCTCACCGGCGCCGTTCTCGCCGACTGGGATGTGTGGAAGGACGGTGTTCCCAAGGACTGAGACCCAACGTCGTCGCAAGCGGCGGTTGGTGTTCGAGAGCTTCTCGGGTCTCTCAGGGACCCGGGAAGCTCTGAACTCCCTCAACGAGCGGCGATCCGGCGTCCTGGCGGGTTGGCATGCCGGGACCGCGCCAGCCGGCGTTGAGGGCAATGCTTTGGTTCTTATGCGATTTCTGGACTTCACGGAAATGTTCACAGCTCGGCTCTAGGCCGGAGCGGCGGTGTGCACTAGAAAAGCGTGCATATACCCCTAATTCCGGTTGGTCCTTCCGTCCAGCCCGCCAGGAACCGTTCCATGCCCACACTCTTCGATCCCGTGCGCCTCGGCGCTCTCGAACTCCCCAATCGTATCGTCATGGCGCCGCTGACCCGGGCGCGCGCCACCACCGACCGCATCCCGACCGACGTGATGCGCGAGTATTACGAACAGCGAGCGTCGGCCGGCCTCATCCTTACCGAGGCGACCATCGTCACGCCCAAGGGCGCCGGTTATGCGGCGACGCCCGGCATCTACTCCGACGCTCAGGTCGAGGCCTGGAAGCCGATCACCGAGGCGGTGCATCGCAAGGGCGGCAAGATCGTCATGCAGCTCTGGCACGTCGGCCGCATTTCCGATCCGTCGCTGCTGGATGGCGATTTGCCGGTGGCGCCCAGCGCCATCCAGCCGGCCGGACACGTCAGCCTGCTCCGGCCAATCCGACCCTATCCGACGCCGCGCGCCCTCGACATCGATGAACTGCCCGGCATCGTCGAGGCTTATCGCAAGGGAGCGGAGAACGCCCGCGAGGCGGGCTTTGACGGCGTCGAGATTCATGGCGCCAACGGCTACCTGCTTGACCAGTTCCTGCAGGACGGGACGAACAAGCGCACCGACGCCTATGGCGGCCCGGTCGAGAATCGCGCCCGCCTGATGCTGGAGGCGGTGGATGCGGCGATCAGCGTCTGGGGCGCCAGCCGCGTCGGCCTGCATCTCGCCCCGCGCAGCGACAGCCACGACATGAGCGACAGCGATCCGAAGGCCACCTTCGGCTACGTCGCCCGCGAGGCGGGCAAGCGTGGCCTCGCCTTCATCTTCACCCGCGAGCATCTCGGCGACGATCGCCTGACGCCCCACATCAAGGAGCAGTTCGGCGGCGCGCTGATCGCCAACGAGGGCTTCACCTTCGATCAGGCCTCGGCCGAGGTGGCGGCCGGCCGGGCCGACGCGGTCGCCTGGGGCAAGGAGTTCATCGCCAACCCCGATCTCGTCGCGCGCTTCCGGGCCGGTTCGACGCGCAACCCGCTGGTACCCGAGACCATCTACGCCGAGGGCGCCCTCGGCTATACCGACTACCCGGCGCTCGAAGCCGTCTCGGCCTGACGGTCCACGCAAGTCAGACGCAATGAAAACGCCCCGCGGCAGGACCGCCGCGGGGCGTTTGTCGTGTTGGGTGAGACCGCTCAGGCTCCCTCCGCCTCCCGGCGATGTTCGAGGATGTCGCCGGGCTGGCATTCCAGCACCTCGCAGATCTTGGCCAGCGTCTCGAAGCGGACGCCGCGTACCTTGCCGGATTTCAGGAGCGACAGGTTGGCCTCGGTGATGCCGATGGCGGCGGCCAGTTCCTTGGAGCGCATCTTGCGCTGCGCCAGAACGACGTCGAGATTGACGACAATGGGCATCGCTCAGACGAAACTCCGGTTTTCCTCGGCCAGGCCGAGCGCTTCCTGCATTACCAGCGAGAAGACCAGGAACAGGAAGCCGAACATCAGCGCGGCCAGCGCCTGCGAATCAACGCCGATCGTGAGCATATGGTGCCCCGGCGGGTTAGCCGAGGTCATGAGCAGCGTCACCACCGTCTTGCAGATGACACTGGCGGCGCAGCTGGAGAACGCCAGCCAGCCGACGCGGCCGAGCCGGCGCGGCACTACCGGATCGAACACCGAACCGTCGGCGAACAGCCGGAAGAGCCGTCCGAGTTCGACGAGCATGGCGACCAGCAATGCGACGGGCACCATGGCAACGGCGCCGGCGGTGTCCACCATCATCGGGGAGGGCGTCACCATGACGCCGTCGGCCGACTCGACAAGCCATTCGGCAAGCGCTCCCTCGATGAGCCAGAGGTAGGCGGTGGCGAGCGCGATGAGCGCCGTCGACACGAAACTGGCCCATGAGGCGAAGCCGGCGAGCCGCGTCAGGCGGCGACGGCGCGACGTGCCGGCCGAAACCTGCGCCATGTCAGAGAGTGTAAGCGAGTTCATGATGTCCACACCTTGTCTGCGTTGACAAAATTATCGTAATTCAATAATTCGACATCGTCAAACAGAAATATCTGTCGTCACGCGTGACCCGTCAAACGGTTCGTCGGCTGTCGGGCGGCGTCGCTGATGGCGCGTCCGTCGTCGAGCCCCACGAGGTCGAGGAAAATGGTCTGGCCGCCGCGAGGTGGCCGCTTCAGTGCGTTGCCGCCGTCTCCGACGATCAGGCGGCCGGCCCTCGCCAGGGCAGCGATCCGGCTGCGCGCGCAGCCGAGTTCGACCGCCAGCAGGCGATCGAGACGCAGCCCGACCGGGTAGGGTATGGCAAGCGCGATTTCGACGCTCGTCGAGGCGTCGGTGCCGCCGAGCACCGCCTTGTCGACCGCCACGCTTTCGGACTGGATGACGGTTGGCGTCTTGCGGCGGAGCGCGGCGAGATCGAAGGCGAGGCGACGGACAAGAGCCGGGTCGCCGGATCTCAGGGCAGCGAGCTCGGCCGGAGGAATGTCGGCGGCGAGCCGCCGCTCCAGGAACGGCCGGTTCCAGGTGCGGTCGCAATCGTCACACTTGTAGATCAGCCAGGCATCGAGCCGCTTGCCGTTGGCATTGAGGCGGATCTTGCCGCTCGGGTGGTAGGGGCGGTCGCCACCGCAGGTCGGACAGGCGAGAACGGGACGGGGACAGTCGCGCGGAACGATGGTCCAGCGGACGTGGAGACAGTCGGACATGCCAGGGTCTTCCTTGAGGGAAGTCCAGCGGCATGGCGGACGAGGCCCGGCGGAGCGGGCGCGGCATGGCGGATGCGCGGATCAGTTCGGATGCGGCGGGATGCCGACGGCGACAAGGCCAGGCCGGTCTCGATCCGCCACCCGATGGACGTCAAAAGCCATCCGGAAACCGGGGTTTCCGAGAATGCGGGTACTGCGGGATGAGACCGGCATTACGACGGCAAGGCGACGCCTCGTGTGTCCATTCAAGGGAAGCCGCTCATAGCATGGCCGACGGCGGGTGCAACCGTGCAATGGTCGATCCGTCATCTTGGGTTGTCGCCTGTGGCGGCGGCGCAATGGTCGGTCACGCCGGCTTCAAGTGCCGGTAGGATGCCCACATCATATCCGTTCCGCCTGATATGGACTCACCAAGCTCAAGGAGGTCAGCTCAAGCGGGCTTCGGCCTTTCGGCGGAACCTGACGGAACGTTGACAGACCAAGAAGCCCCCGGTTCAGCTCGTCACCTGACGATGAAGAGCCACGGCAGTGTCGGAAAGGCGAGATGGCCTAGCTTCTGAAGCTTCGCGTTGAAGACATTTGTTTGTGAACCATACAATTTTTGGTAATTGCTTCGAGGTAATGTGCAAGCTGCAACTTGCTTCGCCATGCCCGAGCCAGGGCTTTCAAGAGAAATGACCGATTTGGGGGGCGTATCATGGGATCCACCCATACCACTCATCCGGACGCGCAATCTGACTCCGCAGCCCAGTTCCAGCCGGCGCGAACCAGCACCAAGGTCGAGGCGCGCGAATACGAGGCGGAAATCACCGCGCTCAAAGCGCAGATTTCGAACTACCGAATGGCGTTCGGCAACATTTCGCAGGGCGTTTGCCTGTTTGACGGCTCTCGCAAACTCGTCTTCTGCAACGACCGCTATGCCGAGCTCTATCGCCTGAGGCCCGAGCAGGTGCGTCCGGGAACGTCTCTTCAAGACATCATTGAAGCCCGGTGCGCCGTGGGAACCTCGCCCGTGTCGGCGGAGGAGTATCTGCGTCTGGGGGAGGAGATCAACGCCTCAGGTCCCCCGACGTCGAGGCTCACGGAGCTCCCCGACGGCCGGCTCATCTATATCTCGAACCAAGGCATGCCGGGCGGCGGCTGGGTATCGACGCATGAGGACGTGACGGAGATCACGACCGCGCGGGCCCTGGCATCCGAGCGCATCTCCTTGCAACTCCTGATCGACCTGGTTCCCGACTACTTGTGGGTCAAGGATGCCGAGGGTCGCTTCGTCGTCGTAAACCGGGCTCTCGCAGTCGATACGCATTACGCCCGCACCAGCGACATGATCGGCACGAGCGACGCGCAGCTCCACGCTCCCGAGATCGCTCAGGAGTTCAGGGCCATCGAAGTCGAGATCATGCGCAGCGGCATTCCCATGGTCGATCGGGAAGAACTCGTCACCGACGCGGCCGGCGCCCAGAAATGGATATCCTCCACCAAGGTTCCGCTTCGCAACGACCGGAACGAGGTGATCGGCCTGGTCGGGATCGCCCGCGACATCACCGCCCGGAGACTTGCCTCGGCCTTGCAGGCAGGACAGATCAAGATCCTGGAACAGATCGTCGCCGATGCGCCGCTGGAAGACGTGCTCGATCAGGTGGTTCTCCTGACCGAGTCCCAGAGCACCGGGTTGTTCTGCTCCCTGCTGCTGCTCGATGCCGATGGCGCCACCTTGCGGCGCGGAGCGGCGCCCAGCGTGTCCGAGCCGTTCCTGGGGGCCGCAAAGGGGATCCGCGTGGGGCCCTACAACGCATCCTGCGGGGCGGCCGCCCATCGACGCGAGATGGTGGTCGTGTCCGACATCCTGAGCGATCCCCTGTGGAACGACTACCGGCAGGTAGCAAGCGCGCATGGCTTCCGTTCCTGCTGGTCCACGCCGATCATTTCGCGCAAGGGCGACGTCCTTGGCACGTTCGCCATGTATTCGAGGACGGTGCGGGAGCCGGTCAAGGCCGAGTATCAGTTGATCGAGTTCGCCGCGCGCCTCGCCGAAATCGCGATCGAGAGAACCCGGGCGACCGCCGCTTGAGGAAGTCACTGCCTGGTCGCAAAGGATCCGGGGCGGCCATGTCGCCCCGCTCCCAGAGCCGCTCGTGCTCCGCTATCCCGTAACCGGTGGACGTCTCCCAGGCTCCATCTGTACAAACCATGAACGCACGACTAGCGTGCTGCCATGACTAACGTCACGCGAATCATCGGCATCGATCCCGGGCTCAGGCGCACCGGCTGGGGCGTCATCGACAGCCTCGGCAACTCGGTGCGTTTCGTCGCCTCAGGGGCGGTGACCTCGGACGGCGACATGGATCTCGCCTCGCGGCTCGTCCAGATCCACGACGGGCTCGACGCGGTGCTGCACCAGTTCCAGCCGGACGAGGCGGCCATCGAGCAGACCTTCGTCAACAAGGACGCCGGCGCCACGCTGAAGCTCGGGCAGGCGCGCGGCGTGGCGCTTCTGGTGCCGGCACGACGCGGCCTGCCGATCGGCGAGTACGCGCCCAATGCGGTGAAGAAGGCGATCGTCGGTGCGGGGCATGCCGAGAAGGGGCAGATCCGCGTCATGGTCAAGGTCTTGATGCCGAAGGCGACCTTCGATAGCGACGACGCCGCCGACGCGCTGGCCATCGCGTTGACGCATGCCCACCATCGCGGCTCGGTGGTGGGGCGGCTCGCCAAGCTGGCGGCCGGGTGACAAGTGGAGGGCAGGGCAGCATGATCGGCAAGCTCAAGGGCGTGGTGGACAGCTTCGGCGACGACTGGATGATCCTCGATGTGCACGGCGTCGGCTACCAGGTCTACTGCTCGTCGCGGACCTTGCAGCGCCTGCCCAAGGCCGGCGAGGCGGCGACGCTGGCCATCGAAACCATGGTCCGCGAGGACATGATCCGCCTCTACGGCTTTTCCAACGACATCGAGCGCGAGTGGTTTCGCCTGTTGATGACGGTGCAGGGCGTCGGCGCCAAGGTGGCGCTCGCCGTGCTGTCGGTGCTCGATCCCGGCCAGCTCGCCACGGCCATCGCCATGCGCGACCTCACGGCCATCTCGCGGGCGCCGGGCGTCGGCAAGCGCGTGGCCGAACGCATCGCCACCGAACTCAAGGACAAGGCGCCGGCCTTCGCCGACGCCGATCCGTCGGTGATCCGCGTTGCCGCCGATGTCGCCGAGGCGCGCGTCTCCGGTCCGGTGGCCGAGGCAGTGTCGGCGCTGGTCAATCTCGGCTATGCGCAGCTGCAGGCCGCCGCCGCCGTTCAGGCCGCGGCCAAGTCGATCGGCAGCGAGGCGACCACCACCCAACTGATCCGCCAGGGTCTCAAGGAACTGGCGCGTTGACGCATGCGGCGACGGCCGCGTCCCAACAACAAGAGACAACCGGGAGGCCAACATGGCCGATGAGATCATCAAAGCAGGCAATGTCGCAGTGATCACCGGCGCGGCGCGCGGCATCGGCCGGGCGGCGGCGCTGCGCCTCGCCCAAAAGGGCATGAAGCTGGTGCTGGCCGACATCGTCGGTGGCGAACTGGCCGCCACGGCCTCGGCCGCCAGGGCGGCCGGCAGTCCGGAGGCGATCGCCGTGCCCACCGACGTCGGCGACCGCGCCGCGGTCGAGGCGCTGGCCAATGCGGCCTTCGAGCGCTTCGGCGACGTCCACCTCCTGATGAACAACGCCGCCATCGGCGACGGCGGTGGCGTGCTCGAGAATCCCGACAACTGGCGGAAGCTGATGGATGTCAACTTCTGGGGCGTCGTCAACGGCACTCAGGCCTTCGTGCCGCGCATGATCGAGGCCGGCAGACCAGGCTATGTGATCAATACGGGCTCCAAGCAGGGCATTACCACGCCGCCGGGCAACGCCGCCTACAACACCTCGAAGGTGGCCGTGAAGGTGGTGACCGAGCAACTGGCCCATGAGCTGCGCGGCCGCGACAGTCGGCTCACCGCCCACCTCCTGATCCCCGGCTGGACGTTTACCGGCCTGACGGCGTCCGACCCCTTGGCCGAAAAGCCGGCTGGCGCCTGGCATGCCGTGGAGGTGATCGACTTCATGCTGGCCTCGCTCGCGAAGGGCGACTTCTACATCCTCTGCCCCGACAACGAGACGCCGCGCCGCCTCGACGAGAAGCGGATGGCCTGGGCGATCGGCGACGTCATCTACAACCGCCCGGCGCTGTCGCGCTGGCACCCGGACTTCAAGGACGCCTTCGCCCGCTATATCGAGGAATGACGCCGCTTCGCTGGCCGACCAGTGCGCCCATGGCGGACCATGAGCGTCTGTGAGTCCCGCTGAATCGCTTTGAACCCGCATGGACTCGGATGAATCCTGCGGGAAGGCGGGGCGTGCGAGAGCACGTCCGGCGAACTCTGGTTCACCAACAAGCTCTATCCCCCTGTTGTCGCATTGTTTTTGCGGAAAACCGGTCCCCACTTTTCCGCACAAAGCTCTAGTTGGACAGGATCCGCTGGGCGTCCGTCGCCAGCACCTCGACATCAGCGTTTTCGCCCGAGACGACGGTGACCACGCGCTGGAACTGACCATCCTCATGGTTGGCGATGACGGTGTAGTCGCCTTCGGCCAGGACGAAGGAGGGGAAGGCGCCAACGCCGGTGGTGACGAGGTCGCCGGCCTGGGTGAGGATCGACCAGCGGGTGTCGGCGATGGCTTCGCCGCCCTCGGTGCTCACCAGCTTCAGGGTGATCTTGGCGGCCTTCTCGGTCAGCGTGATGTCGGAGAGCTTGCCGGCCTTGACGTCGATATCGGCGGTGGTACGGGCGTTGGCATCGCCGTAGTTGGCGACAACGTTGTAGACCTGGGCCGGCAGGCGCACGATCTGGCCCGGGGCGACGTCGAGCGCGACCGCCTTCGGCTCGCCGTGCGCGTCGAGCTCCTGGGAGAAGATGTCGAAGCTGAGATCGCCACTCGCAAGCGGTGGCCGATCCTTGCCCGTCACCGCGGCTAGGCGCACGCCACCGGCGTTGAGGATCACCGATTCCGCCTTCAGGCCGGTGCCGACCACGACGTGTTCGGTGGTGCCGGCGTAGCCGAAACCGCAATAGACGAAATAGCCACCCGGCTTCAGGACGAAGTCGGCCGAACCGCCGCGCCGTTCGGCCACCAGCTCGCGGCTGCCGTTCGGCCCTTGCGCTTCGGCGAACACCCGCCAGACGACGCCGGCGCCCAGCGGCGGACCATCGGGAGTGAGACGCGCCGTCATCGACAGCGTTCCCGTTTCGCGGGGAGCGACGGTGGAGAGCGGTCTCGTCTCGATGGTGGGTTCGGTGCTGGGCGCGTAGGGCGTCGCCGCCTCGGGAAGCGCCGGTGCCGGGCCGTCGCTCGGCGGCGGCATGAGCTGCAGAGGACCCGATCCCGGCTGCATGAAGCCGGGCATCGGCGCATCGCCCGGTCCACCAAACGATGTCGGTCCACCGGGCGGCGGTGGGGTCTGGGCCAGGGCCGGCGTCGCAACCACGGTCGCCAGCGCAACGGCCATGGCGATCCATCCGTCGCGGGCAACGTTCCAGCATGCCATGCGTCGCAATCTCGCTACAGCCAAGCTCTTCATGGCGTCAGTCTTGGCCGATCATCGTGTTGATTTCAAGTCCGGCTCGGGGTGTGGGCACCAGCATCGACGCTGCCCTGACGCCCTTGCAATCACAGGGTCCAACCAGAGTGGCTTTCGATCTAGGTATTTCCATGAGGGTCGAACGGGGATATGTCGTTTCGGCGATCCCATTCTCCCCGGAGCCCTCCGTTCATGAACGCCACGCTCGACTTGCTGCTCACCCGCCGGTCCGTTCCGGCCCAGATGCTTGCCGCGCCCGGTCCGAGTGCCGACGAGCTGCGGACGCTCCTGACCATCGCCTCGCGGGTCCCCGACCATGGCAAGCTCGCGCCGTGGCGTTTCATCGTCTTCGAGGGCGAGGCGCGCGTCGAGGCTGGGCGACGGCTGAGCGAGATCGTCGTGGAGCGCCGGCCGGAAATCTCCGAGGCGCGGCTCGATGAAGAGCGTCGTCGTTTCTCCATGGCGCCGCTGGTGATCGCAGTCGTTGGCCGGGCGGCCGAGCATGCCAAGATTCCGGTCATCGAGCAGATCTATTCGGCCGGTGCCGTCTGCCTCAACCTGGAGATCGCCGCTCACGCCATGGGTTACGCCGCCTGCTGGCTGACCGACTGGCCGGCCTATGACGCAGAGGCGCGGGCCGCGCTCGGGCTGGCCGAAGGCGAGACCCTCGTCGGCTTCATCCACATCGGCACACCGACCATCACGCCGACCGACCGACCGCGTCCGGCGCTGGAAGATATCGTCAGCCGCTTTGGAGATTGAGGCCAGAAACAAAACCGAAGCCAAGGGCCGGAGGCCCGCCGGCGCCTGAGGCCACAAAAAACGCCGCGGGGTGTCCCGCGGCGCTCGTTCAACTCAAGAAGGCCGAAATCACACCCGGGCGGCACCGGCCAGGGCCGAGAAGCGCGGCGCAGGCTGCGCGGTTGCGGCGGTTGCCGGAACGTAGAGGCCGCGCCGGTCGGGGGCCGGCTTGAAGGCGTCGGTGAGGCCGACCACCGTTTCGGCGGCGCCCAGCACCAGATAGCCGTCCGGCGCCATGGTCTTGGCGATGCGGCCGAGGATGTCCACCTTGGTCGCCTTATCGAAGTAGATCAGCACGTTGCGACAGAAGACGATGTCGAACTGGCCGAAGCTGGCGAAGCTGTCGAGCAGGTTGAACTTCTTCCACTGCACCATGGAGCGGAGCTGCGGCGAGATGGTCCAGCTTTCGCCCTGCTGGGTGAAGTATTTGAGCAGCAGCTGGATGGGCAGGCCGCGCTGCACCTCGAACTGGGTGTAGGTGCCGGCCTTGGCGCGATCCAGCACTTCGTTGGAGATGTCGGTGCCGAGAATCTCGATCCGCCAGCCGGCGAGCTTGCTCTCCATCTCCTTGAGGCACATGGCGAGCGTGTAGGGCTCCTGGCCGGTGGAGGCGGCGGCGCACCAGATGCGGATCTTCTTTTGCGAGGCGCGAGCCTTCAGAAGCTCCGGCATCATCATCTGCGTGAAGTGTTCGAAGGGCGTCTTGTCGCGGTAGAAGAAGCTCTCGTTGGTGGTCATCGCCTCGACGACGGCCTCGGCGAGCGCCGTTTCGCGCGGTTCCTTCAGCTTGGCGACCAGCGCGGCGATCGACTGCAGGCCGGCCTTGCGGGCCACCGGCAGAAGACGGCTTTCGATGAGATACTGCTTCTCGTTCGACAGGACGAGGCCGGAACGGCTCTTCAGGAACTGACGCAGGTAGTCGTATTCCGCCGGACTCATGGACGGCCTCCGAGCAGGATCTTGGACACCTTCCGGCCGATTTCGTTGAGCGGCAGAACGTCCGAACACATTCCGGTATGGGCAGCGGCGCCGGGCATGCCCCAGACCACCGACGTTTCCTCGTCCTGGGCGATGGCGCTTCCGCCGATCTCGCCGATCTTGCGCACGCCTTCGGCGCCGTCGGAGCCCATGCCGGTCAGCACGACGGCCAGCGTCGCGGTCCCGTAGATTTCGGCCACCGACTTGAACAGCGGGTCGACGGCCGGCTTGCAGAAGTTGACCGGCGGCGCATCGGAGAGCTTGACCACGACATCGTTGCCATTCTTGACCAGAAGCATGTGCTTGCCGCCGGGCGCCACGTAGATGTGCCCGGGCTGGATCACCTCGCCGTCGCGACCTTCGCTGGCCGGCCGACCGGCCGCCTTGGTGATGTGTTCGGCCAGGATGGCGGTGAAGGTCGGCGGCATGTGCTGGGTGATCACCACCGGCACCATGCCGATGGACGACCCGATCTCGCCGAACAGCGTGTTCAGCGCCTGCGGACCGCCCGTGGACGAGCCGATGGCGAGGATGCGCGGGCGCACCGAGGAATAGGAGCGGATGGTGAAACTGGCGGGGCGCGAGGCGCGCAGTGCGCTCGGCGCGACGGGCGCGTTGGACTGCATCGCGCCGGTCAGCGACCGGGCCATCGGCCGCCCGCCGAGATTCTGTCCGGGCAGGCCGCGCTTCCTGGCCCGCTGGCCGAGGTTGATCACCTTCTCGATGAGCTCGCGGCGGAACTCGGCCGACGTGGTGACGCCGGAGTTGGATTCGGGCTTGGGAACGTAGTCGGCGGCGCCGAGAGACAGGGCCTTGAGCGAGATCTCGGCATTGCGGCGCGTCAGCGTCGAGGCGACGACGACGACGAGGTTCCTCTTCTTCTCGATGAGAAGGGGCAGGGCGGTGAGCCCGTCCATGTCGGGCATCTCGATGTCGAGGATCACGACGTCGGGGTTGGACCGCAGGACGTCGTCCACCGCGAGGCGTCCGTTGCGATGGCTCGCGACGACGGCGAGGTTCGGCTCCTCGTCGAGCCAGCGGCCGACCAGGCCGCGAATGACAACGGAGTCGTCGACGACCATCACGCGGATGGGGTCGGTCACGGTTCCGGAAGATGAAGGCGCGCGCGCGATGGCCGACATTAAATCGGTCTCCAGTTTCGCATCGATCTGTGAACCGTCAGAGAAGCCCGACTTCCTGGAACTTGGCTTCGACAATTTCCCGATCAAAGGGCTTCATGATGTATTCGTTGGCGCCGGCCCGGATGGCACGGGCGATGTGGCCGACGTCATTTTCCGTCGTGCAGAACACCACCTTCGGCGTATCGCCGCCGTCCAGCTTGCGCAACTGGGCGAGGAACTCCAGGCCGTCCATGACGGGCATGTTCCAGTCGAGCAGGATGGCGTCCGGCATCGTCTCCTGACACTTTTCAAGGGCCTGCTGGCCATCCTCGGCCTCGAGAATGGTGAAGGACAGGTCCTCGAGAATGCGCCGGGCCACCTTGCGGATGACGCTCGAGTCGTCGACCACGAGACAGGTCTTCATTGTTTCGCTCCTCACGGCGGTGAAGCCGGCTTTCTTGCGTCGTGACGTCAGGCGGCCATGTCGCCCTGCATGCGACCAAGCACGCGCTCGACATCCAGGATGACCATCAGCTGACCCGACAGGCGATGGACCCCGCCGGAGATTTCGGCCCAGCGGCCGTCGAGGTTGGCCGGGTTGGCTTCGCGGCCGGCCGCGTCGAGGTTGAGCACTTCGCCGACCTCGTCGATGATGAGGCCGTAGGACTCGCCGCGATACTCGATGCCGACGGCCATGATGCCGTGGTTGCCTTCGCGCTGCGGCAGGCCGAGCCGGCGGCGCATGTTGATCGCCGTCACGATGCGGCCGCGCAGGTTGAGCACGCCGGCCACTTCCGGCGCCGACAGCGGCACGCGCGTCATGCTCTCGGGTACGAAGACGTCATGCACCTTGTGGATGGGCAGGCCGAACAGCTGGCCGCCGATGAACACGGTCACATACTGGATCTGGCCGGAGTGGCTGTCGTTGGCGGCAGCGCCCGGGGTGTGGCTGGTGGCGGTCATGCTGCAATCCCATAGTCAGCGCTGGTGATTTCCTTGAGGGCGGCGATCAGGCCCGGACGGTCGAACTTGGCGACATACTCGTCGAAGCCGGACTGGCGGCCGCGCTCGATCGAGGCCGGCGTGCAGAGGGCCGACAGGGCGATGATCGGCGTGGTCTTGAACCGGGCGTCGCGACGTAGCATCTCGGCGAACTCGAAGCCGTTGACGACGGGCATCTCGATGTCGGAGACGATGACGTCGAAGGCGGCGCCCTCGCCCAGGAGGCGCATGGCCTCGGTGGCCGACGAGCAGATCGTCACGTCGAAGCCGGCCGCCTTCATCACCGGGCCCAGCATGTTGCGGAAGAAGGCGCTGTCGTCGAGGAACAGAAGCTTGCGCGTCAGCGCGGCCGACGAGATTTCCTTGCGCTTGAACCAGTCCTCGAAGGCCAGCGGCAGGTAGTGGCCGATGTCGAGGATCTCGGTGGCCTTGCCCTTGATCACCGCCGAACCGAGCACGCCCGGCACGTCGGATCCGACCTGGATGTTGAGCGACTCCTCGACGATGTCGACGATCTCGTCGACGACGAGGCCCATCGAGCGGCCGGCGTCGGAGAACACCAGCATCGGCTGGGTGCCTTCCTCGCGACGGCGCACGTCGTAGTTCGGGTAGACCAGCGGCATCAGCGAGCCGCGGTACTGCACGAGGTCGCGGCCGTTGGAATGCTCGATCTTCTCGATCTCGAACTCTTCCAGGCGGGTGACCAGCGACAGCGGCACGGCCTTCGGCTCGGGCGAGCCGGCGCGGAACAGCAGCATGGAGATCTTGGCGTCGTTGTCGACACCGCGCGCGGCGTCGGCATCGGCATGGTTGTCGAGCGCGTCGGTGGCGACGGCCGTGCCGATGGCGCTGGCGACGCCGTTGGGATCGACGATCATGATCACCGAACCGTCACCGAGAATGGTGTTGCCCGAGAACATGGTGATGTGGCGCAGCATCTTCGACATCGGCTTGACGACGATTTCCTCCGTGTGGAAGACGCCGTCGACCACCAGGCCGAAGGTGACGTTGCCAACCTGCATGACGACGATGAAGCCCTCGTCCTCGCTCTTCTCGGCCGACACGTCGACCTTGAGCAGGCCGGCCAGCGGCACCAGCGGCAGCAGCTTGTTGCGCAGGCGGAGCACCGGGGTGTCCTTGATGCGCTCGATGCGGTGTTCGGAGTTGTTCTGCACCCGCACCAGCTCGACCACGGAGAGCTGCGGGATGGCGAAGCGGTCGCCGCAGCTCTCGACGATCAGCGTCGAGACGATGGCGAGCGTCAGCGGGATCTTGATGGTGAAGGTCGTGCCCTTGCCCTGGGTCGACTTGAGGTCGACGGTCCCGCCGATGGTCTCGATGTTGGTGCGGACGACGTCCATGCCGACGCCGCGTCCGGACACCGACGTCACCTTGGCGGCGGTCGAGAAGCCGGGGGCGAAGATGTACTTGTAGATCTGGTTTTCGCTCATCTTCTCGAGTTCGGCTTCACCGGCGAGGCCGTTCTCGACAATCTTCTGCTTGATGCGGTCGAGGTTGAGACCACGACCGTCGTCGGCGATCTCGATGATGATGTGGCCACCCTCGTGGTAGGCGGCGAGGCGGATCGTGCCCTTCTCGGTCTTGCCGGACTTGCGGCGATCCTCGGGACGCTCCAGGCCATGGTCGGCCGAGTTGCGCACCATGTGGGTGAGCGGATCCTTGATGAGCTCCAGCACCTGCCGGTCGAGTTCGGTGTCGGCGCCGACCATCTCGAGCTCGATCTGCTTGTTCAGTTCCTGAGCGAGGTCGCGCACGATGCGCGGCAGCTTCTGCCAGGCGTTGCCGATCGGCTGCATGCGCGTCTTCATGACGCCTTCCTGCAGCTCGGCGGTGACGTTGGAAAGGCGCTGCAGCGGCACCTTGAATTCGCTGTCCTCGTGACGACGGACGATTTCCAGGAGCTGGTTGCGGGTCAGCACCAGCTCGGAGACCATGGTCATCAGGTGTTCGAGCGTCTCGACGTTGACGCGGATCGACTGGCTGGACACCGAGCCCTTCTCGCTCTTGGCCTCGGCCTCGGCTTCGCCTTCCTCGGCGGACTTGGCCTTGCCCTGCTTGTCGTCCGGATTGGCCTGCTTCATGCGCGCCTCGATCTCGGCGGCGACGCGGGCGAAGTCGATGCCGGCGGGGGCAGGGGCGGCCGCTTCCTCGGCGGCGGGTTCGTCGGCGACGACTTCCACTTCGACGGCCGTCTCGCGGAAGGCGCGCTCAAGCTCGTCGAGCGACACTTCGCCCGGGCGCAGCTCGCGCTCCAGAACCTGGGCCACCAGCGTGCCGGCGGTTTCCTTCTTTTCCTTCTTGGGCGGCTCCTTGCGGGGCGCGGCCTCGGCCATCGACATGGCCTCCAGCTGCGAGATGAGGTCGCGGTCTTCGCCCTTGGGCTCTTCGCCTTCGGCAGCTTCGAGCTCGGCCAGGATGCCCTTGATGCGGTCGATGGTCTGCAAGACGAGGCTCACGGCCTCTTCCGTGACGGCGGCGCCCTCGCGGAACTTGCCCATCAGCGTCTCGGCAGCATGCGCCAGCGCCTCGAGGCGCGGCAGACCGAGGAACCCGCAGGTACCCTTGATCGTGTGAACGAGACGGAAAATGTTGTCGAGAATGCGGGCGTTGTTCGGCTCCTGCTCGAACTTCACCAGTTCCACGTCCACGGTATCGAGCGACTCGTTTGTCTCGGTGAGGAATTCACGCAAAAGGTCGTCCATACTTCACCCCCAGGGAAGGCCGAACCGGAGGCGCCGCATCCTTCTGGGGCGCTCGCTCTACCAGCCGCTTTGGGAGGAAGTGTCCCGTCAAACTGTTAATATTGATTGAAGTGTCGGCTTCAAACGTGTGTTTGCCGCGCACATGTCGACGAGGGTCGACGCGTGCCACATGGCATGATCATCAAGAGGATGCCGGGACTATCAGTAATTGTGGAGGCGCTTAACGCTTTATTCAGTTTGCTCGACCGGAAGGGCGGTCTCGATCGCCTTCGCCTCGAAGATCACGGTGTCGCCATCCTTGGAGATCTCGATGGCGAGGCCGGCCTCGCGGGCGAGTGCGCCGGCGTAATAGGGCTGAATGGCGTGCGCGTCGACATGGTCGCCGAGATCGCCGGCCAGGAGCTCAGCGATGCGGGGCGGAATGCGCGAGGCGGAGCCGGTGGCCTCGATGCGCTGGGTCGGGAAAGGCAGGTCGCCTTCGACGCGCACCACCACCCGGCCACCGCGGGGAACGGCCTGCAGCGAGATCAGCAGCAGGTTCAGAAGCAGCTTGACCTGGTTCTTCGGCAACAGGCGGCGGGTCGCCTGCCAGTCGATGTCGGCCTTCTCGCTTTCCATGTAGCGCTTGGCCACCGTCTCGGCATCGCCGAGGTCGACTTCGGCGCCAACGGAACCGGCGGCGCCGAAGGCGAGGCGGGCGAACTGCAGCTTGGAGGAGGCGGTGCGGGCGCTCTTGCGGATGAGATCGAAGGCGAAGGCCTTCATTTCCTCGTTGTTTTCCTCGTCGAGAACCTCGAGGCCGTTGGTGATCGCGCCGACCGGCGAGATGATGTCATGGCAGACGCGCGAGCAGAGCAGGGCGGCAAAATCCAGGGCTTCCAGCTTGGCCAGGTCGGACATGGGCGGTTCCATTGGGTTCAGGGCCGACGACGGGCATGGCCCACCGACGAATCGGGCGATTGTTTGGGCTCATGGATAACGCCCGCTGCCGGTGCTCACAAGCATCGGAAGCCGGCAGACAGCGCAAAGATCGATGACATGTTGGTCAGGACGCCCGGTTTGCGGCGGCGGCATGCACCGGCGCGCGGGGAAACCTTGCGATTTCAGTAGGCCAGAACCCTCAGCACCTCGGGCCAGCGGGCTGCCGCGGCGGCGATCATCGCGTCGGGGTTGGCGCGGAAGGTCTGTCGTTCGTCCTCTGAGGCGAAGAGGTAGAGGCGGTTGCGATGGATGGCGAACAGCGTCGGATTGCCGGGCTGGGCGACGCCGCGCGCCACGGCCGCCAGCGCGTAGCCGCCGAAGCCGGGGATGTAGGCGGCCGGGGCGGCGCGGAAGGCGGCGGCGTTGGCTTCGCTGGCGAAATGCCAGTAGGTGTCGCCATAGACGACCTCGTAGTCGGGAAGGCCCTGGATGGCCGCGCCGCTGACGAAAAAGGCCACCGGGTCGTAGCCACCGAGCGACAAACCGGTGTAGGGATCGAACACTATCCTTTCGTCCAGTGCGTTTACCGGCTGGCAGGGGATGAGGAGAAACAGCGACAAGACAATGGCGCGGGCGATAAAACTCGCCCAATCTTGCCGTCGTGATGTCTGATTCGTCTGTATGCTCATGATGCCACCGGCCGTCCCCAGGGTTCATCTTGGCAGGGCCGGGTGTCGGCTAGGTTAATGTTTGGAAGGTCTCGTCGCCTCGTCATGTCGGGCGGTCGGCAGGCGGGACAAGGAGGATTGCCGATGTCGTTGCGTCTGTCGGCGCTGAAAGCGCTGCCGTTCCTCCTGCTGGCCTTCGTTGTCGCGGCGGTGGCGCCTGCCGCTGCCCAGCAGGCCCAGCAGACCTACTCGTCGTCGGAGCTGGTCGACACCGGCCACAAGTTCTTCGGCGAAATGTCGAGTGGGCTTGCCTCGGCCATCGAGCGGGCGGCGTCCGAGTACGGACAGCCCAATGGATATATCCTCGGCCAGGAAGGCTCGGGCGCCGTGTTCGGCGGCCTGCGCTACGGCGAGGGTACGCTCTACACCCGCAATGCCGGCAACACGCGCGTCTACTGGCAGGGGCCGACCTTCGGCATCGACTTTGGCGGCGACGGCGCCCGAACCATGATCCTCGTCTACAATCTGCCGTCGATTCAGTCGATCTATCAGCGCTTTGGCGGCGTCAACGGCTCCGCTTACCTGGTGGGCGGCTTCGGCATCACCGCCCTTCGCCAGGGCACCATCCCCCTGGTCCCGGGGCGCACCGGCGTCGGCGCCCGCCTCGGCATCAATGTCGGCTATCTCAAGTTTACGCCGCAGGCCACCTGGAACCCATTCTGACGGTTGGTCGGCAACGAACGGCGGCGTCCGCCACTTTTTTCGCCATGAGATGGGCGCGAATGTCGGTCCGCCCTTGACCGTTTCGTTACCAATGCGCGACTAATGGTGGATTGGTCGGGGACTGATCGGCCGCTGGATGGCATGACGTGATCGAGACGGTGCTGATCTTTCTGGCGGGAATGCTGACGGCGGGGCTTGGCGCGCTGCTGCTGATGCCGGCGATCAACTCGCGCGCCGTGCGTCTCTATCGCCGCCGGCTCGACCAGCAACTGCCCCGTTCGGTCGCCGAGATGGCGGCGGCCAAGGATGCGATCCGGGCCGAGATGGCCGCGCGCATGGCACGGATCGAGGTCGAGCTCGACATCGCGCGGCGGGCGGTGGCCAGCGCCGAGCTTCGCAGCTCCGAGGATCGTCGGCTGACCCGGGCGCTCGAGGCGGAGAAGGCGAGTTTCGAGGCGACTATTGCCGATTACGAGAAGCGCCTCGAGGAGGCTCACTCGATCGCCCGCTACGCCCACGAGGCGGTTGCGCGCGTCGATGCCGAGCGGCGCGACCTGCAGCGCCAGATCAGCACCCGGGCCATGGAGGCGGAAACGAGCCGCGACGAAGCGGAGTCGCTGGCCGCCGACATGAAGATGGCGCTGGTCGAGGCCGAGGCGCGCATCGCCGTGTTGTCCGAGACCATCGCCGATCTGACCCACACGCCGCCGATGATCCAGCCGTCGGCGATTTCGAGCGCTCCGCCGGCTCCGGTCATTCACGTCGATTTCGGGGCGAAGGCCGAGCGGCAGGCGGACAAGCCTGCGGCCAAGGGCAACGCTGCCGACGAGGTGGACGACGAGGCCCGCATCGACGACCTCGCCAACCGGCTCAAGCTGTTGCGCGCCCGCAATGCCGTCGCGCGCCAGCGCATCGAGTCGGCGCTCGCCAAGGGAACCGAGCCGTCCGGAAAGGGCGACGCCCCTCAGTCGGGCTCCTCCTGACCCCTTCCATTTTGCCGAGGGCGGTCCAGCCGCGCCTTCAGCCGGTGCGGTGGCGTGCCGGCCGCAGCCGCGCGATCAGGCCGCCGGTGGGGCCGAAGGCGACGGACAGCGCGTAGAGGATGCCGGCGGCGACGATGATCGCCGGTCCCGACGGCAGGTTGGCGGCGAAGGACGCGGTGAGGCCGGCGACCGACGACAGGGCCGCGAAGGCCATGGCCAGCGCCGTCATGGCGCCGAGCGAGCGCGTCCAGAAGCGGGCGCTGGCGGCCGGCAGCATCATCAGACCGACGGACAGCAGCGTGCCGAGCGCTTGGAAGCCGGCAATGAGATTCAGCACCATAACCAGCATGAAGGCGACGTGGATGATCGCGCCGCGACCTCCAACCGCCTTCAGGAAACCGGGGTCGACGCACTCCAGCACCAGCGGACGCCACATGACGGCGAAGGCCAGGACGGTGATCGAGGCGACGATGCCGATGAAGATGAGCGCGGTGTCGTCGATGGCCAGCACCGAGCCGAACAACAGATGCATCACGTCGACCGCCGAACCGCGCGCCGAGATCAGGATGACGCCGAGCGCCAGCGACACGAGATAGAGGGTGGCGAGCGAGGCGTCTTCGCGGAGTGGCGTCAGACGGGTGACGGCGCTGGCCATCAGGGCGATGGCGAGGCCGGCGGCGAGGCCGCCCGCCGTCATGGCCCAGAGGTTGAGGCCGGCGAGCAGGTAGCCGGCGGCGACGCCCGGCAGGATGGCGTGGGCCATGGCGTCGCCGGTCAGCGACAGACGGCGCAGCATCAGGAACACGCCGACGGGCGCGGCGGCCACCGAGAGCACCAGGCAGCCGGCGAGCGCCCGCCGCATGA
The DNA here is from genome assembly GCA_030603685.1 of Pleomorphomonas sp. Taxonomy (GTDB): domain Bacteria; phylum Pseudomonadota; class Alphaproteobacteria; order Rhizobiales; family Pleomorphomonadaceae; genus Pleomorphomonas. The sequence goes on from JAUVXG010000029.1 coordinate 21,142, forward strand.
AGGCGAAATCGGAGAAGGCGGCGAGAAGATCGGCGGCGGTCATGGGGCGGGCTCGGCCTCGCAGAAGGGAGCGGCTTCGTCCCAGGCTTCGATGTGGTGACGGGCGGCGGCGAGGTTCTCGGCCGTCAGCACGTCGGCGGTGGCGCCCTCGGCGATCAGTCGACGGGCGATCAGCAGCGTTCGCTGAAAGCGGCGGCGCACCAGTTCGAGGTCGTGCAGAACGGCCACCACGGTGCGCCCCTCGGCGTTCCAGCGATCGATGAGGTCCATCAGTTCGCCGATGGTGCGGTCGTCGACGGCGGTGAACGGTTCGTCCAGCAGGATCAGCGGCGCATCCTGAAGGGCAAGGCGGGCGAACAGAACCCGTTGCAGCTGGCCGCCCGACAGCGTGTCGAGCGGGCGCTGTTCGAAACCGGCGAGGCCGACGCCGGCGAGCGCCCGCGCCACGTCTTCGTCGTCATCGCGGCCATATCCGCCGAAGGCGCCGCGCCGTTGCCACAGGCCCATGGCCACGAAGTCGAACACCGGCAGCGGAAAGGTCCGGTCGATTTCATTGAGTTGCGGCAGGTAGGCGATCTCGGTCCGCCGACAGCCGTCGATCGCGACGTCGCCGCCGATTGGTCGGATGTGTCCGATCGCCGCCTTGAGCAGGGTGGACTTGCCGGCGCCGTTGGGGCCGACGACGGCCGTCATGCTGCCGGCGGGAAAGCTGGCGGAAAGATGGTGCAGCGCCGGGTGGCGGTCGTAGCCGATCGTGGCGTTCCTGAAGGCGAGCGAGGCGCCGCCGGCCGGCCGACCCTGTCGGGCGAAATCCATTATCGCAGCACCCATCCAATGGTCGTCCAGATGCCGGCGACGAGAAGGCCGGCACCGGCGAGGCGGGCGGCGAGACCGAAACGCAGCACCGACGGCCGTATGGCGATGGTGACGGATCGACCGGGATCGGCGGACGAGGCAGGCGTGGAACGAAGGGGGTGTTGCGGCATGGTGGCCCCGAGCTCGGAGGCAGGATCGAGGCGGAAAGCGTTATAGTATAACGTTTTGTCGGTCAACTGCCGTCGCCGGTGCCGGGCAGATACCTTGAAATGCGTCGAGACTGGCGCAGATCAAATCTTGTTTACCCGGCAAGATCATCCACATACATTCTCGTATGTAAATGTAATTATGTCAGCGTCCAGGAAACAATTTTCACAGATAGTTCGGTTAATGGAAACTTGATGGAAGCCTTTGCCGAGGAAGAGCTATTTACGACATATGCGAGATGCATGCTTGAAGTCTCACAGGTTATTGTTTACTAGGTATAAAAGGCAACACGATTCCCCCAAGGTCGCAGCAAAGTGGTCACCAGCATCCTCTTTTCCTCCGTTCGGCAAAATGCAGGGGAGGCGGCCGTCGCGGCTGAGCCCGACCTCATGAAAACCTTCCTGCTCGCCTATGAGTCGGTGATCGAGACACTCCGGCCGAGCATGAAGGTGGCCGGCCTCACCGAACCCCAGTGGCGGGTTCTGCACGAGCTGAGGGCGCGGTCTCCGATGATCGCCTCAGAACTGGCAGCCAACACCTTCGTCAGGGCGTCGAGCCTGTCGCGCATCCTGCGCGACCTTGAGGCGCGCGACCTGATCGCGCGAGCCCAGCAGTTCGAAGATCTCAGGAAGACGCTCGTATCGCTGACCGACTACGGTCGCAAGACGATCGCGCCGATCGAGACGGCCTATGCCGAGCTCGGCCAGCGCATCGCCGGCGCCGTCGGCCGCGAGGCGGTGGATGCCTGTGCCGCCGCCTGTTCGGGCATCGTCGAGCAGATCGGCGCGCGTCCCGGCGTCGACTGAAAGCCGTTTCATCTTCGTGTTGCGCGATGTTCCGCCGGGTGTGCCGTCTTGACGGACCTCCCGGCGGATTTTTGTCAGCTCTGCGGCTGCGCCGGCGCGGTGACCAACACCTTGTCGATGCGGCGGCCGTCCATGTCGACGATCTCGAACCGCCAGCCGCGCCAGTCGACGACGTCGCCGGTGGACGGGATGGCCTTGGTCACCGACAGCACGAAGCCGGCCAGCGTCTCGTAGTCGCGCTCGGGATCGTCGAGCCCCTTGCAGTCGATCTTCTCCGCCACGAGGTCGACGCCGAGGTCGGCGTCGATCAACCAGCTTCCATCGCTGCGCTGGACGATCTCGCTGAGTTCCTCGTCGGCCTCGCCGCCGAGATTGCCGACGATGGCCGTCAGGATGTCGGCGGCGGTCACCATGCCTTCCACCGAGCCGTATTCGTCGATCACCATCACCATCTGCAGCGGCGACCGGCGCAGGGTGTCGAGCACGTCCAGCGCCGAGGCGGTGTCGGGCACCATGTCCACCTGGCGGATGCGGCTCCGGATGTCGAGCGGTTCGCCCTTGAGGTGCTGGTCGAGCAGATCCTTGGCCTGGATGACGCCCTGCACCATGTCGATCGAGCCGGTGAACACCGGGTAGCGCGAGTGGGAGGAAGTGGCGATCGCCTCGATGATGCGCCGGTCGTCCCAGTCGAGGTCGATGCCGGTGATGTCGGGGCGGGGGATCATGACGGCGCGGATCGACCGGTCGCTGAAGCGCATGACGCCGGCCATCAGCTCCTTCTCCTCCGGCTCGAGGATGCCAGAGTTGGTGCCTTCGGCGATCACCGCCTTGATTTCCTCTTCGGTCACCGTGCTCTCGCCGGTCGCCTTCAGGCCGAGAATGCCGATGATGAGGCGACTGGAGCGCTCGAGCACGAAGACCAGCGGGGCCGCGATGAAGGCGACGCCCAGCATCGGCCGCGCCATCAGGGAGGCGACCGCTTCGGGGTTGGTGAGCGCGATCTGCTTGGGCACCAGCTCGCCGATCACCAGCGAGAAGTAGGTGATGAGGCCGACCACGACCGCGATCGACAGCGCCGAGGCGAAGGAGGCGGGAACGCCCTCGGCCAGTAGGAACTCGGCGAAGGGTTCCGACAGGGTGGCGCCCGAATAGGCGCCGGCCAGGAAGCCGACCAGCGTGATTCCGATCTGCACCGAGGACAGGAAACGCCCCGGATTGGCGGCGAGCTTCAGAACCGTCGCTGCGCCCTTCGATCCCCTGCCGGCCATGGCCTCGAGGCGCGGACGGCGGGAGGACACCACCGCCAGCTCGGACATGGCAAAAAGACCGTTCAATATCAGGAGGATGAAGATAACGCCGATTTCAAAGAGGTAGCCCATGGGGTGCGGGGGTGACCCGGCTGCTCCGTCACAAGTTGCAAGTCCACGAAAAATACAGGCTGTTCGGTCTTCCCGCTAGGGGTACGACGCCGACATTTGCGTCGTGCCGGGTGGCGCCGGGAAGCGGCGGCCCGTTTATCGCTGGCGCATCGACCGTCTTTCGCCGGCCGGGGAGTGGGCAATCCCCTCGGCGTCGACGAGCAGATGGGTGAAGCCGGCGATGGCCGGCTTGCCGGCCGGCGACAGGCTGCCGGCGCCGGTGAGGTAGACCGGCAGGCGCAGGGCCGCGCCGGCCAGTGCCACGAGGCCGGCGGCCACCGAGCGCGGAGCGTCGATGCCGCCGGGGGCGCCCAGCCCGAAGCCGTCGAGATCGATGCCCATGGCGGCAAGCCGGCGCGAGGCGGGCCTGTCTCGGCCGAGCCGGAGCGCGGCTTCCGGTCCGGCGATTTCCAGGATCAGCGACAGGGCGCCATCGGTCATGCCGAGTTCCGCCTCGGTGACCGACAGGGCGACCGCCATCCGGTCGGCCGGCGTGAAATCGTCGTGAACCGGAACCAGAACCGCCCGGGCGCCGACGGCGATGGCGGCGCGCGCGGCGTCGGGCTCGGCCGTTGCGACGGTGAAGGTGACGCCCGGCACCTCGTCGCCGCTCGCGATCAGCGGCCATAACAAGGTCGGTCGATTTACCAAGTCTTTTCTGATGTTTCTGCTGAGTAACTGGAAGATGAACGACATTTACTAATCCTTAACCATTCTTGAAGAGAATGATTAACAAATAACTAACCGAGGCTGCAGAGCCTCGCCCTCCGACTTGCTGGAGTATTCGGAGGGCTCTTGCTGGTGAATGCCCATGAATCCGGTTTTCCAATGGGTCTACGGGACGCCGGCGCAGAAGACGACGGCGCCGCCGACCGCGTCAACAGGCATTTCGGGTCGCATCGAGCAGGCGTTCGACGCGGCCAGCGATACCACCGGTACCTCCTTCCAGTATCTCCTCGACACCGCCCAGCGGGAATCATCGCTGCAGCCCGACGCCAAGGCCGCGACGTCCTCGGCCACCGGCCTGTTCCAGTTCGTCGAAGGCACCTGGCTGCAGACGCTGAAGGAAGAGGGGCCGTCGCTCGGTCTCGGGCAGTACAGCGCCGAAATCACCCGGACGACCGGAGGCCGCTACCAGGTGGCGGACCCGGCCATGCGGGAGAAGATCCTGGCGCTGCGCGAGGACCCGGACGTCTCGGCGCTGGTGGCCGGCGCCTTCACCCGCCGCAACGCCGAGACGCTGCGCGACGACATCGGCCGCGATGCGACGGCCGGCGAGCTCTACATCGCCCACTTCCTCGGCGCCAGGGGCGCCTCGTCGCTGATCGGCGCCGCCGGCAGCGATCCGACGTCCAGCGCCGCCGACCTGTTTCCGCAGGCGGCGCGGGCCAATCCGGCCATTTTCTATGAGGGCGGACGCGAGCGGACCGTCGCCGAGGTCTACGCCAACCTGACCGGCAAGCACGGCGGCTCGACGCCGGTCGCCATCGATGCCGGCCACGTCGTCGCCCGGCTGGACAGGCCGGACGAGCCGGTCTCCACCCGTTGGGACCCGGCGCTCGGCTACACCGACGCCGAGACCGGCGGCGGTGCGTCGCGCCGCATCGCCGAGGCGGAATCGGCGCTCACCGCGCTCACCTCGACGGATGGCACGTCCGGCTCCGGCTGGACGGCGGCCGAACCGACCGATGCCTTCTCGGCCATCTACCGCACCGACGGGCCTGCCGTTGCAACGTCGGCCTCCGCCTTCTGGCAGGGTTTCAGCCTGTCGCCGAACCTGTTCCATACGGCCGTCTCCGACGACGCCTCCAGCCTCGCCGCGACCGTCGCCCAGGCGGCCGACACCAGCGCGGCGCTGAGGGCCAGCCAGCCGGGCCAGATTCTCAATCGCGGCTTCAAGGCCAGCGGGCCGCTCGACCTCGCCAGCTTCCTCAACGACGGCTGACGTGTTCGCTGCGTCCTGTCCGAGCCTGCGACGCGCCGGCTGTCGCCGCCGAATGCCGCGATGATCGATCTCGCGGCCCTCTTCGGTTTGTTCCTGGCCGCTCTGATGGCCGCCACCGTCCTGCCGATGCAGTCGGAGGCGGCGCTGGTGGCGCTTCTCGTTGCCGGCGCCCATCCGGCCTGGCTTCTGGTGGCAATCGCCGGCTTGGGCAACGTGCTGGGGTCGGTCGTCAACTGGCTGATCGGCCGGGGCATCGAGCGGTTTCGGGACCGCACCTGGTTTCCGGTGAAGCCCGCCGCTCTGGCGCGCGCCCAAGGCTGGTACCGCCGCTATGGCAAATGGTCGCTGCTCCTGAGCTGGGCGCCCATCGTCGGCGATCCGCTGACCGTTGTCGCCGGCCTGGCGCGCGAACCGCTTCCTGTGTTTCTGCTCCTCGTCACCATCGCCAAGTTCGGCCGCTACATGGTTCTGGCAGCGGCGACCCTCTCGGTCATCTGAGCGCGATTGCCAAATATCATGGTGAACCAATCCTTAAGGGTCGGCATGGGATCATCCCCTCGATGACCGTCGGCGCGTGCTGCCGACGCATGAGCGTAACGGGGCGAGGGCATGGGGCGGTTTCGGCTCATCGACTGGATGGACAACGCGCCGGCTCCGGCCCGGGCGTCGGCGGTGCCCGCGCTGGTCAGGAGTTACGTCCACGGCGACCTCACGCCCGAGGCGCGCGAGGTGATGGAGGCGGCGCTGACGCTCATCGCCGACGATCCTTCGCCCGACGTCCGCCGCGCGCTCGCCGAGGCGCTGTCGATCCACGAGACGGCGCCGCGCCACCTGATCGTGGCGCTGTCGCAGGATCTGCCGGCCATCGCCGAACCGATCTTCCGCCGTTCGCCCTGCCTGATCGACAGCGAACTCACGGCGGCGGTCGCGCTGGGCACGCCGTCGATTGTCAAGGCCGTCGCCGGCCGTCCGTGGATTTCCTTCGAAGTGGCCGACGCCATCGCCGCCGAGGGCGACCGCGAGGCCGTGCTCGCCATGCTCGCCAACCCCGGCGCCGATCTCGATGGCGAGGCCTTCGCCGTCATCGCCGACCGTCTGGGCGCCGACGGCGAGATCCGGGAGGCGCTGTTCGCCCGCCGCGACCTGCCGCTCGCCGTGCGTCAGTCGCTGATTTCGGCGCTGGGCGAAAAACTCGGCCGTTTCCTGGTCGGCCGCGCCTGGATCGCGCCCAAGCGAGCCGGTGTCGTGCTGCGCGAGGCCTGTGACAAGGCGACGGTGTTTCTCGCCGGTTCCGCAGAGGAGGCCGAGCTTTCCGCGCTGGTCGAGCATCTGCGGTCAACGGGACAACTGACGACGGCCCTGCTCATCCGCTCGATGTGCGAGGGCCACATCCGCTTTCTCGAGGCGGCGCTTGCCCGCCTGTCCGGCCTGCCGGCCACCCGCGTCTACGCCCTGCTGATGGACGGCCGGGCCGGCGCGCTCCGTGCGCTGTTCACGCGGGCCGGCTTGCCGGAGCGCAGCCATGCCGCGTTTCTCGCCGCTCTCGAGGTTTGGCGCGAACTCGATTACGACGGCCGCGAGGGCGACAAGCCGCGCTTCGGCCGCCGCATGATCGAGCGCATCCTCACCCGCTATCAGGAGTTTGCGCCGGGCGAGGTGGACGACCTGCTCGCCATGCTCAGGCGGCTCGCCGCCGAGAGCGCCCGCACGGCGGCACGCGAGATCCTCGAATCGCGACGCGAGGGCCGCTCAAGGGCAGCGTGAGATCAAGTGCGCAGGGAAGGGCGAGCGCGTGGCTTGCCGCATCCGGTCATCAGGAAAGCGTCGCGACTTCGGAACGACGATCACAAATCGCGGATGATGACGCCGTCGTCTTCCTCGTCGACGTGCCCATGCTTGGCGATATAGGCCTCGGTCACGTCGAGCAGCGTCTGCGTCAGCGCCGAGCCGACGCGGTTCTGCTCGTCCTTGGCGCGTTCGCGGACGATGGCGCGGATGGCGTCGACATGCTGGTTGACGAGATCGATCGGCGTCAGCGCGCGGTCGGTGATGCGTTCGAGCAGGGCGCACAGGCTGCCGGCGACCCGGGTGGCCAGCGGGAAGCCGAGCGTGGTCGACTGGCCCTTGATGTCGTGGACGGCGCGGTGGAAGGCGCGCTTTTCCTCGCCCTCGCGATAGTCGATGGCGGCCCAGGCGTCGCGCGTCGCGAACATCGTCTTGACCTCGTCGAGCATCCAGTCGTCGAAATGCGTCGACAGGATCTGCAGCGCCGCCTCGGCGCGCTTCACCGGATCGTCGGCCGGCGAGCGACGACGGATCTCCCGCACCTTCTTGCGGAGGTCGTTCTTGGCCTCGATGTACTCGGGAGCGTCGGAAGGCTTGGACATCGGCGTTGGTTCCGTCGATTGCACGGTGGAAGACCGCAAGGGTCGATTGTCGTCGTCGTCGCTTAAGGAAACGTAACGGACCTCAGGTCCGGAACTGTTCGGTCAGGACGCGCTCCTCCCAGCCGTGGTTGCGATCGAACAGGATGAGGCTGCGCTGGCGCACGTCGGCCTTGATGGCGACGCGCAGCACGTCGCGCACTTCCTGGTGGTCGGCGGCCACCGAGACCGGCCGCTTCTGGTGCTCCAGCACGTCGATGACGATGGAGCAGCGGTCGGGAATGACCGCGCCGCGCCAGCCGCGCGGACGGAAGGCGCTGATCGGCGTGACGGCGAGCAGCGGCACGTGAATCGGCAGGATGGGGCCGTGGGCGGACAGATTGTAGGCCGTCGAGCCGGCAGGCGTCGCCACCAGCACGCCGTCGCAGCTCATTTCCTCGAGGCGCACCTTGTCGTCGATCGAGATCCGGAGCTTGGCCGCCTGATAGGTCTGCCGCATCAGCGACACTTCGTTGAAGGCGTGGGCGAGGTGGGTGTCGCCGATCACCGTCCTCGCCTCCATGGCGAGCGGGTGCAGGGCGGTGACCACCGAATCGGCCAGGCGTTCCCGGAGCCCCTCGACGCGGAACTCGTTCATCAGGAAACCGACGGAGCCGCAGTTAAGCCCGTAGATCGGCTTGTCGGAGTTGATGAAGCGGTGAAGCGTCTGCAGCATCAGCCCATCGCCGCCCAGCGCCACGATGGTGTCGGCGTCGTCGGCATCGACATCGCCATACTCGGCGACGAGGAGGGCCCTGGCTTCCTGGGCCTCTGGCGTGTCGCTGGCAACGAAGGAAAGGTGCTCGAAGGAAGGGCGTCCGTTATGCGGCATCAGGTCCGTCGCGTCAGTCGTCCGGTGGTTCAATCGCTCCGACCGGCCGCCACCGTCCCCTGCCACGCGCGACATTCGGACGATGCGCCCGCCGCAATTGGGGGTCCACTTTCGTAGGATATGATCTAGCATGGCCCCGTTGAAAAGGAAACGTGCCGCGCCGGCCCCGATTCTCGCCGACCGGCAACCTTCGGAAGCTGCGGGAGAAGCCATGTCGAAATCCGTCGACGACCTGCGTATCGTCAGCGTCACCTGCCCGGACGAAGCGACGGCGCTCGCCATTGCCCGCCTCGTCGTGGAACGGCGCCTCGCCGCCTGCGCCAACATCGTGCCGGGCGTGCGCAGCGTCTATCGCTGGATGGGCGAGATCAGCGAGGACAGCGAGGTACTCCTCATCATGAAGACGCGCGAGGATTTCGTGGAGTCGCTGTTCACCGCCATCGTCGCCAACCATCCCTTCCAGCAACCGGCCATCGAGGTGACGGCGCTGGCCGGCGCCGGGCGCGGCGTCGCCGCCTGGATCCGGGCCGAGACCGGTGGCGAGGACAGCACGGCGCTGCCAAAGACCTTCAAGCCGGTGGAGTAGAACCGCCGACGGGAGGCGCGCCCGCAAGCCGGGTATTAATTGGCGCCGCCGCCGGGCGGAGATACGTCTTCGCCGAGCGTGTCACGCAAGTAGAGCTGGATGACCAGACCATAGAGGACGACCGTCAGCGGCGTGCCGAGGAGCACGCCCAGCGGCCCGAAAAGCGCCCCGAGCGCCAGGATGGCGAAGAGCGTCAGCACCGGCGGTACGTCGACCGTTTCGCGCTGGACCAGCGGCATGATGAGATTGCTCTCGATCTGCTGCACGGCAACGTAGAGCCCGAGAACCCAGAAGATCGTGTTCTGTCCTTCGGATTGCGCCAGCAGCAGCGCGGGCACCGCGCTGAGGATCGGGCCGACGATCGGAACGAACTCGGACAGACCGGCCAGGAAGCCGAGGGCCAGCGCGGAGGGCATTCCGATCAGATAAAGTCCGATGGTGACCAAGGCGCCAACGACGGCCATGGAAATGAGCTGGCCGAGCAGCCACAGGCGCAAGGCGCGGCCCGAGTTGTCGAGCGCGTTCGTCGCACGCTCTCGCCACCGCGGCGGAGCCAGCTTGAGGATGCCGCGCCAATATCGCTGGGCGCGGGCGGCCAGATAAATGCCGGCGACCAGAACCAGCAGGATGTTCGCCAACACGCCGAGCAGCACCGACGTGTAGCTGGCGATCTTTCCGGCCGTGCCGGCTCGACCGAGGAAGGAACTGGCCTGTTCGCCGACGCGCTGCGGCAGATCGTCCACGCCCAGCCGGTTCCCCAGCTCGGCGAGCATGTGGGGGAAGCGCTGGACCAGGGAGGAAACCTCTCCGGCGAGTTGCCATCCCAGCAGGAAGAAGAACAGGATGAAGAGCAAGAGGATGGCCGTACCGGCCAGGACCAGCGACCAGGGTGTCCGGATCGGGCTGTGCCTCTCGATCAGCTCTGCGGAACTGCGCAGGATCACCGCCACGACAACGGCGCCGAAAAACAGCAGGAGAACATCGGAGAGACGCCAGATCAGCGCGGCGAAAGCCAGCACTCCCACGACCGCCAACGAGCCACGGACCAATAGCGAAAGTCTTGCGGGTTCGGAACCGCCCGAGTGGGTTTCCGTCAAGGCTCGCTCCTGCGGGGTCGGTGCTCGGGGCTGACATCGAGCACGAGAACATCGTCTGTAGGGCGATCGTGGTCCCGTCAGGTCAACCCGGAAGCCGCTCGATAGTTCCGCGGCACCATGGGTGTTGTCCGGGCTCCGGTGCGTTACGGCCGAGAGCCCGGAGGAGCGGTCTATTCCGGGATCATGCCTGCCGTCAGGTTGACGTAGGCGGCCGTCATCGAGCGCGCCTTGTCGGAGACCAGGAATGCGGCGGTTTCCGCGACGTCCTCGAGGGTCGGCAGCCGTCCCAGGAGCGTGGTCTGGGCACCGCCGGCCAGCCACTGGTCGACCGAAAGCCCCATGGCCGCCGCCTTCGGCTGGAAGAGCTCCCGCGTGTACGAGCCGGCGGCCGGTGCATCGGAAATGGCGTGCGGGCCGAGGCAGACGACGCGGATGTTGCGTGGTCCGAGTTCGGCCGCCAGCACGCGCGAAAAGGCCTCGACGCCGGCGCAGGTCACGCTGTAGCCGAGATGCCCCGGAGGCGCCGTTCGCCCCGCCGGCGTGGACAGCGTCAGGATGACGCCCTGCCGCGACGTGCCCATGTGGGGCACGACCGCCTTGGTGCTGTTGAACAGCGAGCGCAGGAAATTGTCGACCGGGCTCATGAAGGTGTCGAGGTCGAGGTCGTCGATGAGGCTGCCCTGGTCGTGCATGAAGCTGGTCGCGTTGATGGCGACGTCGATCTCGCCGATGCGCTCGACGAGCGCGTCCACGGCGCGGCGGGTGGCTCCCTCGTCGAGGCAGTCGACGGAGAACACCTCGGCCGTTCCCCCGGCCGATCGCACGGCTTCGGCCGTGGCGGCCAGCCTGTTGGCGCCGCGGGCGCCGAGGTAGACCTTGGCGCCCTCCGCCGCGAAGGCCTTGGCCATCGCCGTTCCGATGGCGCCGCTGCCACCCATGATCACGATGCGTTTGCCGTTCAGTATCATGTCGGTTCCCCTGGTCGGGACGGGCGGCGACCCGATGCGCGCGTTGACGCGTCGGC
>JAUVXG010000038.1 GCA_030603685.1 Pleomorphomonas sp.
AAGTTCAGGCAGCCGCATAAGGGCTTCCGTTTGGCGTTCAAACGGTCGGATTAAGATTGGGAATGATTGAATTTGCGTAATATCCCCACTGGGGTCGAGCGGATGGGATTGATTATGATCCATTCGATCATCGACACAGCGCCGACAGGGAGGAGCGCCATGATCAGAAAAGCCTTCATCATGTGGGTCAACCCCGACGCCCACGCCGAGTACAAGCGTCGCCACGACGAGATCTGGCCAGAACTGTCGGCCGTGCTCAAGGCGCATGGCGCCCACAACTACGCCATCTATCTCGATCCGAAGACGTCGACGCTGTTTGCCACCGTTGAGATCGAGTCGGAGGAACGCTGGGACGCCGTTGCCTCGACGGAGGTGTGCCAGAGGTGGTGGAAGTACATGGCCGACATCATGCCGTCCAACCCCGACAACAGCCCGAAGTCGTCGGACCTCCGCGAGGTGTTCTTCCTGGCCTGACGGTCACGCTCCCGCCGGAGCCGGACCTGTCGATCCCTTTGCATCGAGACGGGGCGGCAGAATGATGTGTCGATCAGTCCGTCGTCCCTCGATCCGCTCGATCAGCAGCTTCATCGCCTCGCTCCCGAGCAGGTGCCCCGACTGATCGATCGAGGTCAGAGAGAGCTGCGGCAACGCAGCGATGCGCGCGTTGTCGTACCCGACCACCGAGAGGTCTTCCGGTATTCGGATGCCGAGCTTCAGCGCCTCGGCCATCAATGTGAACGCCACCGTGTCTGTCCAGCAGAACACGGCTGTCGGGCGTCGTTCGCTTTTCAGGATGCGATGGGCCACTTCCTCGTCGTTGCGCTCGCCGAGAAAATGGCTGCCGTCGAAAACCGAAATACCGTCGGCGAGGCCGTGCGCCATCATGGTCTCTCGATAGCCCACCAGACGTAGGGCCGTCGAATTGTTCGGAGCGGCGGATGCTGGTTCGAGACCGAAATAGGCGATGCTGCGATGGCCGAGCGAGATCAGGTGCTCGACAGCGAGGCGAGCACCGTTGCGATCGTCATTGTTGACCGTGTCGTAGCCGCAGTCGCGGTCGTGGCGTCCGATCATTACCGTCGGTACTGAGGTGGCGACCGTCGTCAGATAGGACTCTTCGAGCAGCGGGGCGACCATAAGGAACCCGTCGATCTTGCGATCGAGCATGGTTTCGATGGCATGCCTTTCGGTGGCTTCCGCCGATGGACGAAAGCCGATCAGCGGCTCGTAGTTGGTGCTCCTGAGCGTCGAGATGACACCGTCGAGGATATCCGGGAAGAACGGATTGCGGAGATCCGGCAAGACGATGCCGAGCGTGTAGGTCCGCCCTCTGAGCCCGCGCGCCGCCGTCTGCGGACGATAGTTGAGGGCGGCCATCGCCGCCTCGACGCGCGTTCGCATGTCGTCGGACAGGCCGTAGGCGTTGCGCAGCACCTTGGAGACGGCGGCGCGCGACACACCAGCCGCCTCCGCCACCTCCTTGATCGTCGCACGCTTCATGATTCTCCGCCCGTTTTCGCCGGTTTCCCTAGCTTCCTCTATATGCACCCCGGTTGGCCGGCAACGGTCATGTCATCCCTTCACAGCGCCCGCCGTCATGCCCTCGACGATCTGCCGGTTGAAGAACAGGAACATGATCAGTGGCGGTATCGTGATGATCAGGATGTTCATGAAAAGAAGATTGTACGACGTGTTGAACATGCTTTGAAAGTTGAACAGCGTCAGTTGCACGGTCGCGTTCTTGGCGCCCGGCAAATAGTAGAGCGGGTTGGTGAAGTCGTTGAAGATGGCGACGGACTGCACGACGATCACCGTCACCGCGACAGGCTTCAGGAGCGGCAACACGACGCGGAAGAACAGCGTGAACGGTCCCGCACCCTCCAGGATCGCCGCCTCGTCGAGCTCGCGCGGTATGGTGGCAATGAAGGCGCGGAATAGAAGCACGGAGAAGGACAGGCTGTAGGCGATCTCGATCAGGATCAGCCCGGACAGTGTCTTGAACAGGCCCAGCCACTGCAGCAACCAGATGGTCGGCACCACGGCCGGCGGCATGATCAGGCCGGCCAGCACCATGAAGTTGATGAGGCCGCTCCAGCGCGAGGGGCGCCGCTGCAGCACGAAGCCGACCATGGCGCCGAAAACGACGAGCCCGGTCACCGCGACGACCGTCAGGACGATCGAGTTGATGAACGCCGTGATCAGCATGTAGTCGCGCGCCTGCACCACGGCGACCAGGTTCTCCCACAAGTGAGTCTCGGTCGGCCAAGTGAAGTGCAGCCGGGCCGCTTCCGGCTTGTCCTTCAGCGCGTTGACGATGATGAACAGGAAAGGAACGACGAAGACGACGCAGGCGACGGCGAGCGACAGGATGCCGGTCGCATAGTATCTCAGTTTCTTGGTGGTCATGCCTCGACCTCCCGGCGGTTGAGGAAGAAGGACAAGGGCACCACGATGGCCGCCACCAGCACGAACAGCACGACGTTGCCGGCGGTGGAGAGTCCGTAGAAGCCAGCCTGATACTGCTTGTAGATCACCGAGGCCACGACGTCGGTCGTGAAGCCCGGCCCGCCCTTGGTCATTGCCCAGATCAGGTCGAACGACCTGAGACCTCCGATCAGGCTCAGAATGATCACAGTCACAGTAGCAGGGCGGGCGAGCGGCAACGTCACATTCCAGAAGCGTTGCAGTGCATTGGCGCCATCCATCTTGGCCGCTTCGTAATACTCGGCCGGGATGGAGACGATGCCGGCGATGTAGATGACAGTCGCCAGCCCGACGCCTTTCCAGACGTCGACGAAGGCGACGGAGAGAAGAGCAAAGCGCGGGTCGGTCAGCCAAGCCGGGCCCTTGACGCCCAAGACGGCGATGACATCGTTGATGAGGCCGTTGGTCGGATGCATCAGCATGGTGAAGGTGATGCCGACGCCGATGGTCGACACCAGGACCGGAAAGAACACGATGGCGCGCAGCAGGCCTCGCATCATCACGTTTGAGGTCAGCAGGATGCCGAGGAGCATGCCGAGCACGACCTTCGATCCTGAGGTGACGACGGCATAGATCAGAGTGTTGATAAGGCCCCAGACCAGAAAGGGCTCGCTGAAGAACTGGCGGAAGTTGTCCAGGCCGATGAAGGAGTACTTGAACAGCGTCCAGCGGGTCAGGCTGAAGAACAGCGAGGCGAAGGTCGGAAACAGGAAAAGGATGCCGAAGATGACGGCGGCCGGCAGGTAGAACCAGCTCGGGTAAGCCGCCGCGAACGCACGGCGGGTGCCTTTCTTGTTCTGAGTTGTCATGGGGCACTCCAGCAGGGTTCATCCGGTCGTGCGCAGCCGCGCGCGAACGCGCGGCCGCTTCTTGGGAGGAGAAGTCCTATCTCGATGCCAAGCTCAGTTCCGGCGCAAGACTGGTTTTCCCTTTGCCGGAACTGCCTTGGATCATTCATCCGAAAAGTCGCGGAACCTTTCGGGTGCGTTCGCTAGGTCAGGTCAAAGGCGTCATTCCCAACCGGGCAGGTCGAGCTGAAGCGCCTGCTTGCGCACGTCCTCGTCGTAGAGCTTGGCGCCATCGATCGGAGAGCGGATACCCGAGCCGATCTCGACGGTGATCTGTTCGAGGGCCGGCCCCTTGACCGGAGACAGGAACTCCAGCGCCGGCGCGTTCTTGGCGCCCTCGGCAAAGTAGGAGACGAGGTCCTTGGTGGGCGACGGCACGTCGTCGGGCAGCGTGCACGACTTGGTCATGTAGGGGCCAAGGGCGCCGATCGCCTTGGTCTGCACGTCGCAGCCTTCCTTGCTGGCAACGAAGGCCATGAACTTCTTGGCTTCATCCGGGTGTTCTGTCTGGGCGTAGCCGTAGATGCCTTCGCCGACCCAGACGGTCAGTCCGTTGTTGGCTGCGTCGTCGCCCGGCAGGGCGAAGAAGCCGACGTCGTCGAGGTTCTCCTTGTAGGTCTCGAACAGGTTGCCGATGGCAAAGGTCAGCATCGGATAATGGACGCCTTCGCCTGTCGAGACCATGCGCAGGCCGTCGTCGTAGCTCGCCGACCCGAAGTCTTCGTTAAGGAAGCCGGCCTTGAACACCTCTTCCTGATGCTCGAAGCCCTTGATGGCGGCCGGCGTGGTGGCGAACTTCGCCTTGTTGGCCGTGAAGTCTTCCGGGAAGGTCGGTACTGCCTGCAACACGTTGTAGAAGTCGCCCAGGAAGAACAGCTGCGAGGTCCAGGTATCCTTGAACGTCTGGATCACCGGCGCTGCCTTGGTCTTTTCCTTGATGATGGCGTTGTTCTGCATGAACTCGGCCCAGGTCTTGGGCACCTTGAGGCCGAGCTCGGCGTAGATCTTCTTGTTGTAGAGCACGCCACCGCCCATGGTGGTGCGGAAGGGAGCCCCGTAAATCCTGCCGTTTTCGCTGACCACCGACTTGAAGGTGTCCATGATGTCCGACTGGTAGGACTCGTCGGTAAGGTCGAGCATGTTCTGCTGCGGGTTGAGCGCGTGGAACAGCGAGCCGGTGTTGTACATGAAGACGTCGGTCATCTCGCCGGTGGCAAGGCGCGTCTTGACGATGTTGTCGCCTTCGCCGCCGCCGGGTCGGGATTCGACCTCGACGGAGATGTCGGGATTCTTGGCGTGGAAGGCGGCCGCCAGCGCTTCTGAAGCGGTCACGGTCGCCGCCGCGTTATCGACCAGGAATGTCAGCTTTACCTCGGCGAAGGCCGGGGTGGCGAAGGACAGCGCAAGGGCGCTGCCGGCCGCGGCTGCCACCAGAAGGCGGCGGGAAATCTCGTAGGTCATTGTTTCTCCTCCCTTGGTCAACCGCCCGGCCGTCCTCTCGGTCGGGGCGGAGAATAAATCGCCCGCCTTCAGCGGGCGACGGCGAATATGACGATGTGGCGCCCGCTTCCCACGGCGAGGCGCTGCTTGCCCTCTTCGGTGCCCCGACTGACCGGTTTCCCGTCGAGAATGACGTTCCTGGCACCCACGGGCACGACCAGTGTGCCGCGCGCTCCCTCGGGGACGGTGACCTCCCAGGTGACGGTGTCGCCATCGATGCGCCAGCCGGCTTCGACGCGACCCACAATCGAGTCATGAGCGGCGGCAACAGGCGACAGGCCCGCGATGATCGCCGGCTCGAACACGATATGCCGGAAGCCCGGCTCGTCCTCGTCGGGCCTGAGGCCGACCACCTCCTCGAACAGCCACTGGCAGACGGCGCCGTATGCGTAGTGGTTGTAGGAGTTCATCGACGGATCGAACACCGAACCGTCGGCCTGGATGGCATCCCAGCGCTCCCAGATGGTAGTGGCGCCGTTCTTCACCTGATAGAGCCAACCGGGCACTTCCTCCTGAAGGAACACCGCGCCCGCGAGTTCCGGCTCGCCGATCTTGATCAGGGCAGGCAGAAGCGCCGGAGTGCCGATGAAGCCGGTGCCGATGCGGCCATCCGCCCGGGCGATGGTCGCCTTGAAGTACTCCTTGGCGGCCGCACGTTTGTCCTCGGGAATGAGGTCGTGCAGGAAGGCGAGGGCGTAGGAGGTCTGGTCGTCATAGGCGAGGCGCCCCGATGGCGTGATGAACTCGTGGGCGAAGGCGGCCTTCACCACCGCCGCCCGGTCCGACAGGCGTTTTTCCGTCGCCATGTCGCCGACCAAGCCGGCGATTTTGGCCGTCAGCTTCGCGGCGATGAAAAGATAGATGGTCGCCGCCGCGTCGTCGCCGATGGTCGGCAACGGTTTCTCGCTTGGGCCCTTCGGTTGCAGCCAGTCGCCGAAGGTGAACCCGCGTCCGACCCAGGGGCGTGGCGGCCGAACGATCGGACCGTTGCTGATCGACCAGACGAAGTCGTTCCAGCGGATCATGGCCGGCAACGTCTCGCGAAGAACGTCGAGGTCGCCGTAATGGCGGTAGAGCGTATGCGGCACGATCGAAATGGCATCGCCCCAGCCGGTCGACCCGTAGAAGCCGGCATAGAGGTCCTCGTGTCCTCGCGTCGGGTCGGGAACGACGTGGGCGATCTCGCCGTCCGCCCTCTGGTCGGCCATGACATCGCGCAGCCACTTGACGAAGAAGTCGTGGCTGTCGTGGAGATAGCAGGCGGTTGCCGCGAAAACCTGCGCGTCGCCAGTCCATCCGAGGCGCTCGTCGCGTTGCGGGCAATCGGTCGGCACGTCGACGAAGTTGGAGCGCTGCGACCAGACGGAGTTCTCGACAAGGCGATTGACCAGCGGATGCCCGGTGGTCAGCCAGCCGGTGCGCGTCACGGCCGAAGAGATTGGTACGGAAGCGATGTCGACGACCTCCGCCTTGCCGGTCACCGTGACGCGAGCAAAGCGGAACCCCTGGAAGGTGAATGTCGGCCGATAGTCCTCGCGGCCTTCGCCCTTCAGCACATAGGTGACGCGACAGGGGGCCGAGCGCAGATTGGTATTGCAAAACCGGCCTTTGTCGAGGATTTCGGAGTGCTCGATGAGGATCGTGGCGCCGGCCTCGCCTTTCACCGAGAGGGCGATGTACGCAGCCGCGTTCTGGCCGAAATCGTAGATCGTTCGTCCCTCATCGTCCTCGAAGGACGAGATGGGCTTCAGCGCGCCGAGTTCCTTCACGCCGTTCACCTCATGGGCGACCAACACACGAGGGTCGAAATCCTCGTGAAGTACGGCCCCCTGATCGGCGGGGGCACCTTCAAGGCGGGCGTCGTAGGTCTCTCCGAAATAGATGCCGGATTTGACGACCGGGCTGAGGCCACTCGACCAAGTCGCATCGGAGGCCAGGACCGTCCGCCCATCCACCTCGATTTCGGCGATGGCAGCGATGCGGTCGCCCCAGGTGTTGAGGAGAGCGTGCTCGTGCGCCCACATCATTTGCGAGCGGTACCAGCCGTCGCCCAGCCAGATGTCGATGACGTTCTGGCCTTCGACGAGCAGCGGGCCGACATCATAGGTCTGGTAGCTCAGGCGGTCGTAATAGGCGGTCCAGCCAGGAGTGAGCTGGTCGTCACCGACCCGCTTGCCATTGATGAAGGCGCGATAGAGCCCGAGCGCACTGATCCTCAGGATCGCCTGGCCGCCCCCTTTGGCCTCGAAAGTCTTGCGCAGGAACGGCTGTCGGGTACCGACGCCGGCATCGGAAAGCGGGCGGATCATTCGGGCCGTCCATGCGTGCCTCTCAGCGGCGCGCGATGCGCCGGCAGTGGCGCGGGCGCCCGATCCCATCACGTTCATCTGTCCTGTCCTCCCGGAACCGACCGCCAACCGTCGGCGGGCCGTTCTTGTTTTTCTTGTTCCTGTCGCCGGCTCAGCTTGCGGCTCGACTCGTTTGGAGACCGGTTTACACAGAAGAGAAACGGCTGCGTTCACTCATGCCGACCTCACTTGCAAAAAAGTGTAGACCAGTTTACAAAATTGTAAAGAGGGCTGATGGCGAAAAGCATTGGCACCAAAGTCGAGGACGACGGAATGGGAGCCGTCTCTCAAAAACTCTGAAAAACAGGGATTCCGGCCGCTTCGCGCGTCCGGGCAGCAAGCGCCGACGGGAGGACAACGTGGCGGGACTGAAACTCGAAAGCGTGCGCAAGAGCTTTGGTGAGCTCGCGGTGATCCACTCGGTCGATCTCGAGATCGATAGCGGCGAGTTCGTCGTCTTCGTCGGTCCGTCGGGTTGCGGCAAGTCGACGCTGTTGCGCCTTATCGCCGGCTTGGAGGACACCACGTCCGGCAGCATCGAGATCGATGGTCAGGACGTGACGGAGACGCCGCCTTCGCAGCGCGGCGTCGCCATGGTGTTCCAGTCCTATGCGCTTTATCCGCATATGACGGTGGCCGAGAACATGGGCTTCGGCCTGAAGATCAACCGCGCGTCCAAGGCTGAGATCGCCCGCAAGGTGGGGGAGGCGGCGCGTGTCCTTCACCTTGAGGAGTTGCTCGATCGCAAGCCCAAGCAATTGTCGGGCGGTCAGCGCCAGCGCGTCGCCATCGGCCGGGCGATCGTCCGCAATCCCAAGGTCTTTCTGTTCGACGAGCCGCTCTCCAATCTCGATGCCGAGCTGCGCGTGCAGATGCGTCTTGAGATCGCTCGCCTGCATCGGGAGGTGAAGGCGACGATGATCTACGTGACGCACGATCAGGTGGAGGCGATGACGCTGGCCGACAAGATCGTCGTGCTGAGGTCGGGTCGCGTCGAGCAGGTCGGGCGCCCCATCGACCTCTATGCCGATCCCGACAACCTGTTCGTCGCCGGCTTCATCGGCTCGCCCAAGATGAATTTTCTGAAGGGTATCGTCGGCGGCCGGACCGATGCCGGCACCGAAGTCCGCGTTCCGGCCTTCGATCTGGCGTTGCGGCTCTCCATCGACGCAGATCTCGCGCCGGGCGCGGCGGTACTGGCCGGCGTGCGCCCCGAGCATTTCCACCAGACGGCCACACACATGATGATCCTGCCCATCGAGGTTCTGGAAAATCTCGGCGGGCAAACCTACGCCTACGGCCGGTCGCCGGACGGAGATCAGGTGATCGCCGAGGCGCGCTTCCTGCCGCCGGGCTGGCGCGGCGCGACGCTCGACATCGGCTTCGACCCCTCAAGCGTTCTGTTGTTCGATCCGGATACGGGGCTGCGCGTTCGCTGAAGGATCACACGGCAAATCCATCCAGGAACAGGGCGATCGACGCCTTCACCCAGTTCCTCCGCTCGTCCGGGGTGAATGGTCCCCGGAGGCCGAGAAGGATCTGTCGCTGCGCCTCGTTGATCGTGCCGCGCAGAAGGTGCGCCACCGTCTCGACATCTCCGGCGCGCAGAAAACCGCTTTTCTGGTGGTCGCGAACCCAGGTCTCGAAGGCGCCGGTGATGCGGGCGGTCGCCTGCCGGTAACTGTCGGCAAGCGCCGGCACCTCCTGGCGCTCGCCGGCGATGAGGCGAGTGAGGCGCACGGCTTCATCCGACAGCGCGAGGTCGGCATAGCTGGACAGCAAGGCGTCAAGGCTGGCGCGCGGATCGACCCGAGCCAGTCGCGCCGCGTCGAGGCTGCCGATGGCAGCGTCGATTCGAGCCTCCATTGCCTCCTTCAGCAAGTCCTCCTTGGCGGAGAAAAGGCGGTAGAGCGTCCGCGTCGATACGCCTGCATCGCGTGCGATGGTGTCGATGCCGGTCCGAACGTAACCCGTTTCCAGAAACGCTTTCGCCGCAGCCGCAATGATCAGGGCGCGCGTCTCGTCTTCGCTTCTGACAGGCGGCCGTCCGGGACCGCGCGTCGGGGGCTGAGTGCTATCGACCATGATGGTTCCCTCTTGCTTGACACAGGGTGGCGTCGGGAAATAAAGAAAACAATGATTTTCCATATTTTCGCAAGCCGAATCCGACCGGATCGCGGCTGCGGATCGCGAGGATGAGAACCGTTGTCCGCTTGGCGCCCCCTTGTTATCGCCGCTTTGGCCGCTGCCGGCCTCGGTCTTTCCGTTCTCTGGGCTGTCGAACATCCCGAGCCGCTGATGCTTCAGGGTGAAGTGGAAGCGACCCGCGTCGACCTCGCTGCGCGCGTCGCTGGCCGCGTCGTCGGGACGCCAGTCGACATCGGTGATCGGGTCGCGGCCGGCGATCTGGTCATCGAACTGGACAGTCCGGCGCTCCGGGCTGGGCTAGACACCTCGAAGGCGGCGCTGGCGGTTGCCAACTCCAACCGCGATCTTGCCTTCTCGACGCGGCAGGAAATGATCGACGCCCGCCGCGCCGAACGGGAAAAGGCCGAGGCCGACGTGCTCCTGGCGCAGAAGACCTACGATCGCGTCAGTCAGCTGCAGGAACGATCGTTTGCCTCCGAGCAGGTGCTCGACGAAGCCTCCAACAAGCTCAACGCCGCGATCAAGGCTCGCGCCGCCACCGAGGCCAACCTCCAGCTCGCGATCAAGGGCAATAGCCCCGAGCAGAAGGCGGTGGCGGTGGCTCAAGTCGAGCAGGCCGCGGCCGCCGTCGCCCAGATCGAGACGGATCTCGCCGAACTCACGGTGACGGCACCGATCGCCGGCGAAGTGACGGCGCGTACCGCTGAGATCGGCGAGCTTTTCGGCGCGGGAACGCCGCTTCTTTCCATCGTCGACATCGACAACGCCTGGTTCACCTTCAACGTTCGGGAAGACCTGCTCAACGGCCTTGCCGTCGGTGATACGCTGAAGGTGCGCGTGCCGGCTTTGGGCGGCCGGGAGATCGAGACCCACGTCACCGTCATCAACGCCCAGGGGTCCTATGCCAACTGGCGCGCCACCAAGGCAACCGGCGACTTCGACCTGCGCACCTTCGAAGTGCGAGCAAGGCCGGAAGGAACCGTCGAAGGCCTGCGCCCCGGCATGAGCGGGCTGATCGACTGGTCCGGTCCCCGGCTCATGGACCGCTGAACCATGGCGCGGAAGGCCCACCTCGCGGCCGGCTTCCGGCGGGTTCTTCTCGCCGAACTGCGACAGATCGGCGCCCGACCGGGGCTGATGTTCATGCTCGCGCCTTTCCCGCTGCTGCTGTTCGTGCTGTTGGCAGCGGTGTTCCAGCTCGGGTTGCCGCGTGATCTTCCGATCACGGTGGTCGATCAGGATCGCTCGACGCTGTCGCGACAGATGGTGCGCATCGTCGACGCGACACCCGAGGTGGCCGTCACCCACGAGGAGGGCACGCTCAGCGAGGGGCGGCAACGGCTCCTCACGGGTCAAGCCTACGGCGTGGTGCTGATCCCGCCCCGTACCGAGCGCGACGTGCTGGCGGGGCGCCGGCCCGAAGTTGTGCTCTTTTACAACAACCAGTACATGACGCCGGGTAGCCTCGTCGCCCGCTCGGTTGGCGGCGCGCTCGGCACGGTGGCAGCCGGCATCTCGGTCGAGGCGCGTATCGCCCGGGGCTCCGATGTGGAAAGCGCAACGCAGGCGGTGTTGCCCGTGCCGATCCGCCAGAGCGCTCTGTTCAATCCCAGTCTCGAGTATGTCCAGTTCCTGCTGGCGGCGGTGATGCCGACGGTGTTGCAGATCTTCATCGGCGCCAGCGCGGCGCTGTCCTTCTCCCGGGATCGGCAGGGCGTCGCCGGCCTCGGCAAGTCGCTCCGGCTCGGAGGTACTCTCACGAGGACGGCGGCCGGCAAGCTGGCGCCCTACACGCTCGCCTATCTTCTGGTGCTCTGGGGCGCCGACGCGCTGCTGTTCGGCCCGATGGGCGCGCGCTTCGGAGGTAGTCTGACCTTTCACGTCGCCTATGGCGTCGTCTTCGTGCTTGCCTCCCAGATGCTCGGCGCGGCCGCAGCGCTTGTCGCCCGCGACACGGTATCGGCGCTCGCGGCCGTCGGCGTCATCACTGGCCCGGCCTTCGGTTTCACCGGCATAACCTTCCCACGCCTGTCCATGAACGGCTTTTCGGACGTCTGGGCCAACCTGCTGCCGGTGACGCATTACCTTGAGCTTCGGACAGACAACATCCTTCGCGGTGCACCGCTCGACATTTCCATGCCGGCCTTCGCCTGGCTGTGTTCGCTGGCACTGATTTATGGCGGTGTCACTCTGCTTCTCCTGTGGCGCCACGGTCGTCCTCGGCTCGCGGCAACCAGGGGGGCGACCACATGATCGCCGCCTTCATCCGCGAGATCGCCGCTGCGATTCAGGCCATCTGGAACGACAAGGGTGCTCGCTCGACCATGTTGGGAGCCACGCTGTTCTTTTCGGTGTTCTTCCCGCAGCCCTACCTTTCCGAGGTGGTGCGCGACATGCCGGTGGCAGTCATCGATCAGGATGGCTCGACGCTGAGCCGTGAGCTGATCCGCCGCATCGACGCCGCCGATGCCGTGGCGGTTGCCCGCTATGCCGCCGACATGCCCTCGGCACGTGCGCTCTTCCTGAGGCGTCAGGTCCACGGCATCGTCGTCGTACCACCGCAGTTCGAGCGCGATCTTCTCGCCGGCCGCGCCGCGCCCATCGCCATTTTCTCCGACGGTGGCTATTTCCTGCTGAACTCGGTGATGTCCTCGGCATTGTCCAACGCGGCGCGCAGCCTCGGCGCCGAGGTGCAAGTCGGGCGGCTCACCGCGTCCGGCGTCGACGCGGCGCAGGCCATGGCGATCGTCGAGCCGTTGCGTGTCACGACCGTGCCGCTGTTCAACCCAACCGGTGGCTATGCGAGCTTCGTCCTGCCGGCCGTCTTCGTGCTGATCCTGCAGCAGACGCTTTTGATGGGGATCGGCAATCTCAAGGCGGGGCGCCGTTCGGCTGGCGGGCTATCGACCTTCGCCGATGCGATCGTTTACGTCGCGCTCTACAGTCTCTGGGCCGGCGTGGTGCTTGTTTTGCTGCCCTGGGTCTATCGGTTGCCCCGCATTGGCGACGTGGCCGTCATGTACGCGGTTGCCGTGCCCTTTCTGGCCGCCGTCACGGCCATGGGGCTTGCCGTTGCCCGACTGATTCCCAGCAAGGAAGGCGTCATCTTCTTTCTGGTCGTGCTCGGCATGCCGCTGTTTTTCCTGTCCGGCGTCTCCTGGCCGGCTGAGGCGATGCCGGAGCTTCTGCGCACCGTTGCCTTCGCCATCCCGTCGACAACGGCGGTGCCGGCGCTGGTCCGCGTCAACCAGATGGGCGCCGACCTCCGGTCGGTCGAGACGACGATTTTCGTCCAGCTCGCTCTCTGCCTGGCCTACTCGACGCTCGCCATGGCGATCGAGCGGTGGAAGAAAGGCCCCTCCGCGTGAGCCGACTTGCGCGCCGCGAAGGTTTCTGACCACACTCGGAAAAACACTGACGCGAGGTGCGGCATGGCGGCGGGTCTGGGGTCGACGATCGGTCCTGTGGTGGTCCTTCTCTCGGCCGGTGTCCTGGCGGTGCCGCTGTTCCGTCGGCTCGGCCTCGGCTCGGTGCTGGGGTACTTCGCCGCCGGTGCCCTGGTCGGTCCATCGGCCTTCGGCCTGTTCTCCGATCCGGCCGCCATGCTGCACGTATCCGAGCTCGGCGTGGTGATGTTCCTGTTCCTGATCGGCCTGGAGTTGAGGCCGCAGAAGCTGTGGGCGATGCGTACCCAGATATTCGGCCTGGGCCTTGCCCAGGTGGTCGTCTGCATTGCCTTGCTGGCCTCCGTCGCCATTCTCCTGTTCGGTCTCCTGCCGATTCCAGCCTTCATCGCCGGAGCCGGCTTCGTGCTGTCGTCGACGGCGGTCATCATGTCGATGCTCCAGGAACGGGGCGAACTGGCCGGCCCAGACGGGCAGAAGGCAGTCCCGATCCTGTTGTTCGAAGACCTGTCCATCATGCCGCTTCTGGCCCTGGTGGCTTGGCTGTCGCCGGTCAGCCATGGCGACAACGGATGGATTGGTATCGGGCTTGGGGTCGCGGCGGTCGCGGCGCTGCTCGTTGCCGGCCGCTTCCTGATCGATCCTTTTTTCGGACTGCTGGCCCGCGCCCGTACCCGCGAGGTGCTGACGGCTGGCGCCTTGCTGGTCGTCCTCGGCGCGGCCTTGCTGATGGAACGGGTTGGCCTCTCCATGGCAATGGGCACCTTCCTTGCCGGCGTGATGCTGTCGGGATCGAGCTATCGTCATCAGGTCGAAGCCGACGTCGAACCTTTCAAGGGCCTGCTGATGGGCCTGTTCTTCCTCGCGGTCGGCATGTCGCTCGACGTTCGCGTCGTCATCGAGCGCTGGCCGCTGCTGGTCGGACTGCTCCTTGCCTTCGTCGTTGTTAAGGCGATCGGTATCTACGTGGTGGCGCGCCTCTTTCGCTCAAGTCATCGGTCCGCCTTCCGAAGGGCACTGATGTTCGCCCAGGGCGGTGAGTTCGCCTTCGTGCTCTACACGGCGGCGGCGAGCGGCGGTGTCATACCGGCGGGCGACGCCGCGCTTTTCTCGACGGTTGTCATCCTGTCCATGGCCTTGACGCCGCTTGTGCTCGTGGTCGCCGGCCACTTCCGGCGCGAGGAGGCGAAGTCGCTGGAGGGCGTCGAGGAGGCGCGCGATCTCCGCGGCAGGGTGCTGCTGATCGGCTTCGGGCGTTTCGGCCAGATCGCCGCGCAACTGTTGCTGTCGCGCGGCGTCGACGTCTCGATGATCGAGAGCGATCCCGACCGTATCCGCGAGGCGGGCCGGTTCGGCTTCCGCGTTTTCTATGGCGATGGCACCCGGCTCGACGTGCTTGAGCACTCGGGTGCCGCCGAGGCGGAGGTGATCCTGGTCTGTGTCGACGACCGCAAGGCCGCCAACCGCATCGTCGAACTCGTCAAGGCGAACTTCCCGTTGGCCCGGCTGCTGGCTCGCGCCTATGACCGCGTCCACTCGATCGAGCTGATCCGCGCCGGTGTCGATGTGGAGGTGCGCGAGACCTTCGACGCGGCGCTGCGCATGGGCGCCGAGGGCCTCAGGGCGCTCGGCTGCAGCGAAGAGCGTACGACCGAGGCGCTCGCCACCATCCGCCGCCTCGATGCCGAACGGCTGCTGGCGCAGGTGCAAGGCGGCGTCATGGCCGGCCGCGAGAACCTGACCACACGGCCCGTCCCAGAACCGCTGATGCCCCCCAGAAAGCTGGCGGCGGAAGAGGCCTGACCTCAGACGGTGCGGATCGCTGCGTTGGTCTCGAGCCCTGCGAGGTCCAGCGCATAGAGCGCGTCGCACAGTTCCTGCGGCAGGAAGCCCGGTCCCTTGACGCGCTTTCCGGCGATAGCGCCGGCCGCCGCATAGGTGGTCAGTGCCGCCACGGTGCCTTCGAAAGCCGGAGCGACCGCGACGAAGGCGCCGACGAGGCCGGTCAGCGAACAGCCGAGGGCCGTCGAGAGTGGCATCAGCTCATGGCCGCCCTCGATGGCGACAGTGTACTTTCCATCGGTGACATAGTCGATCTCGCCGGTGACGGCGACCACCGCGCCGCTCGATCTGGCCAGCGCAACGGCGCTGTCGAGCGCGGCAATGGAACTGGCTGAACTGTCGACCCCTTTCGAGGCGAGACCTGCAACACCCGAAAGCGCCATGATCTCCGATGCGTTGCCGCGGATCACCGTCGGTCCCATGGCGACGAGGTCGGCGGCGGCGGTGTTGCGCAGCCGCGTCGCGCCGACGGCGACGGGATCGAACACGACAGGCTTGCCCGCAGCCTTGTAGACGGCTGCCGCGAGCTTCATGCCCGCGATCCAGTCGGACGACAGGGTGCCGATGTTCAGCGTCAGGGCTCGGGCGATGCGGCCGAAGTCCTCCACCTCGTCCATGGAGTGGACCATGGCCGGTGAAGCGCCGGCGGCGAGCAGTACATTGGCGGCGATGTTCATCGCCACGAAGTTGGTGATGTTGTGCACGAGCGGCCGTTCGGCGCGCACCTTCTCATGAAGGGCGTGAGCGTCGGCAAGCGTCAGGGTGGGCATCGCGGGCTCCTTGCGCGACGATCGCCCGCGGACAAGAAGACGTGTGGCTGCCGGGCAGGGCGGGCCGCTCGCCTCAATCCCTCCGCCGGCATGATCCGGATCAGGTTCGTGGGGTTGGATCGCTCCTCTCAGTCCGGCCAGACCGGACACCCCCTTGAGACGGCGCGAGCATAGGCGGGGCGGGACAGCGGCGCAAGTGTCGGAGGCGGAACGCGGCGCATCACGGGGGCGTCCATCCCACCGCTGCCATCACTCTTTGCGGGGCACTCCGGCGAATCGCAGCAAGTCCTCGGTTTCGGCCGGAATCCGTTCTGCCAGACGAGCGGCGGCAACCGGCGCCAGCCATGCCATGATGTCGGCGGCCGTCGTTCCGCTGAGTCTGGCATAGGCGTCGACGTATTCGACTGCTGCCATCGGGTCGGCATGATGGATCAGAACATAGCTTCTGCAGACGTCGGCGGCCGGCGTGCCGCTGCAGGCATCCACCCAGTCCAGGACCATGATCTCCTTAGCGGAGCCGTGAATGTTCCAGGGATGAAAGTCGCCATGACATAGGCAGTCACCATCCGGCAGCGCGTCGAGTTGGTGGAGGAGGCGGCCCTGCGAGTTGTCATCAAGCTCTTCGGCGCGCCGGATGTTGGACGACAGCCGTGCTTTCAGAGCCGGCAGGGCGTTTCCTGGCTGACGGTGAATGAGAAGGTGCAGTTGTGCCATCTCTTCGATATGTGCCCTCCGGTCGCCCGACATCATCCGATCGGCGAAGCTCGGGCCATGCGCGCGGTCCATCACCAGGCCCCAGCGGCCTCCATACTCACCGACGGCGTGGATCCTCGGCGTTGGCAGAGCGAGCTGTTCGAGGATGGACAGATTGGACGCTTCCCGAAATGCGGCGCCCTTCCGGGACTCGCTTCGGTAGAGCTTGAGCGCAAAGTCTCCGTATTCGAACACTTCGGCTTCCTGGCCTGAGCCGAGCCGACGGCCGATCTCGCTCATTCGAAAATCCTGTCGATTGCTGCCAAACTGCCCCACACTACAGGGAAAAGAAGGCGACCGGCGCTTTTTTCCCGGATCGCCCGTTCTTTCATCGCCCGGTCCATTGGGCGCATAAGGCGCCATTCTTGGCCGGCCAACTCTGTTGCTCACCTAGCGGCCTCGCGACCTTGCTAGGCCGCGACTCCGAGGATTTGGCGCACCGCCGCCAACAGGTACTCGTCCTGATAGTGTCCGGCGGCGAAGGATAGGCCGACAGGGCAATCGTCGACCGTCAGCAGGGGCGCGGAAATCTCGGGCAGGCGACCGACGCCGGAGAACGCGGTGATGGTCATGGTGCGGTCGTAGAAGTCCAGCACGTTCTTGAGGGTCGTCAGCGTTCCTTTCAGAGGCGCTACGACCGGTGTCGTCGGAAAACAGATAATGACGCCGGCCGGCAGGAACGCGTTGATCGCCTCGAAGAAACGTTCGCAGCGGACGAGACTGTCCAGCGCAGCAATACGGTCGAAGCGCCGTACGTTGCCGTAGGCCAGGGTAAAGGTCGTGCCGAGCGTCGGCTTGGCGGTCTCGATCCAGTTGCCGATCGTGCTCTGGAACTCGGCCGTCTGCATGTCGCGTAGCGCCTTGACGTTGCAATCGCCAAGCGGAAGGTCTTCTCCTGCGATCTCGGAGAAGCGAACGGACTCCAGCGGAACTCCGACCTTGTCGGCAACTCGACCTAACGCGGCGTTGGCCTGCTCCTGAACGGCTTCATCACAGATCTCAAACGCGTCGGCCAGCAGCAACAGACGCCTGAGCGGGGCGACTGGCCGGACGCCGCTCCGTAGCAGGACGCGAGCCGCCGCGTCGAGGTGTTCGAACCGGTCGGCCAGCACGCCAACCGTACTGACGCTCGGCATGAAGGGCAGAACGCCGGCTTCCGAAATCCGGTGGAGCGAAGGGCGCATGCCCCACAGCCCGCACAGACTGGCCGGAACGCGGATGGAACCGCCGGAATCTGTGCCGATCGAGAAATGTGCCAGCCCATTCGCCACCGAGGCGGCCGACCCGCTGGAGGAACCGCCAGGAACTCTCTCCGGCGCCTTGGCGTTGCGCGGCGTTCCGAAGAACTGGCTCTCTCCGTCGAGGCTGTAGGTGAACTCGTCAGCCACGACCTTGCCGACGCAACGCGCCCCTGCCGAGAGCAGTTGATCGACACACACCGCGTTGTGCACCGGTGCGGGGTGAGCGTCCCGCCATGCAGGGCTGCCATAGGATGTTCGATGGCCGGCGACGTCGATATTGTCCTTGACCGTGAAGGTCATGCCATCCAACGGCCCGTTTCCGAAAGGCGGGAGATCCAGTCGCGCGACAAGAGAACCGGACGGGTCGGACGGAACGATTTCGGACATGATTTCCACTCGCATATTGCCCCCAAAGGCGGGCAGACCACGATTCGAGACGAGGGACAACGCAAAGCGAATGGTGGGAATAATCGACGGTGGATACGGTCGCGCGGGCACGCTCCGTCCGGATCTCCGCACGCTACATACCCCGCACTTGGGCGCGGAGGTCGGTCGAGGCCGTTGCGTCTTCAGCCGGTTATCATCAACCGATCCGATACCCCGCCATGTCCCCAAGACTACTTGTCGGCAAGCCAACGGCCCGACTTGCCGCCATCCTTCTCGATGAGCCGGATGGCTTCGATGCGCACGCCCTTCTCGACGGCTTTCACCATGTCGTAGATCGTGAGGCAGGCAACGGAGACGGCGGTGAGTGCCTCCATCTCCACGCCGGTGTTGCCGGTGCAACGGACGATGGCGGTGATCTCAAGACCGGGCAAGGTCGGATCCGGCGAGATGTCGATGGCCGCCTTGCTGATCGGCAGGGGATGACAAAGGGGAATGAGGTCGGCCGTTTTCTTGGCGGCCATGATGCCGGCAAGGCGAGCGGTGGCGATCACGTCGCCTTTCGGCATCCTGCCGTTGACGATGAGCGCCAGCGTTTCGGCCTTCATCATCACCTTGCCGCCGGCGATCGCGGTACGGGCGGTGATCTCCTTCTCGCTGACGTCGACCATGTGGGCGGCGCCTTTCTCGTCGAGATGGCTGAGGGGCCGCGTCATGTCAGGTCCCTCGCGGCAGCGCTTCGACGAAGCGGATCGGCTCGCCGGTCGAGGGCGTAACCAGATCGCCCTCCCACATCACCCTCCGGCCGCGCACGATGGTTCCAACTGGCCAGCCGGCGACTTCGACGCCATCATAAGGCGTCCAGCCGCACCGGGAGGCGATCCAGCGGTCGCGGATCGTTTGTCGGCGCTTGAGGTCGACGATGGTGAAGTCGGCGTCGTAGCCGACGGCGATGCGTCCCTTTCGCGCCATTCCGAAGATGCGCGCCGGGCCGGCCGAGGTCAGATCGACAAAGCGCTGCAGCGTCAGGCGACCGGCATTGACGTGGTCGAGCATGATCGGCACCAGGGTCTGAACCCCGGTCATTCCCGACGGGCTCTCGGGGTAGGGCTTGGCCTTCTCCTCCAGCGTGTGCGGCGCATGGTCGGAGCCAAGCACGTCGGCGATGCCCTGCGTGAGGCCGCGCCAGATGCGATCGCGGTGGGCGGCCGAACGGACGGGCGGGTTCATCTGAACGAGGGTACCCAGCCGCTGATGGTCGGCTTCGGTGAGCGTCAGGTGGTGCGGCGTGACTTCGACCGTGGCGACATCCTTGTGGTCTTTCAGGAAGTCCATCTCGTCGCCGGTGGAAATATGCAGCACGTGGATGCGGGCGCCCTTGTCGCGGGCGATGCGAACGAGCCGCTGGGTCGACTTCAGAGCCGCCTCGACGTCTCGCCAGACCGGATGGCTCGACGGATCGCCGGCGACGCGCAAAGATTTGCGCTCGATGAGGCGCGCCTCGTCTTCGGAATGGAAGGCGGCGCGACGGCGCGTGGCGCCGAGAATGGCGGCGACGCCTTCGTCATCGGCAACGAGAAGGTCGCCGGTCGACGA
This sequence comes from Pleomorphomonas sp., assembly GCA_030603685.1. Classification (GTDB taxonomy): domain Bacteria; phylum Pseudomonadota; class Alphaproteobacteria; order Rhizobiales; family Pleomorphomonadaceae; genus Pleomorphomonas. The sequence continues at coordinate 19,319 of JAUVXG010000038.1, forward strand.
CCCCAGGAAAACCTCGACGCCGGCGGCGCCGGGCAGGCGTTCGCGTTCGGGAATGACGCGCACGTTGCCGTGCCTGCCGCCCACCCAGAAGGCGAAATCGCAGTGCATGCGATGGCTGCCGGCCGCCACCTTGTCGGCAAGGCGCTCGGCGGTGGTCGTCAGCGGATTGGTATTGGGCATCTCGAAGACGGCGGTCACCCCACCCATGACGGCGGCACGGGAGCCGGTCTCCAGGTCTTCCTTGTGGGTGGCGCCAGGTTCGCGGAAATGCACCTGGCTGTCGATGACGCCGGGCAACACGGTCAGGCCGGTACAGTCGATCGTCTCGCCGGCTGACGCTTGGGAAAGGTCGCCGATCTCGGCGATACGGCCATCGCGAAGTCCGATGTCGCGCACACCGATGCCGTCGTGGTTGGCGACTGTTCCGTTTCTGAGGACGGTATCGAAAGTCATGGGGCGTGGTCCTATGCGAGTGGCCCAAGGCCGGCAGGAAGACCTCTTATCGGTCTTTCCACTTAATCGCTAGATTTACCCCTCTCCGCCTTCCGGCGGGAAGACGGCGCCGCTCGCGCTCCGGCGAGACCGACCATCGATCCGGCACGCGACCCAAGAGGGGGCGGTCGTCTCGACAAGCTCTCTTCCCATTCTCGGGAAGAGCTGGAGAGGGGTGGCGGCCCGCCCTCCTGGCGGTACATGCGGTGTCGGCTCCGGCACGCTCTCGAAAAGAAGCGCGCCGGAGCCAATAGTATTACTTGTAAGCGGCGGCGATGCCAAGGAAATCGGAGGCCTTCAGCGAAGCGCCACCGACGAGGGCGCCGTTGACGTCCTCGACGGCCATCAGCTCGGCGGCGTTCGACGGCTTCACCGAACCGCCGTAGAGGATGCGGATGCCGTTGGCATCGGCACCGAAGCGCTTCACGAGTTCCTTGCGAATGAAGTTATGCACTTCCTTGACGTCGGCGGCAGTCGGCGTCAGCCCGGTGCCGATCGCCCACACCGGCTCGTAGGCGATGACGGTGTTGGCGGCGGTCGTGCCGTCGGGCAGCGAACCGGCGACCTGCGTGCCGACCACTTCGAGGGTCTTGCCGCCGGTGCGCTCGGCGTGCGTCTCACCGACGCAGACGATGGCGACAAGGCCGGCGCGCCAGGCGGCTTCGGTCTTGGCCTTGACGACGGCGTCGGTCTCGGCGTGGTCGGTGCGACGCTCGGAGTGCCCGACGATGACGTAGGTGGCCCCGGCGTCCTTCAGCATCTCGGCCGAGGTGTCGCCCGTGTGGGCGCCGGAAACCTTGGCATGGCAGTCCTGACCGCCGACGGGCAGCAGGCCCTTCGCGGCGAGGGTGGCGACGAGCGTGAAGGGCGGGCAGATGGCCAGTTCGGCCTTGGCCTTGAGGGCGGCGTCATAGCCGGCGGCGATGGCTTCGAATTCGGCGACGGAGGCCTTGAGGCCGTTCATTTTCCAGTTTCCGGCAACCAGCGGCTTGACCGACATGCTCTCGTTCCTTCGATGTGCGTTGTGGGCGTGGACCATTCCGAACCGGGCCGGCGTGAATCCTCGGAGCGGCCTGGAAGATGATCTTGTAGGCGAAAACCCGCAAGCGCATTTATATCCGGCAGGTGCAAAACGCTAGCAAGGGCTATTGACTATGAAGGCATTGGAGACGGTGGTCGAGCGTATCATTTTGGGAAGCCGCTGGATTCTCGTCGTCTTTCTGATCGGGCTTTCCGTGGCGCTCGCCGTCTACGGCCTGTCCTTCGGCGTCAAGCTCTGGAAGGTCATCGGCAACGTCTTCGTCTACGAGGAGGCCGAGATGATTCTCGCCATGCTCGGCCTGATCGATGCCGCCCTCGTCGCCAGTCTTCTCGTCATGGTGATGATCGCTTCTTACGAGAACTTCGTCGGCCGGTTCGACGAACACGGTGCCGAACTCCATTGGCTCGGCAAGCTCGACAGCGGCAGCCTGAAGATCAAGGTGGCCTCGTCGATCGTCGCCATTTCGTCGATCCATCTGCTGCAGGTGTTCCTGAACGCCAGGGAGTACACCGACAACCAGATCATGTGGCAGGTGGTCATGCACGTCACTTTCGTGGTGTCGGCGCTGATGCTTGGCGTACTCGACAAGATCATGGCCAAGCATTGATCGGGGCCGGATTTCGGCCCTTTGTCGGGCAAAACCGGTGCTTGCGGCATGAGGCCGCGGCCCCTATGATCCCGCGCGCCAAAGCGGTCCCTGCGAGACCGGTGGCGTGACTGGGATGGATGGGCGCGTGCGCCCCGAGACGGACGACATAATGCTTGATTCAATGCGCCGCGGGGCGAACACGCTTCCTGCGAAGATCTTTCTGGGCCTCCTGACGTTGTCCTTCATCGGCTGGGGCGTCGGCTCCCGGCTTGGAGCCTCTCACACCGATACGCTCGCCACGGTCGGCGACACCAAGGTCACGCTCGGCGAATTCCAGCTTGCCTACCAGCGGCAGTCGCAGACGCTGGCCCGCCGGCTCGGTCAGGCGATCACCCCCGACATGGCGCGCGCCATCGGCCTGCCGCAGGAGATCCTCGGTTCGTTGCTGGCCGATGCGACCGTGGCCGACATGGCCGCCACCACCGGCCTCGGTGTTTCCGACGAGCAACTGGCCCAAGGCATCGCCGATGATCCGCAGCTGAGGCCGCCGGGGGCTTCGAGCTTCAATCGGGACTATTTCACCGAACTGCTCAATCAGAGCGGCCTCAACGAGTCCATGTTCATCGCCCAGCGGCGGACGGCGGAGTTGCGCTGGCAACTGTCGTCCGGCCTCGTTGGCGGCCTCACCGTGCCGAAGACCATGGTGAGCGCGCTCTATCGTTATCAGAACGAGGCGCGCGACATTCGCTACCTTACGCTGGCCCGCGCCCAGGTCGAGCCGATCGAGAAGCCGGCCGATGATGTTCTCGCCAAGTGGTACGAAGAGAACAAGGCCAAGTTCCGGGCGCCGGAGTTCCGCACGATCGAGACGTTCGCCCTGACGCCGGACGCCATCGCCGATCCCTCGGCCGTCACCGAGGAAAGCGTGTCACGCGAGTACGAGCGCACCAAGGATGAGTACGGTGCGCCCGAGCAGCGCCGCATCCAGCAACTGTTCTACGCGACGCCCGAAGAGGCGGCGGCCGCCAGCGAGAAGCTGAAGGGCGGCGCGACCTTCGACCAGCTCATCACGGATGCCGGGTCCAAGCCCGAGGACGTCGACCTCGGTCTGCTCTCGCGCGACAAGGTGCTTGATCCGGCCGTGGCCGAGGCGGCCTTCGGTCTGGCGCTCAACGTTCCGAGCGAGCCGATCAAATCGTCTTTCGGCACCGTCTTGCTGCGCGTTACCGAGATCGAGCCGGCTCACACGAAGCCGCTTGCCGAAGTGGCTCCCGACATCCGCAAGGCGCTCTCCACCAAGGCGGCCGAACGTTCCGTGCTTGAAATGCACGACGAGATCGAAGACGCCTTGGCGGGCGGTGCGACGCTGCAGGAAGTGGCGAACCGGTTCAAGCTGAAGCTCGTCACGGTAGAGGTGGACCCCGAAGGCAATGGCACGGACAGCCAGCCGGTGACCGGCTTGCCCGATCAGGCGGATCTTCTGAAGGCCGCCTTCGCCGCTGACGAGGGCAGCGAAAACGAACCCTTGGCCGTCAGTCACGGCTTCATCTGGTACAACGTCGTCAAGGTGGTCCCGGGCCGCGATCGTGCGCTCGACGAGGTGAGGGATCAGGCGATCGTCGCCTGGACCGACGACGAAGCCCAGGTCCGGTTGACCGCCAAAGCCGAGGAAATGGCAAAGGCGCTCAGGGCCGGAACGTCGATCGATGACCTTGCCAAGTCTGCCATGGTGGAAGTCGCGACGGCCTCCGGTGTGACGCGCAAGGCGGGAGATGCCGGACTGGGGCAGGAAGGGGTGAACGCCGCTTTTGCCGGTCCCAAGGGACATGTGGCCGCGATCCCCGGCCTCGATGGCACGCGCATCGTGCTCACAGTGGTCGATGTCGTCAATCCGCCGATGCCCGAAGGGGCCGGCGACTCGATCGTCATTGCCGATCAGGCAGCTTCGGATGTGGCGAAGGATCTCTATGCCCAGTATCTCGGCGCCGCGCAGGAAGAGTTGGGCACCACGGTCAACCAGTCCCTGCTCAATGCTGTGATCGGAACCAGTAACGCCAACTGACGTCGAAACCGGCCCTGGGTCGCAGTCTGCCGGAGATCGTACAAGCGAAGGGTGACAACGAGCGATGGCCGATTTCAAGACCCTGATTGCCAAGGTGGCTTCGGGAGCCAGCTTGAGCCGGGAGGAGGCGACTTCGGCCTTCGACATCATGATGACCGGCGAGGCAACTCCCTCGCAGATCGGCGGCTTTCTGATGGCGCTGCGGGTTCGCGGCGAGACGGTCGAGGAAATCGCCGGTGCGGTCTCATCCATGCGGTCGCGGATGCTGAGGGTTGAGGCCCCCGCGGACGCGGTCGACATCGTCGGTACGGGCGGCGATGCCTCCGGCAGCCTCAATATCTCCACCGCCTCGGCCCTGGTGGCGGCCGGCGCCGGCCTGTCGATCGCCAAGCACGGCAACCGGGCGCTGTCGTCGAAGTCCGGGGCGGCCGACGTGCTGATGGCGCTCGGTGTGAAGATCGATATCGGGCCGGAGGTCATCGCCGCCTGCATCCGAGAGGCGGGGGTGGGGTTCATGTTCGCGCCGGTCCACCACTCGGCGATGAAGCACGTGGGTCCGAGCCGCGTCGAGCTCGGTACGCGAACCATCTTCAACATCCTCGGCCCGCTGTCCAATCCGGCCGGGGTGCGCCGGCAGTTGGTCGGCGTCTTCTCGCGCCAGTGGTTGCTGCCGGTGGCCGAGACCTTGGCCGCGCTCGGCTCCGCAGCGGTATGGGTCGTTCACGGTTCCGACGGTCTCGACGAGATGACGCTGTCGGGCCCGACCTATGTCGCCGAACTGAGAAACGGCGCGGTTCGGAGCTTCGAGGTGACGCCGGACGATGCCGGCCTGCCGCACCACTCCCCCGAGGCCGTGCGGGGCGGATCCGCCGAGGACAATGCCCAGGCCCTTCGGGCGCTGCTGGAGGGTGTTCCTGGCGCCTATCGCGACACGGTGCTGCTCAACGTTGCCGCCGCCCTCATGATCGCCGATCGGGTGCCGACGTTGAAGGATGGCGCGACGCTGGCTGCCGACGCCATCGACAGCGGCCGTGCCCGCGCCGCGCTTGACCGGTTGATCGCCCGTTCCAACGCCTGAGGGAAGTCTCGTGGCCGATATCCTTGCCCGCATCGAGGCCTACAAGCGGCAGGAAATCGCCGCCGCCGAGGCAGCCGTTCCGCTCGCCGAGATCAAGGCGGTCGCCGCCGATCAGGCGCCCCCGCGTGGCTTTCGCGCCGCCATCGAGAAGAAGCATGCCGAAGGCCGCCATGCCCTGATCGCCGAGATCAAGAAGGCCAGCCCCTCCAAGGGACTGATCCGCGCCGACTTCGATCCACCAGCCCTGGCCCGCGCCTACGAAGAGGGCGGGGCGACCTGCCTGTCGGTGCTGACGGACGGGCCCTCCTTCCAGGGGCATCCGGACTATCTGAAAGCCGCGCGTGCGGCGGCGGCGTTACCGGCGCTTCGCAAGGACTTTCTGTTCTCGCCCTATCAGGTCTACGAGGCGCGCGCCTGGGGCGCGGACTGCATCCTGATCATCCTCGCCGCCGTCGACGACGATACGGCGAAGCGCCTCGAGGACACCGCCTTCGATCTCGGCATGGACGTGCTTCTCGAAGTCCACGACGCGGCCGAACTCGAGAGGGCGCTGAGGCTGCGGTCGCCGCTTCTTGGCGTCAACAATCGCAACCTGCGTACTTTTGAAACGCGGCTGGAAACCACAGAAGAGCTGGCCAGGAATGTGCCGGCCGACCGGATTCTGGTCGCCGAATCCGGTCTGTTCGTGCCGGCCGATCTCGCGCGGCTCGCGCGCGTCGGCGCCCACACCTTCCTGATCGGCGAGAGCCTCATGCGACAGGACGACGTTGCAGCCGCGACGAAAGCGCTGCTCGCCTGAACGGGCAAACAGGGCGGCGCCGGCTTCGGGCAAGAAGACTGGAGTCCGCTCCGGCAAGCCGGGCGGACTCCAGAAAGAAGCGTCAGGCCGACAGTACCATGTGCGGACGGCCATTCGACGTTTTCGAAGGGCTGATGCCCTCCTCGTCGATGGTGGCGGTCACGCGCTTGCGGAACGCCGAGAAGCTGTCGAAGTCGACAACGTCCACCGGCTCGTCGAAGTCGACGGTGATGGTGTAATAGCCCGGCACTGAAGTGGCCGCTTTCAGCGCCAGCACGGTGCCTTCGAAGGCCTTGCCGAGATAGGTCCCCTTGACGCGGTCTCCCGGATTCCAGGAACGCGCCGGAGGCTCGTTGCCGGCCTTGGCGTAAAGCGTGTTCCAATCGGCAAAGCCATACTGCTTGGCGATCAGCTCCAGCGATTTCGAGTGGCTGACGTCGCTGCCGGCCTCGGCGAGCGAATTTCTGAGACGACGAGCCTGGGCCTTCAGCTCATCGAGTGTTGGCAGTCGGGACGACATGACCGTTCTCCAGATGGCATCGGACATGACCGTAAGCAGGGTGCCCGCATTGCCGAGAGGTCTCGATGCCTGAAAACGGAAGCGATCGACGGGAACTTCACCAAGGCTTGCGCCGGCGGGCGGCTGGGGTCCCTCACCCATGGGCGCTCATCTAGGCGCGGCGCCCGGTATTGTCAAGATAACGCCGCTCCAATGCAAAAAGGCCAGGCTTTCGGCCCGGCCTTCTCTCGTTCGACGGTCGTGTCGTCAGTCCTTGACGACGGAAATATCAGGCGCATCCACCGCCTTCATGCCGACGGTGTGATAGCCGCTGTCGACATGAAGCACCTCGCCGGTGACGGCGCGGCCGAGGTCGGAAAGAAGATAGAGCGAGCTGTCGCCCACTTCCTCGATGGTCACGGTCCGGCGCAGCGGCGCGTTATACTCGTTCCACTTCAGGATATAGCGGAAATCGCCGATGCCGGAGGCGGCCAGTGTCTTGATCGGCCCAGCCGAGACGGCATTGACGCGGATGTTCTGCGGACCAAGGTCGACGGCAAGATACTTCACCGACGCTTCGAGCGCGGCCTTGGCGACACCCATCACGTTGTAGTTGGGCATGACCTTCTCGGCGCCGTAATAGGTCAGCGTCAGCATCGAGCCGCCATCGGCCATCAGCTTCTCGGCGCGCCGGGCGACGGCCGTGAACGAGTAGACCGAAATCAGCATGGTCTTCTGGAAGTTGGCCTCGCTGGTGTCGACGTAGCGGCCGGTCAGTTCGTCCTTGTCGGAGAAGCCGATGGCATGCACCAGGAAGTCGATCTTGCCCCACTTCTCGGCGAGCGTCGCGAAGACGGCATCAATGGTTTCCGCATCCGCCACGTCGCAATTGCCGACCACCAGCGCGCCGAGCTCGGCGGCCAGAGGTTCGACGCGCTTTCTCAGCGCATCGCCCTGATAGGTCAACGCGATCTCTGCACCGGCGGCGTGAAGCGACTTGGCAATTCCCCAGGCGATGGAACGGTTGTTGGCCAATCCCATGATCAGGCCACGCTTGCCCGCCATCAGACCCACAGCACCTGCCATTTTGTAACCCCGCCTAATCAAATCCGGATGTCGTGCTCGTATGACACAAGGATTATGACAATAGCAAGTCGCGGTGGGGCCCCACCGGTACACGCTTCGTGACCGTCGCCGACCCTCGACGGCGCGCGTCGCCGGCTGTAGGTTCCGCCGCATGAAAAGCCCATTCACGTCCGATCTCGTTTCCCGCTTCTCCGCCCTCGTCGGGCCGGGACATGCCCTCGTGGAAGCAGCCGACACGACACGTTATCGCGTCGAGTGGCGGGACCTTTTTCGGGGCGAGACACCACTGGTCCTGAGGCCCGCCGACACCAGCGAAGTGGCCGCTATCCTGCGCCTCGCCCATGAAACGAAGACCGCGATCATCCCGCAGGGCGGCAACACCGGCCTCGTCGGCGGCCAGATCCCTGTGCCCGGGCAACAGGAAATCGTCGTTTCCCTGGAACGACTTGACAAGGTCCGCTCGGTCGATCCGCTCGGCAACAGCATGGTGGTCGAGGCTGGTATGCCGCTCGCCGCGGTTCACGCCGCAGCGGCGGAGGCCGGACGCGTCTTTCCGCTGACGCTCGCCTCCCTCGGTTCGTGTCAGATTGGTGGAAACGTTGCCACTAACGCTGGCGGAACGGCCGTGCTGGCCTATGGCAATGCGCGCAACCTCGTGCTCGGCCTTGAGGTGGTACTGGCCGACGGGCGCGTCTGGGACGGTCTCAGACGGCTCGGCAAGGACAACGCCGGTTATGATCTGAAACAATTGTTTATCGGTTCGGAAGGCACGCTGGGCATCATTACGG
>JAUVXG010000180.1 GCA_030603685.1 Pleomorphomonas sp.
ACGCCGAGCCCGGCGCTGACCCGCCTCGCCTACGACGAACTACTCGCCAACCAGTTGGCTCTCGCCTTGGTGCGTCGGCAGCTCAAGGGCGTGGCAATCCGTCCTCACCTCCCGACCGGCGACATCGCTCACCGCCTGCGCGCCGCCTTGCCCTTTCGCCTGACGGCTTCGCAAGAAGCGGCCATCGCCGACGTGGTCGCCGACCTGTCGGCGCCCTCGCGCATGGTGCGGCTCATCCAGGGTGATGTCGGCTCGGGAAAGACCATGGTAGCTCTCTTCGCCGCGGCGGCCGCCGTCGCATCCCGCGGCCAGGTGGCGGTGATGGCGCCGGCCGAGCTGCGGGCCCGCCAGCACGCCCGCTCCATGTCGAGCCTGGCAGAGGCGGCCGGCCTGCGCCTCGCGCTACTGACCGGCGCCGACAAGGCGAAAGGCCGGCGCGAGACGCTGGAACGGATCGCCTCCGGAGAGGTGGATATCGTCGTCGGCACCCACGCCCTGTTCCAGTCGGCGGTCGAGTTCAACAACCTGACCCTTGCAGTTGTCGACGAGCAGCACCGCTTCGGCGTTCACCAGCGCTTGGCGCTGTCCGCCAAGGGGTCAACCACCGACCTTCTCGTCATGACGGCGACCCCCATTCCGCGCACGCTGATGCTCGCCTACTTCGGTGACATGGACGTCTCCCGCCTTACCGAGAAGCCGGCCGGCCGCAAGCCGATCGCCACCGTAACCGTGCCGCAGGACCGCATCGGGGAAATCGTCGAGCGAATCGGCTCGGCCATTCGCCTGGAAGGCGCCAAGGTCTATTGGGTCTGCCCGCTGGTCGAGGAAAGCGAGAGCATCGACCTTGCCGCCGCCGAGGAGCGCTACGCCGACCTCCGCCAACACTTCGGCGACGACGTGGCCGTCGTCCACGGCCGCATGAAGGCTGGCGAGAAGGATGCCGCCATGGCCCGCTTCAAGGCTGGCGAGGCCCATATTCTGGTGGCCACCACCGTCATCGAGGTCGGCGTCGACGTGCCGGATGCCACCATCATCGTCATCGAGCACGCCGAGCGCTTCGGCCTTGCCCAGTTGCACCAGTTGCGGGGCCGGGTCGGGCGCGGCGACAAGTCATCGGCCTGCGTGCTTCTTTACAAGGGGCCGCTCGGCGAGACGGCCAAGGCGCGTCTGAAGGTGATGCGCGATACCGAAGACGGCTTCCGCATCGCCGAGGAAGACCTGAAGCTGCGCGGCGGGGGCGAGTTGCTCGGTACCCGGCAAAGCGGCTTGCCCGGCTTCCGCTTCGTTCACGCCGAGCACCATGGCGCGCTGATGGAAACCGCCCGCGACGACGCCGCCTTGCTTCTCGCCCGCGACGCCGGTCTGGCAGGGCCGCGCGGGGAAGCTCTGCGGCTGTTGCTCTATCTTTTCGGTCGCGATGAAGCGGTACGGTTGATCCGCGCCGGTTGAGAGTGCTTAGTGCTCGCCTTCCGCCCGAACTTCGGCGGCGACCTCTCGAATCGCCGCCATCATCAGCTCGGCGCCCAGCGACAGCGACGTCCCCGACCTGACGATTAGGCCGAGCGGTCCGAAGGTGTCCAAGGTATCGACCGGCAGTTCGCGTAGCGTTCCGGCGGCGAGATCGCCGGCCACCTCACCATAGTGGGCGATCCAGATGGCGTCGGTGGTGGTGGCGAAGGCCCGGCCGAACACGGTGGATACCGTATCGACCCGCCGAAGTTGCGGTCCTACGGCCAGCCTGATCAACAGCTCCACGGCGTGGTCGTGGATGATCGAACCGGGCGGCGGCACGAGTACGACATAGTCCGAGAGACGACCAAGTCCGCCTCCCATGGCGAACAAGGGATGCTCCTGCCGCGCCACCACAGCCACCCGCTCGGTATAGAGGTGTTCAAAGGCCAGTCCGACCATGTCGGCGGGCGCCCCCATGCGCCCCAGCGCGAAATCGAGCTCTCCGGCCTTCAGCTGACCGAGAATGGAGACGTTGTCGGCGGTTATGATGACGGGGGTCGTTCCGACGCTGGTGCCAAGGAAGCGCGTCACCGCCCCGGGCAGGACACGCGAGGACGCCGAGGCGAGAGCGCCGACCCGAACGATCGAGGCGCCTTGCTTCAGCGCCAGCTCGACAGATTCGACACCCTGGCGCAATGCCGCGATGGACGCCCCGGCGAAGCGAAGGAACACCTCTCCATAATAGGACAGAACCACGGACCGGTGACTGCGGTCGAACAGCTCGACGCCCAGGATCTCCTCGAGTTCCCGAATGGTTTTCGATACCGCCGGCTGGCTGATGGATAGCGATACCGCCGCCTTGCCGATGCTTTTCAGGCGGGCAACTTCCACAAAGGAGCTCAGATGCCTATGTTTGATGCGGTTCTCGATCACGTCGGGCCCTCTATAACCGGCCGTTATGTAAAGGGGCAAAGCACCCCTCTGCCATGAAACAATGGTCGAGTCCGTGTCCGCCCTCGTCCGTAATCGGTGGTAGGGTGGCCGAAAAGTCGCCCGTCAGGGCAAACCCCGGGGAGTACCCATGCATAAAACCAAGCTCCACCTCGACGTCATCGTCGATGTCGTCTGTCCCTGGTGCTTCCTCGGCAAGCGGCGACTCGACGCGGCGATCGCCGAGCTCGACGACCTCGACATCGAGGTTCGCTACCGGCCATTCCAGCTCGATCCGACCATCCCCCTGGAAGGCATCGAGCGCGAGGAGTACATCATCGGCAAGTTCGGCAGCGCCGATGCGTTGGACGAGGCGCACGCCCGCCTCTTCAGCCTCGGCGCCGACGTCGGCATCACCTACGCCTTCGATCTCATCGAGAAGACCCCCAACACGCTCGATGCCCATCGCCTTGTTCGCTGGGCGGCGGCGGAGGGCCTCGGCGATCCCATGCTGGAGCGGCTGTTCTCCCTGTTCTTCGAGGAAGGCGCCGATCTCACCAACGCGGAGACGCTGATAGCCGCGGCCGAGGACGTTGGCCTCGACGAGGATGAGGTCACCATGAAACTGGAAGATGGTGTCGATCTCGACGCGGTGAAGGCCGACATCGCCCATGCCGGTCGCATCGGCATCACCGGTGTGCCGACGGTCATCGTCGAGAACAAGTTCGCCATTTCGGGCGCCCAGACTTCCGAGGTTCTGGTCGACGCCTTGCGCCGAATCGCCGCCGAGCTGGATGCAACGAAGAGCTGACATGAAGAGGGGCGCCGGTTGGGCGCCCCTTCGCATACATCTCCCGCGCGTCAGATGACGTCGTGCCTGTCGCGGTCGATGTGCTCGGCCTTGATCCGCCGAACGGTACCGGTCCACGAGCGCATCACCACGGTGTCGGTGATGATCTTTCCATTCTTGAAGCGCACGCCGTCGAGCAGATTGCCTTTGGTCACGCCGGTGGCAGCAAAGAGCACGTCACCCTGAGCCATGTCTTCCATGGCGTATTTCTTGGTGACGTCCGAGATCCCCATGCGCCGGGCGCGCTCGACCTGGTCGGGCCGGTTGATCATCAACCTGCCCTGCATCTGGCCGCCGAGGCACCTGAGCGCCGCCGCGGCCAACACCCCCTCGGGTGCGCCGCCGACCCCGAGATAGATATCGATGCCGGTCTCTTCCGGGTCGGTCGTCTGAATGACGCCCGCGATGTCGCCATCGCCAATCAACCGGATCGAGGCCCCCAGCCCACGCACCTCGTCAATCAGGCGGGCATGGCGCGGCCGGTCGAGGATGCAGGCGGTGATGGCCGATACTGGCACCCCCTTGGCCTTGGCGAGTGCACGAATGTTGTCGGTCGGCGTGGCGTCGAGGTCGACCAGGCCGGGCGCGAAGCCCGGGCCGATGGCGATCTTGTCCATGTAGACGTCGGGAGCGTTCAGAAGACCTCCCTGCTCGGAGATCGCGATGCAGGCCAGCGAATTGGTCTGGTTCTTGGCACACATCGTGGTGCCCTCGAGCGGGTCGGCGGCGATATCGACGCGTGGCCCTTTGCCGCTGCCGACCTCTTCGCCGATGTAGAGCATCGGCGCTTCGTCTCGCTCGCCCTCGCCGATCATGATCGTGCCTTGAACCGGTAACTGGTTGAGCTCAGAACGCATGGCGTCCACGGCCGCCTGATCGGCGGCGCGCTCGTCACCGTGGCCACGCTGGCGAGCGGCGGCCATGGCCGTGCGTTCGGTAACCCGAACAATCTCCAGAGTTAGAATACGGTCGAGAGAATTGGATAACTTTTGCGACATGAAACAACCCGCGGTTCGTGCAGCCGACCGAATTCGTCGCTGCGGCCGAGGGAGGTCTTGTGGCCGCGCGCGAACGGGGAGGAAACCCGGTCGATACCTTAGCGAGGTAGGAAGAACAGACGATGGAGGTCAATGCGCCATAGGACGCAATACGGATGTTCCGCGGATGAATTAACCATGCCGCGACCTGGAGTCTTCATCGATACTTGCCGAAATACCGCCATTTACCGGCACTTTTCGCCGGTTCGTCGACCAGACATGCAAAAAGTCGATAGCAGCATTCCCTAAGATGGGCCTGTAAACATGCACAGGCCCAACAGGGTCTCACAAACTCTCGATGCGGATCAGCGTCGGCTTCTCGGCGATATGGCCGGCCGCCTCGATCGCGGCGAGCGCCGCCCGGATCTCCGTCTCGCGCGTGGCGTAGGTGATGAGCACCACGGGCTGCGGCGCACCTGTATGGCCGGGTGCCGGATCGTCATTTCCCCGGCGATGCTGAACAATGGACTCGAGCGATATGTCGCGGTCGGCCATGCTCTTGGCGATGCCGGCGAAGGCGCCCGGCCGATCATAGACGGAAAGACGAACGTAATAGCCGCCCTTATGGGCCTGGATCTCCGCCTTCTGGTAGAGTCCGAGTTCGTTGACCGGCAAGCCGAACACCGGCGTGCGATGTCCGCGCGCCGCGTCGACGATATCGGCGATGACCGACGACGCCGTGGCGCTACCGCCGGCGCCAGGACCGACCAGCACGACCTCGCCGAGCGCATCGCCGTCGAAGGCAACGGCGTTGAGGACACCCGAGGTCTGGGCCACCACCGACTTCTTCGGCACCATGGCCGGGTTGACCCGAGCTTCGATGCCGGAGTCCGTGCGCCGGGCAACGCCGAGAAGCTTGATGCGATAGCCCAGCTCGTCCGCGGCCTTGATATCCTCAAGCGAGATCGAGGTGATGCCCTCCACGTAGATGGCATCGGCGTCGATCTCGGTACCGAACGCCAGGCTGACCAGAATGGCGAGCTTGTGCGCCGTGTCGAAGCCGCCGACGTCGAACGTCGGATCGGCCTCGGCGTAACCGAGCCGCTGCGCTTCCGACAGGCAGGTCTCGAAGGAGAGCTGCTCCTTCTCCATTCGGGTCAGGATGTAGTTGCAGGTGCCGTTCAGAATGCCGACGATGCCGTTGACGGTGTTGCCGGCAAGGCTTTCCTTCAGCGTCTTGATCACCGGAATGCCACCTGCCACCGCAGCCTCGAACCCGATCGACAGACCGGCTTCTTCAGCTAGGCGGGCAAGCTCGACGCCATGATGGGCGAGCAGCGCCTTGTTGGCCGTGATCACCGGCTTGCCGGCGGCGAACGCGGCACGCACCACCGCCTCGGCAGCCCCTGAAGCCCCGCCGATCAGCTCGATCACCACATCGACGTTCGGATCGGCGACCATGGCCACGGGATCGTCGTACCAGGCAAACCCGTCCACGCTGATACCCCGATCGCGGTTGCGGTTACGCGCCGACACGGCCGTAATCGTCACCGGCCGCCCCGCTCTCAGCGTCAGCGAGCTGAGGTTGGACTGGACGATGCGAACGACGGACGCGCCGACGGTCCCGAGACCGGCGATGCCGAGGCGAAGCGGTTTACCCATGGTGCTTTCCGAAACTTTCTGTCTGCGTGGGCATTCCCGAAAACGGGGTCGCCGGGAATGCCTGACTGTTTGTTCTCATGCGGTCCTGACGCAAAGCCGCAGAGGGCTTTTGCCGGACTGCCGGGAGAGCGAAACGCCGATCAGCGCCCCCGCTCGACCGGAGCGTAGTTATGCATGGTTTCGTCGGCCGTGTCGAAGAATCGACGAAGCCCGCGCGCCGCCTGCCGAATACGCTGCTCGTTCTCCACAAGGGCGATGCGGACGTAATCGTCCCCCTGCTCGCCGAAGCCCACACCGGGTGCGACGGCGACCTCGGCCTTCTCGATCAGCAGTTTGGAAAACTCCAGGCTGCCGAGCGGCTTGAAGCGCTCCGGCAATGGCGCCCAGGCGAACATCGAGGCGCGCGGAACCGGGATCTCCCAGCCCGCCCGGCCGAAACTCTCGACCATGACATCCCGGCGGCGCTTGTAGGTCTGACGGACCTCCTCGATATGGGTATCGGCCTCGGGGTCGTTGAGCGCGGCCGTCGCCGCCACCTGGATGGGCGTGAAAGCGCCGTAGTCGAGGTAGGACTTGACGCGCGACAGCGCGGCGATCAGCCGTTCGTTGCCCACCGCGAACCCCATGCGCCAGCCAGCCATGGAGAAGGTCTTGGACATCGAGGTGAACTCGACGCACACATCCATCGCTCCGGGCACCTGCAAGACGGAGGGCGGCGGAACGCCGTCGAAGTAGATCTCCGAGTAGGCAAGGTCCGAAAGCACGAACACCTCGTGCTTGCGGGCAAAGGCCACCACATCCTTGTAGAAGTCGAGATCGACCACCTCGGCCGTCGGGTTCGACGGATAGCAGAGAATGAGGGCGAGCGGCTTCGGAATGGAGTGGGTGACCGCGCGCTCGAGCGCGTGGAAGAACTCCGGCCCCGGCGTGACCGGCACCGAACGGATGACGCCGCCGACCATCAGGAAGCCGAAGGCGTGGATGGGATAGGACGGATTGGGGCAAAGGATGACGTCGCCCGGCGCGGTGATCGCCTGCGCCATGTTGGCAAAGCCTTCCTTGGAGCCAAGCGTGGCCACGATCTGCGTGTCGGGGTTGAGCTTCACGTCAAAGCGGCGGGCGTAATAGGCGGCCTGCGCCTTGCGAAGACCGTTGATCCCGCGCGAGGCCGAGTAGCCATGCGTGTCGGGCCGCTGCACGGTCTCGATCAGCTTGTCGACCACGTAACGCGCCGTCGGCAGGTCGGGATTGCCCATGCCAAGGTCGACAATATCTGCGCCCGAAGCTCGCGCGGAAGCCTTGAGCCGGTTGACCTGCTCGAAGACATACGGCGGGAGGCGCTTGATCTTGTGGAACTCGTTGTTGCTCATGGACTTGACCTCAGTGTGGTCGTGGAAGCCGGCGGTTTTCGCCCCGCGCCGGCAGGCGGGTCTGTGCTTCTAGATCAATTCCGGGCGGAGGGGAAAGTGGCTTTTGGCCGGTCGCCGACCGATCTCTTCAAAAAGCCGCCGTTGTAGAGCCGCCCTACCCGGCCCGCCACGGAATCAGCCTATTGTGGAGAGGGCCGGGAAGTTTTCCAGAAGCCAGAACGACGCGCGCTGCATGCCGCCTGACAGGAACAGCGCGCCGGTAATGACCAGCACGCCGCCCATAGCTCGCTCGACCAGCGGAAAATGCCGGCGAAAGCGGCGCATGAACAGCACAAACTTTGCCGCGAACAGCGCGGCGATCAGAAAGGGAACGCCCAGGCCCAGCGAATAGACGGCAAGCAGCAGAGCTCCATCGCCGACGGTATCGCGGCTTCCGGCCACCGACAGGATGGTGGCGAGCACCGGCCCGATGCAGGGCGTCCAGCCGAAAGCGAAGGCGAGGCCGAGCAGAAACGCTCCGCCGAGACCGGCCTTGATCCGGAACTGGTGAAACCGGGCCTCGCGATAGAAAAGGGCGACTCGAAACAGGCCGAGGAAATGCAGACCCATGACGATGATGAACAGGCCGGCCAGAACACCGAGTACTTCGGACCACTGGCGAAGAAGCTGCCCGAACACCGACGCGGTGGCACCAAGCGTCACGAAAACGCAGGTAAAGCCAAGAATGAAACAAAGGGAGACCTCGGCCGCTCGCCGCTTTGCGGCCAGCCGGCTCATTTCTTCCCCCGTCAACTCCTCGATCGACGCGCCGGTCAGGAAACCGAGATAAGGCGGAACGAGCGGCAGCACGCAGGGGCTCACGAAAGAGAGCAGTCCGGCGCCGAATGCTGCGATCAGTGTTACGTTCGCGTCCATATGGTCCCTACCAGGCGGGCAACCGACTGATACTCGATTTCCTCGGCTCATGCGAGGCGGGTTTTCCTCGAGCTCATCAAATTGCCGGCAAAGACCCGCCGGTGTCGAGCAGTCAAGGTGCAGGCAGATCCCCAAACGATGGCGGTTCAATACCCAGAAATCGCACTCTTCGACTGAACCCGCGGAGCGTGAAACTGCCCGCGCGCGCCCGACCATGAGGCAAGAAATCCTCTGGGGAGCAAGTTGAAACGGAATTGCTTTTCCCCGCGAAGCAGCGTTTCCTCACATAATTCGAAAAAGCCACTACCCCACGCTCCGCGAGTTAACTATTATCTAGCGTTGTTCGCATATATTTATCTACAAGGTTGCGGGTGGTTGTGCGCCTCCGGGGGGACGAATGATCAGGCTGTCGGCGATCGCCGGACTGGCATTGTTTGCCAGCCTCGTGGCCCCTGCATATGCAGGCGCCCCAACGGTGATCCATGTCGCCAGCACCTTCCCTCTGTCGCTGCCGTTGTTCTCGGAAGCCTCCGGCCGTCTGAGCGCGCAGGTGGACAGCCTGACCGGCGGCGAGGTGCAGCTTGTATTTCATGTGCCCGGCAACCTGGCGCCGGCGTCCAGCACGGTCGACCGGGTCGCGACCGGCGAACTTGCCGCCGCCTGGTCCACAGCCGGCCAGTTCTCCAGCCACGACAGCGCCTTCGAGCTTCTGAGCTCCATTCCCTTTGGTCCGGACACCATGGAGTACATGGCCTGGTTCCTGGAGGGAGGCGGCCTCACGCTATCGAGTGAACTCTTTGCCAGTTATGGCATACACAACGTGCCCTGCATGGTGCTTCCGCCGGAGGGAGCCGGCTGGTTCTCGAAGGAAATCCGCAGCATCAACGACCTGAAGGGGTTGCGTATCCGCTTCTTCGGTCTGGGCGGTCGGGTCCTCGCCCGCCTCGGTGCCGACGTCATACCGAAGTCTCCCGGCGAAATCGTCGACGCCATGAAGAAGGGCGAGATCGAGGCGGCCGAGTACTCGCTGCCGTCCATGGACCTGACGCTTGGCCTTCAGAACGTCGCAAAGTATTACTATTTTCCCGGCTGGCATCAGCCGTCGACGCTCTATGAGCTTTACTTCAACGAAGCGACCTGGCGCGCGCTGACGGCAAAGCAACAGGAGACGATCGAAACCGTCTGCGCGGCCGTCATGCGCGATAGCATCGGACGGGCGGAGATCATGCAGTCGGACGCTTTGGAAGAGATCAAAAGGCGCGGCATCAAGCTTCGCCGCTGGTCGCCTGATCTTCTGCTGACCTTCGAAGCGACCTGGGCGAAGGTCGCCGAGGAGG
>JAUVXG010000226.1 GCA_030603685.1 Pleomorphomonas sp.
CCACCGGGAGTTGGCGGCAGAAGGCGAGGGTCGTCGAGGCCGGCGACCGATGCGGTATAGAGATCACGATCATCGGGATGGATCACCGTCAACACGCAATCGATGCCGGGGTGGGCAAGGAAGGCTTCGATCGTTCGGGCAATGACTGGCCGCCCGGCAAGTTGCCGGTATTGCTTGGGTGGCGCGCCGGCGCTGGCGGCACGGCTGCCGCGCCCGGCGGCGACCAGAATCACCGCGACGGTGGCGCGAGCGGAAGAATGGGCGGGAGTGGTGCTGGATGGCATCGCCGTTTGCAAAGGCTCCACTGGCGACCGAATGGCGGTCGGGGTAAAAATGTGCATTCTCGTTACGTTATTGGCCGGATGACCCGCAAGACGCTTGCGTCATTTCTTCCGAGCAGCTATCAATTGCGTAATTTGTATGCAGCGGTTTTTCGTGCACAAGGTGTGAGCATGGCGGTTTCCAGGCCGGATCGCGAGGTAACGACTGCGCCGGCGCCGGAGCTTTGCGTCGGCGGCGTGACAGTGCCTTCACCGGTGTTTCTTGCACCGATGGCCGGCATCACCGACCTGCCGTTCCGGCGTATCGCGCGTCGTTATGGCGCCGGCCTCACCGTGTCCGAAATGGTGGCATCGGAAACCCTGCTCGACGGCCATCCCGAGACGACGACGCGCGCCGAGGCGGACGACGAAGGGTTGCACGTCGTGCAGCTCGCCGGCCGCGAGGCGTACTGGATGGGGGAGGGCGCCCGTGCGGCGGAAGCCGGTGGCGCCGACATCATCGACATCAACATGGGCTGTCCGGCCAAGAAGGTCGTGTCGGGCTATTCCGGGTCGGCGCTGATGCGCGATCTCGATCATGCGCTGACGCTGGTCGAGGCCGTGGTCGGCGCCGTCAAGGTGCCGGTGACGCTGAAGATGCGGCTCGGCTGGGACGATAGCTGCCTCAACGCGCCGGAGCTGGCGCGCCGGGCCGAGGCGGCCGGTGTCGCCATGGTGACGGTGCACGCCCGCACCCGCAACCAGTTCTACAAGGGCTCGGCCGACTGGTCGAAGGTGAGGGCGGTGCGCGAGGCCGTGTCCATCCCGTTGGTGGTCAACGGCGATATCGTCGACGCCGCGTCGGCGCGCGAGGCGCTTCGCCAGTCGGGAGCCGATGCGGTGATGATCGGCCGAGGCGCCTACGGTCGTCCCTGGCTGGCGGGGCGGATCGCGGCCGCTTTGGCGTCGGGCGGCGAGGCCGAGGCGCCGGACCGGGACGAGATCCAGGGCTCGCTCAAAGCGCAATACGCGCACATGCTCGCTCATTATGGCGAGGGACTGGGGCTCAGGATGGCCCGCAAGCACGTTGGCTGGACCTTTGAAGCGGTGCCGCGCGACGACGGGGCGGCGCCCGATATCCGCCGGCGGGCGCTGACGGCGGAGACGCCGGAGGCCGCGATGGAAGCCGTGGACGAGTGGTTCGCCGACGGCGCGAGTTTCGAGAGGGTTGCCGCATGACGACGTCTTCATCCGCACCGGGCGCGGAGGTTCCGGCGGAGCGGGATCTCGAAGTGTCGATCCTCAACGCGTTGCCGCATCCGGTGATCATGCTCGATCCGGAAGGGCGGGTCTGCTCGGCCAACGACGCGGCGCAGAACTTCTTCCAGTCGAGCGCGGCCGTTCTCGGCCGGCATTCGCTCCGGCATTTCGTGCCCTTCGGCAGCCCGCTCCTGCAACTGGTCGAGCAGGTGCGCGAACGCGGCGCTTCCGTCAACGAATATCGCGTCGACGTTGGTACGCCGCGCAACGGCGGCGAGCGCGTCGTCGATATCTACGCCGCTCCGGCCTCCGATCGCGCGGGCCATGTGGTGATCATGCTGCAAGAGCGCACCATGGCCGACAAGATGGACAAGCAGCTCACCCATCGCGGCGCGGCACGATCCGTCACCGGCCTTGCCGCCATGCTGGCGCACGAGATCAAGAACCCGCTCAGCGGCATTCGCGGGGCGGCGCAGTTGCTGGAACAGTCGGCCGACGATGGCGACAGGGCGCTGACCCAGTTGATCACCGACGAGGCCGACCGCATCGTCAAGCTGGTCGACCGCATGGAGGTGTTCTCCGACGAGCGGCCGATCGAGCGCGAGCCGGTCAACATCCACGCCGTGCTGGAGCACGTGAAGCGTCTGGCCCTCAGCGGCTTTGCCCGTGATATTCGCCTCGTCGAGGAATACGACCCGTCGTTGCCGCCGGTCTACGCCAACCGCGACCAACTCGTGCAGGTGTTCCTCAACCTCGTCAAGAACGCCGCCGAGGCGCTGACCGATACCCCGGACGCCGAGATCGCGCTGACCACGGCCTTCCGTCCGGGCGTGCGGCTTTCCGTACCGGGTACGCGCGAGCGCGTCAGTCTGCCGCTCGAGTTCTGCGTGCGCGACAACGGCCCCGGCGTTCCGGAAGAAATCCAGGGTCACATGTTCGATCCGTTCGTCACCACCAAGACCAACGGCACCGGCCTCGGCCTCGCTCTGGTCGCCAAGATCGTCGGCGACCACGGCGGCGTCATCGAATGTGAAAGCCAGCCGCGCCGCACCACCTTCCGCCTCCTCCTTCCCGCCTACGTCGACAAGACCGCGGACTGAAAGGGTCTTCTCCGATGCCTACCGGCAGCATACTCGTCGCCGACGATGACTCCGCAATCCGCACGGTGCTGAATCAGGCCCTGTCGCGGGCGGGCTATGAAGTGCGTCTCACCTCCAACGCCGCGACGCTGTGGCGGTGGGTCAGCCAGGGCGATGGCGATCTCGTCATTACCGACGTGGTGATGCCCGACGAAAACGCCTTCGATCTGCTGCCGCGCATCAAGAAGGCGCGTCCCGATCTGCCGGTGATTGTGATGAGCGCCCAGAACACCTTCATGACGGCGATCCGCGCCTCCGAAAAGGGCGCCTACGAGTACCTGCCCAAGCCGTTCGACCTCAAGGAGCTGATCTCCATCGTCGGCCGGGCGCTCGCCGAACCCAAGGGCAAGCAGCGGCTCGACGTTGGCGAAGACGGCTCGGAGAACATGCCGCTGGTCGGTCGCTCGCCGGCCATGCAGGAAATCTACCGCGTTCTTGCCCGCCTGATGCAGACCGACCTGACCGTGATGATCACCGGCGAGAGCGGCACCGGCAAGGAGCTGGTGGCGCGGGCGCTGCATGACTACGGCAAGCGCCGCACCGGCCCCTTCGTGCCGATTAACATGGCGGCCATTCCGCGCGACCTGATCGAAAGCGAACTGTTTGGCCACGAGAAGGGTGCCTTCACCGGCGCGCAGGCCCGCTCGGCCGGCCGGTTCGAGCAGGCCGAGGGTGGTACGCTGTTCCTCGACGAGATCGGCGACATGCCGATGGACGCCCAGACCCGCCTGCTGCGCGTCCTTCAGCAGGGCGAGTACACCACCGTCGGTGGCCGTACGCCCATCAAGACGGACGTGCGCATCGTCGCCGCCACCAACAAGGACTTGAGGCTGCTGATCAATCAGGGTCTCTTCCGCGAGGACCTGTTCTTCCGCCTCAACGTGGTGCCGATCCGCCTGCCGCCGCTACGCGAGCGCATCGAGGACATTCCCGACCTGGTGCGCCACTTCTTCAACGTCGCCGAGAAGGAAGGCCTGCCGTCCAAGCAGATCGAAGCGGCGGCGGTGGAGCGGCTCAAGCGATACCGCTGGCCGGGCAACATTCGCGAGCTGGAGAATCTCGTCCGCCGCCTTGCCGCCCTCTATCCGCAGGACACCATCACGGTGAACCTGATCGAGGCCGAGTTGGCGACGCCGACGGTGACGCTGGTCGAGGAGGAGACGCCGGCCGACGAGGACCTGTCGGAGTCGGTCGAACGCTTCCTCGCCAAGTATTTCGCCGAGTTCGGCGACAACCTGCCGCCGCCGGGGCTTTATCACCGTATTCTCAAGGAAGTGGAGTATCCGCTGATCGGCGCGGCGCTGGCGGCGACGCGCGGCAACCAGATCAAGGCTGCCGAGCTTCTCGGCGTCAATCGCAACACTCTTCGCAAGAAGATCCGCGATCTCGATGTTCAGGTGATCCGCAACTCGCGTTGACCCTCGGCTGAGGATCATCCGGGCTGACGCAGGCGGATGGGGATGTAGGTCTCCATCTGCGCGAAGCCTTGCGCCTCGATCAGCTGCGGCGGCGTGATCACGTGCCCCATGGGATAATGGTTCGGGCGAATGTCGGTCTCGTACATCGGGGACGAGCTGATGTGGTCGAGCGCTGCCCGGTAGAGGCGGCCGTTCTCGGCCTCGTCGCCGTCTCGGTACGCATATGTGAGATAAAGGCCGCCGTCGAACTCGACCACGTCGCGTCCGTCGGTGTCCATGCCCTCGATCAGCGCGTACCACCAGACCAATGCCCGCCGCTCCTCGTCAAAGAACAGGAAATCGCGCGGAAGAAAGCTGTCGCGGGGTGTGGGTCGGATCGCCGACAGATAGGTGTCGAAACGCCCGAGGATGCCGTCAGCGCCGAAATCGGCATCCGGGTCCGGGCCGGATGAGACGGCACGAAACGGCGGCAGAGAGACGATCCTGAAGTCCATCCACGCCTCCATTTCGGCGAACTGCGCGTGAGTTTGTCCCTGATGGTTATGTCACCACCGAGAACGGCCTGCCGCAAGTGGGGAAGGCGCCGACCGAGGTCGACGCCTTTGCAAACTCCAGCTCAGTCTTCGCCTGCGGTGGCGCATTTCCAGAGTTTTCGCACCAAGTTGACAGTTCTAGTGAATTAGTCCGATAATATAGCGGACCGTCCGCTTGACGATGCTGGTTCTCTGGCAGGGGTCGATCAGTTCCAGTTCGTAGTCATATTGACTCTGGTCTGGAAATGACCTTCTCTTCGGCTTGGGCTGCATGAAAAGATGGACGTATTGGTCAGGGGTCATGGCATTTCTCCCTTGTTTCGTCATCTAGATACGGCGACCGATGAATCGGTTCAATCCTTCAAGATTGCAACTTGGCATGCAGAAATGAAACACATCCCCTGGGACTCCTATCAAATCTTCCTCGCAGTCGCCCGCAGCGGCAGCCTCAGCGCCGCGGCCGAGCGCATAGGCCTTTCCAGCGCCACCATCGGCCGGAGAATGCTGGAGCTGGAGCGGCAAATGGAGTGCGGATTGTTCGTCCGCAGCCAGGCCGGCTATTCGCTGACCGGCGGGGGGCAGGCGCTGCTCGACCATCTTGTCGGCATGGAGGCGGCCGGCCGCGAGGTGGAGATCTGGAACGCCGGCCTGTGCGGCGCCGTGCGCGTCCGCATCTGCGCCGGGAGCTGGTGCGCGCGCTTCCTGGCCCGCAACCTCGACGTTCTCGTTCAGCCGGGAGACCGGCACGGCATCGATCTCAGCATCGGCGAGGAAAGGGCCTCGCTCGCGCACCGCAGCGCCGACATTGGCATCCGAGCCTTCGAACCGGAGGAGAGCAATCTCGCCGCCGTGCGCCTGCCGGAGGTCGCCTATGCCGTTTACGCCGCAGTCGACATGCCGGAGGATGGCGCCGAGCGCTGGATCGCGGTGACCGAGGAGGCCGCGGTCTCCTGCTACTTGCGTTACCCGCACGAGAAATGGCCGAACAACCTGATTGCCACCGTCAGCCGGGCCGAGGGGCTCCGCCACTCGATCCTGTCCGGGGCCGGGGTCGGGGTGCTGCCGTGCTTTGTCGGCGACGGCGATCCGGACCTTCGACGCGTCGGGGACGAGATCGCCGAACTTCGTCACAGGAGCTGGCTGGTCATGAACAACGAGGACCGCCACAGGCCCGAGATCCGTGCGGTGGTCGATCGCATGACGGCACTGTTCCGCCGCCATGCCGCCTTGTTCGAGGGACGCGGCGAGCGCGGCAGCGTGGCCTTGTCAAATCTGCTCGATGTGGCCACATAGAGCCCCAGTTTTCGGAGCAAGGCATGAGCGAGGCGACGCAGCATTTTGACGTGGCCGTGGTTGGGGGAGGGCCGGCGGGTCTCGCCGCGGCCATGGCCGTTGCCGATGCCGGCGCGCGTGTGGCCTTAGTCGCGCCGCGACCCGGCGTCGATGACTGGCGAACCACGGCGCTGCTGGGCGGCTCGGTCGAGTTCCTCGAACGCCATGGCGTGTGGAGCGAACTCGGCGCCGTTGCCGCTCCGCTCCGGCGCATGCGTCTTGTCGATGCCACAGGACGCCTGTTCCGCGCGCCCGACGTGACGTTCGAGGCGCGCGAGGTCGGTCGCGAGCTGTTCGGCTACAACGTTGCCAATGGCCCGCTGGTCGCGGCCCTGTCGGACGCGGTTGCCGCGCGTGCCGACCGCATCGTCCGTTTTGAAGCGCTGTTCC
>JAUVXG010000138.1 GCA_030603685.1 Pleomorphomonas sp.
CCCCCGCGCCTCCGCCGGAGGACAAAACCGCATGGCTACCTGTTCGAAATACTCCCGGCCCAGGAGATAGGCATTGACGACGAGGAAGATCGGCACGTTGATGCCGGGCAGGAACAGAAGCGGCAGCATGGCGACGTTGACCAGCACCACGAAGCCGGTAAAGCGCAACGCCGAAAGAAGCCCGGTCATCAACGGCTGCGACACGCCGGGCCGGTCCAGGGGATAGCGGGTCCGCTCCACGACCTCCGCGACCTCGTCGGCATAAAGGCCGGCAAACAGTGCGGCCACCGGCGCCACCAGAAAACCGAGGCCGACGAACAGGAGGAGACCGGCCAACCAGTCGGCCGCGGTCTGCCATTCGGTCGGAAGCATGGCTATGAGGTAGTCCGCCGCGGCGAAGGTGCCGATCCAGACGACGGCGAGCAGGGCCAGTGTCAAGCCGATCGACTTCCACAATACCGACCGGAAGGGCGGTGTCGGGATGTCGCGAAGCGCTGTCAGCACGGCGTTCAACATTCTTGGAAATCTCCATTCGATGCCGTATTGGCGCGGCTTGCCGGTCACTTGGGAATGGTCTAGGCCAAATGGAAGAGCCGTCCGCGTCAATGCCGGACAAAGGAGACGTTTTTCCCATGAGCCTCGATTTCGATGTGCTGACCATCGGCAACGCCATCGTCGACATTCTCTCTCCCACCGAGGAGGACACGTTGGTGAGGCTCGGCGTCACCAAGGGCATGATGCGATTGATCGATGCCGAGGAAGCCGGGCGCATCTACGACATGATGGGGCCGGCCGTCGAGGCCTCGGGAGGCTCGGCGGCCAACACGGCCGCCGGTGTCGCCTCGTTCGGCGGCCGTGCCGCCTATATCGGCAAGGTGGCGACCGACGCGTTCGGCGAGGTGTTCACGCACGACATCCGTTCCCAGGGCGTCCACTTCGAGACGCGACCGCTGTTCGACGGCGCTCCGACCGCGCGCTGCATGATCCTGATCACGCCGGACAGCGAGCGGACCATGAACACCTATCTCGGCGCCTGTCATCACCTGACGGTCGACGACATCGAAGAGAAGACGGTGGCTGCCGCTCGATACACCTATCTGGAAGGATTCCTCTGGGATCCGCCGGCAGCCAAGGAGGCTTTCCGCAAGGCGGCGGCCATCGCCCATGCGCACGGCCGCCTTGCCTCGATCACCCTTTCCGACAGCTTCTGCGTCGATCGCTTCCGTGCCGAGTTCCTCGATCTGATGCGCTCCGGCACCGTCGACCTCGTCTTTGCCAACAAGGAAGAGGCCAAGGCGCTTTACGAGACGCACGATCTCGACACTGCCGTCAGCTGCCTCCGGCGCGACTGCAAGGCAGCGGCAGTGACGTTGGGCGGCGACGGCGCGCTCGCCTTCGAGGGTGACGAGCTGGTATCCGCGCCGGCTCCGGAAGTGGATGAGCTTGTCGACATGACCGGCGCGGGCGATCAGTTCGCCGCCGGCTTTCTCTATGCTCGCTCGCGCGGCCTTGCGCTCGCCGAGGCGACCCGCCTTGGTTGTCTCGCCGGCGGCGAGTGCGTCGGCCACATCGGACCGCGCCCGGCGGTAAACCTCGCCCAGCTCGCCCGCGACAGCGGCCTGAAACTGTCGGCCTGAGTCAGCTCTCCAACGACGAAACCAAGCTGAAGCCGCATCAGCGGCTTCCGGCGCCAAGGGCGCGCCGCGCGGAGCGGAAGGCCTAAGGGCCGGATGCCCGCTGGCGACTGAGGCGGGCAAAGGCAAACGAAGCCGCATCAGCGGCTTCCGGCGCCAAAGGGCGCCGCGCGGAGCGGAAGCCTAAGGGCCGGAGGCCCGCCGGCGACTGAGGCTGGAATCAAATCATGGCCGGCAGCACGCGGTCGGGCAGATGGTGCTCGTCCATGAAGGCGCGGATGTTGACGATCACCTTCTCGCCCATCTCGATGCGGCTCTCGATGGTGGCCGAACCCATGTGCGGCAGCAGCAATGCGCGGCCACACTTGACGAGCTTCGGGTTGATCGACGGCTCCTGCTCGTAGACGTCCAGACCAGCACCGGCGAGCTCGCCGGCGACCAGCATGCGTGTCAACGCCGCCTCGTCGACGATCTCGCCTCGAGCCGTGTTGATGAGATAGGCGTCGGGACGCATCAGCTTCAGTCGCCGCGCCGACAGGAGGTGGTAGGTTGCCGGCGTATGCGGGCAATGGACGGTGACGATGTCCATTCGGTTCAGCATCTGGTCGAGGCTCTCGCACCAGGTGGCGGCGAGCTTGTCCTCGGTCTCCGAGGCCAGACGGTGGCGGTTGTGGTAAAAGACCGACAGGCCGAAGGCGCCGGCGCGGCGCGCGACGGCCTGACCGATGCGTCCCATGCCGACGATGCCGAGCTTCTTGCCGCGAAGGCGACTACCGAGCATGCCCGTTGGCGACCACCCCTGCCATTCTCCAGCCTGGAGCGCCCGCATGCCCTCGGCCATGTGGCGCGGCACGGCGAGGATCAGAGCCATGGTCATGTCGGCCGTGTCCTCGGTGAGAACGCCGGGCGTGTTGGTGACGGCGATCCCGCGTTCGGTCGCCTTGATGACGTCGATGTTGTCGACGCCGTTGCCGAAGTTCGCAATCAGTTTCAGGCTTGGCCCGGCTTGGGCAATCACGCCGCTGTCGACACGATCGGTGACGGTCGGCACCAGAACGTCGGCCAAGCGGCTGGCCTCGACGAGTTCGGCCTGCGTCATCGGCTGATCGTTCGGGTTGAGGCGGACGTCGAACAACTCGCGCATGCGCGCCTCGACGACGTCGGGCAGTTTGCGCGTCACCACCACCAGGGGCTTCTTGCCGGCCATGTTATCGTTCCGTCCTTCCTTGGGTTGCCGGCAGGCGGCAGCCCGTCACTGCAAGTGTCGGCCAGCCTTGGCCGGGCGTCAATCCGGCGGAGGTCCGATCCGGATCATTCCATGCGACGACGGCGTTGACGCGACGTTAACTTCGACCGGCAACCATTGTGAGCAGCGCCGTCCTTCGGAACGGCGGCTGTTCTGGTGCGGAAGGTGGATGACGATGAGGGCGGCGAGGCGACGGGCGGCGGCGATTCTGGCCGCAGGACTGATGCTCGCGGGTCCCTCGCTGGCGCAAACCGTCGGCAGTTCTGGCCTGCCGGTGCCGCGATTCGTCAGCCTCAAGTCGGATTCGGTCAACGTTCGTCAGGGGCCATCGCGCGATCAGGCGGTGATCTGGCGCTACGTGCGAGCCGGCATGCCGGTGGAGATCACCCAGGAGTTCGAGAACTGGCGGCGCATCCGCGACTTCGAAGGCGGCGAGGGCTGGGTATTCCACTCGCTCCTGTCCGGCACGCGCACGGCCATTGTCGCGCCTTGGGCGGCCGACAAGACGATGATCGATCTGCACGCCGGCCCGGACGAGACGAGCCGCGTTACCGCGCGCGTCGAGCCGAAGGTGCAGGCACCGGTCGAGAAATGCGACGGTACCTGGTGTCGGCTCGACGGCAAGGGCTTTTCCGGCTGGATCGCCCAAGCCTCGCTCTGGGGCGTCTATCCCGATGAGAAGTTCTGATCTCTCGGACTTAGAAATGTGACTCGATGGCGTCCCACACCAATGCCGCCACATCGGGACCGCCGAGGCGCCTGATGGCCCGGATGCCGGTCGGCGATGTCACGTTGATCTCGGTCAGCTTGTCGCCGATGACGTCGATGCCGACGAAGATAAGGCCGCGATCCCTCAGCTCCGGACCGATCGCCTCGCAGATTTCCAGATCGCGCTTGCTCACCTCGGTACTGGCCGCCGCTCCGCCGCGCACCATGTTCGAGCGGAGATCGCCCTCCGCCGGCACGCGGTTGACGAGGCCGGCGAACTTGCCGTCCACGAGGATGATCCGCTTGTCTCCGGTCCGGATGGCGGGCAGATAACGCTGGGCGATGAACGGGTCGCGCGACTGCGTCAGGAACAGTTCGAGAAAAGCGCCGAAATTGTCGTCGTCGGGCTTCACATGGTAGACGCCCTGACCGCCGGCACCGTAGAGAGGCTTCAGCACGATATCGCCGAACTCGGCCCGGAAGGCCCGAATCTCGTCCGGATCGCGCGTGATGATCGTCTCCGGCATGAGCTCGGGGTAGTTCATCACCAGGAGCTTCTCCGGGGCGTCGCGCACTTCGGCCGGATCGTTGACCACCAGCGTCGCCGGATGGATGCGTTCGAGCATGTAGGTGGTGGAAAGATAGGCCATGTCGAAGGGCGGATCCTGCCGAAGCAGCACCACGTCGAGCGTCGAAAGGTCGGTCTTCTCCGGTGTGCCCAAGGTGAAGTGGTTGCCGGGCTCGTCGCGCACCGCCACCGGCTCGATCGCCGCCGTGACGCGGCCCGATCGGAGAGTCAGCTTGTCAGGGGTGTAGTGGAAGAGGCTATGGCCTCGCTTCTGCGCCTCCAGCATCAGCGCGAAGGTGGAGTCGCCGGCGAGGCGGATCGAGGCGATGTGGTCCATCTGGACGGCGACGGAAAGGCTCATGGCGACAACTCGTCTTCGGAAATGGGATGCCGCCGTTTATGGGCGGCTTCCGATCGACGCGCAACGGGCAAGCGCTTCACGAAAACGCGTTCTCGAGGTGGTGCGGCCAGCGGCGCGGACTGACCACCACGAGGTCGAATCGGAGCGTGAAATCGACGAACTGCGGATGGCGGGACAGGTAGAGATCGGCGGCAGCCTCGATGCGGCGATAGCCTTCGGCGGCGATGGCTTCGAGACCGGCCTCTACGGTGGGCCGCGCCTTCACTTCCACGAAGGCCAGCACCTTGCCGCGTCGGGCCACGATGTCGATCTCGCCGAGCGGCGTACGATAGCGGGTTGCCAGCACGCGATAGCCTTTGAGGCGCAGCAGCCAGGCGGCGATGCTCTCCGCCACCAGGCCCCGGGCGTGGCCGGCCCTGTGATCGACGGGCATGCCTAGCCTCTTTCCAGCGCGAGGCGGGCGCCAAGGCCGATGAGCAGCGAGCCGGCCGCCCGCCTGAGCCGTTTTCCCCACGACGGAGAGGATCGGAGACTGGACAGGATGCCGCTGGCGCCGATGACCGCAACGAGGTCGGCGAGAGAGAACATGACGTTGGTGATCACGCCAAGGAAGAAAAACTGCAGCCACAGCGGCGCGACGGCTTGGGCGCTGACGAACTGCGGAAGAAAGGCGAGGAAGAAAATCGCCGTCTTCGGGTTGAGCAGCTCGACAAGAACGCTTTGGGCGAAGGCGCGTCTGGGTTCGCCTTGACCGGTACCATCCGTGGCGGCACCCCCGTGCCCGGCGGTGGCGAGACGCCATCCCATGACGATCAGATAGGCGGCGCCACCCAGCTTCACGATCGTGTAGGCGACGGGAACGGCGTGAAACAGCACTGACAGACCCATCGTCGCGGCAAGCACGTGGGCGTAACCGCCGACGTGCACGCCGAGAGCGGCCATCAGGCCGGCCCGTCTACCGCCGGCAAGCGTGCGGGCGGCAGCATAGAGCATCGCCGGGCCGGGGACGAATGCGAACAGCGCCGTCGACACAAGAAAGGCGATCAGAAGATCGATCGGCGGCATCTCGTTTCTCCTGCTGGTTCAGTTCCCGGTCGGCGGGGCGTCGTCGTCACCACCACCGGCATCGATGATCGCCTTGAGCTTGAGGGCCAGGGCATAGAGTTCCTTGCGCGGTCGGCCTGTGGCCTTGGCCACCTCGGCGGCCGCCTGTCCGGCGCCCTGAGTTTCGAGCGCGGCGGTCAGCAGCGCCTCCAGGTCGGCTTCGCCGGCCTCGTCGCCGAGCGGCGCCCCGACCACCAGAACGATCTCGCCGCGCGGCGGATCGGCCTCGGCACCTTTCGCCAGTTCGGACAGCGAACCGCGCCGAACCTCCTCGAAGCGCTTGGTCAGTTCGCGGCAGAGCGCCGCCGGCCGGTCCTGTCCCAATACTTCGGCCATGTCGGCGAGTGTTTCGGCCGCTCGGTGCGGCGACTCGTAGACCACCAGCGTCGCCGGAACCGCCCGGAACTCGCCCAGGCGATTGCGCCGGGCACCGGCCTTGTGCGGCAAGAAGCCGAGGAAAAGGAAGGTGTCGGTCGGCAGGCCGGCGGCCACTAGCGCCGACAGGATGGCGGAGGCGCCAGGGATGGGAATGACGCGGATGCCTTCGGCGAGAGCTTCTTCCACCAGTTTGTAGCCAGGGTCGGAGATCAGCGGCGTGCCGGCGTCGGACACCAGCGCCAGGCGCATGCCGCCCCGGAGCATGGCGAGAAGGCGCGGTCGCTCGCGGGCGGCGTTGTGCTCGTGGTAGATGGCGAGCGGCTTCCGGATGCCGTAGCGGTCGAGAAGAACGGCGGTAACGCGGCTGTCTTCGCAGACGATGAGATCGGCGCCGGCCAGCACGTCGAGTGCCCGGAGCGAAATGTCCGAGAGGTTGCCGATCGGCGTCGCCACCGGATAGAGACCCGGCTCGATCGGCTTGCCGGCGAAGGCCGTGCCGTCGATGGCGTAGCCGGTTGTGGCGGCTTTGCCCTCTGCTTCGCTCATGACGACTGACGTCCCTCTCTGGCGTGGACATCGGCCGCCATTCTGAGTTCGCGGAACGGCCGAACGGCGTCGATCGACGCTTGGTAGCTCGGATGCGCCTTGAACGCGTCAAGGGCGCCGGCGTCGGCGAACTCGCCATAGACTACGAAATCCACCTCGTTGCCGAGGCTGTCGAGCTTCAGGTTCTCCTCGACTTCGAGAAGAAGGGCGTGCGGGTTGGCCTCCAGCAGACGAAGGCCGTCGAGCACCCGCTGGCGTTCGGCGTCGGAACGGACGGAAAAATAGACGATATGCCTGATCATGAAATTCCCTTGGCGGGCGTCTGAGCGCCTTGCTGTCAAGCTCCCAAAACCACACTTCGGCGGGAAAATCGAGCCGTCCGGGCCGATTCCTCGCCTCTCCACCGGTAAATGGCATGTAAGGAGTTGCATCTACGGTCATTTGTCATTGAAATGGCGCCGATGCTTTTGCGGCGGAAGGTAAGATGATGACCCGTGACGATGGCAGGGTTGCGAGCGGCGTGGCTGGCACGGCTGAGTCCCCGGAGATGAGTGACCAGCGTTTGGAGACAACCGGGCTGAACCGACGTCTCGTGCTTGTCCTGATGGGCGGCGCGGCGCTCGCTGCCTGTTCTCCGACGAGCCGGCCGAGCGGCGAAGGCTTCCTGCCGGCGCCGACCGGCCCGGCCATATCGGGCGAGGTGCTGGGCACCGGCACGGTGCGTGTTGCGCTCCTGCTGCCCAAGACGGCGCCGGGTAATGGCGCCGCACTGGCCGTGGCGATGCAGAATGCGGCGTCTCTCGGTCTCAACGACTTCTCGGGCAATGATCTCACCGTTCTGGTGAAGGACACGCGCGGCACCGCCGAAGGCGCGGCCGAAGCGGCGCGCCAGGCAATTTCCGAAGGTGCCGAGCTGATCATCGGCCCGATCTTCGCCGCCGAGGTGGGCGGTGTCGGCCCGGTGGCGCGCGCGGCCTCCGTGCCGGTGATTGCCTTCTCTTCCGATCCGTCCGTGGCGGCGGCTGGCGTCTACATTCTCGGTTTCCTGGTCGATGGCCAGGTGCGCCGCGTCGTCGCGGAGGCGGCCAAATCGGGTCGCAAGTCGATCGCCGCCATCATGTCGCAGAGCGCTTTCGGTAACCTGGCCGAGGCGGCGCTGCGTCAGGAAGCCGGCCGCTACGGCATGCGTGTCGTGACCGTCGAGCGCTTCGCCGCCGGCGGGGAGGCGAAGGCGGTGGCCGCGGTCGCGGCCGTCGCCGCGCAGATCGATTGCATCCTTCTGCCCGAGGGGGCTGGTGTGGCGCCCGCCATTGCCCGTTCGCTGCGGAGCGCTGGCGTCGATCTCTCCCGGATCAAGTTGCTCGGCACCGGCGTCTGGAATGATCCGGCCGTCTACAACGACCCTGCGCTCACGGGCGGCTGGTTCCCGTCGCCGGAGATCTCCGGCTTCTCGGCCTTCGCCAGTCGTTATCGGGCTACCTATGGTAGCGAGCCGCCGCTTACCGCATCGCTCGCCTATGATGCAGTTGTCCTGGCTGCCGGCCTGACGAAGACGGCGGGCGCCCAGCGCTTCCAGCTCTCGGTCATCACCAATCCCGAGGGGTTCCTGTCCTCGGTCAACGGCCTGTTCCGCTTCAATGCCTTTGGCACCAACGATCGCGGGCTCGCCGTCTACGAAGTGACGGGCTCGACCCCGTCGCTGGTCTCCGCCGCTCCGCGCGCCTTTACCGGCGCCTGACGGGGGCGGCATTCTCCTCGAGCGGACTTGCGGCGGCCTCGGGTCGCCGCTGTCCTTTAGGCTGTGGTCCAGATGTCCCCGTTCCTCGTCAAGATCTGCGGTCTCTCCACGCCGGAAAGCCTGGAATGGGCGCTTTCCGCCAGCGCTGATCTCGTTGGCTTGGTTCATTTCCCGAAAAGCCCACGCCATGTCACTGCCGAGACCGCCGCGGCTCTCGCCCGTCAGGTAGGTGGGCGCGCCAAAACGGTCGTGCTGACCGTCGATGCCACCGACGATCTTCTCGACCATCTCGTTGCGACGATCGTCCCGGACGCCATCCAGCTGCACGGTCGCGAAACGCCGGAGCGGACCGCCGACGTACGGCGACGCCTCGGGTTGATGGTGATCAAGGCCCTTGGGATCGGTTCCGCCGAGGACGTGGCGGCGGCCCGTCCTTATGCCGGGACCGCCGATCTCTTGCTCTATGACGCCAAGCCGCCGAAGGACGCGACTCGTCCCGGCGGGTTGGGCGTCACGTTCGACTGGTCGCTTCTGGCGGGGGCGCCGACGCCCTTCTTGCTTTCCGGCGGCCTTGATCCTACCAACGTCGAAGATGCGGTGCGACAGGTGCGTCCCTTCGGCGTCGACGTTTCGTCGGGCGTCGAGAGCGCGCCGGGCCAGAAGAACGAGACTCGCATCCGCGCCTTCGTGGCGGCGGCACGCGCAGCGAATGAAGAGGGGTGACGATGAAAGAGGCGACGACGCTGAACTCCTACCGGACCGGCCCGGACGAGCGCGGCCATTTCGGCATTTTCGGCGGTCGCTACGTCGCCGAGACGTTGATGCCGCTGATCCTCGAACTCGATCAGGCCTATGAGGCCGCCAAGGCCGATCCGGCCTTTCAGGGCGAGCTCAAGGCGCTGCACGCCACCTACACTGGCCGGCCGAGCCCGCTCTATTTCGCCGAGCGGCTTTCCGCCCATCTCGGTGGCGCCAAGATCTACCTGAAGCGCGAAGAGCTCAATCACACCGGCAGCCACAAAATCAACCACGGCCTCGGCCAGATCCTGCTCGCCCGCCGCATGGGCAAGACGCGCATCATCGCCGAAACCGGTGCCGGCCAGCACGGCGTCGCCTCGGCCACGGTCTGCGCGCGCTTCGGCTATCCGTGCGAAGTCTACATGGGCGCCACCGATGTCGAGCGGCAGAAACCCAACGTCTTCCGCATGGAGCTTCTGGGAGCGGAGGTGCATCCGGTCACCGCCGGCAACGGCACGCTGAAGGACGCCATGAACGAGGCGATGCGCGACTGGGTGACCAACGTCGAGACGACCTATTACATGATCGGTACCGCGGCGGGGCCGCATCCCTATCCGGCCATGGTGCGCGATTTCCAGTCGGTGATCGGCAACGAGACGCGCGAACAGATCATGGCGGCCGAGGGACGTCTGCCCGACCTCGTCATCGCCGCCGTCGGCGGTGGCTCCAACGCCATCGGCATCTTCCATCCCTTCCTCGATGATCCCGACGTGCGCATCGTCGGCGTTGAGGCTGGTGGTCACGGCATGCAGGTCTACAATGGGCACGCCGCGTCGTTGAACGGCGGCAAGCCGGGCGTGCTGCACGGCAATCGCACCTACCTCCTGCAAGACGACGATGGCCAGATTCTCGAGGGTCATTCCATTTCGGCCGGCCTCGACTATCCCGGCATCGGCCCCGAGCACTCGTGGCTGAGCGACACCGGCCGCGTCACCTACGTGCCGGCCACCGACCAGGAGGCGCTCGACGCCTTCCAGACGCTGACCAAGGTCGAGGGCATCATTCCGGCGCTGGAAAGCGCCCATGCCGTCGCCGAGGCCATCAAGCGCGCGCCGACCATGGCCAAGGACGAGATCATCGTCGTCAACCTGTCCGGTCGCGGCGACAAGGACGTTTTCACCGTCGGCAAGATTCTGGGAGTCGACCTGTGAGTTCCCTTCCCGTCACCCGTATCGACGCCCGCCTTGCAAAGCTGAAAACCGAGGGGCGGGCGGCCCTGGTCACCTTCGTCACGGCCGGTGATCCGGATGCCGAAACCTCGCTGTCCATCCTGAAGGCGCTGCCCGGCGCCGGGGCCGACATCATCGAGTTCGGCATGCCATTCTCCGATCCGATGGCGGAGGGGCCGCCGATCCAGGCCGCCGATATCCGCGCGCTCGCCGCCGGTCAGACCATGGTGAAGACGTTGGAGCAGGTGCGCGCCTTCCGCGCGGGCGACAACGAGACCCCGATCGTGCTGATGGGCTACTACAATCCCATCTACATCTACGGCGTGGAGCGCTTCGTTACGGACGCCAAGGCGGCCGGCGTCGATGGTCTGATCGTCGTCGACCTGCCGCCGGAAGAGGACGAAGAGCTGTGCCTGCCGGCGATCCGGGCTGGCATCAGCTTCATTCGCTTGGCAACGCCGACGTCGGACGACAAGCGTCTGCCGGTGCTGCTCCGGAACTCCTCGGGCTTCGTCTATTATGTGTCGGTGCTCGGCGTCACCGGCGTCAAGTCGGCTGCGGCCGGTGACGTTGCCGCCGCGGTCGCCCGCATCAAGGCGCATACGCCACTGCCGGTGATGGTCGGGTTCGGCGTCAAGACCGGCGAACAGGCGGCGGCCATCGCGGCCCATGCCGATGGGGTGGTGGTCGGTTCGGCGCTGGTCAATGCCGTTCGTGATTCGCTCGCGGACGGCAAGGCGACCGCCGCTACCGTTCCGGCCGTGACGAGCCTTGTGGCGGAACTGGCCTCCGGTGTCAGACGCGGTCGCGCCTGAGAAGTAAACGCTAGGGCCTGAAGGGCACACATCCCGGCGGTGCGCCCGATTGAGAAAGAGGTTTCCGGTGAACTTGGCTTCACCGGAACCACACTTGATATCGTCAGGTCATGCAAAGACGACCACGGACTCGCCATCGGTCAAAAGCAAACTGCAAGATCAAGCGGAAGATTTGGTGGAGCTAAGCGGGATCGAACCGCTGACCTCCTGCATGCCATGCAGGCGCTCTCCCAGCTGAGCTATAGCCCCATCAGGTGCCGTTTCCGACTTCGGAAGATGCCGTCCAGCTTTCGCTTTCGGGCGCCGCCGGTGTGGGTTCCGGCTCGACGAGGCGGGATATACTCAGCATTCCCTCGCCGATCAAGAGGTTTTTCAAGCGAGAGCGATTTTTCCGTCATCTTTTTGCAGAAAGGGCGGATTTCCGAGCTTTTCTAATGGGTTGCCATCGCTCCGGTCGTTCTCCGCCAAAAAGAAAGGCCGGCTGGGGATCGCCAGCCGGCCTCTGTTGGTTCTGAAAAGGAGGAGAGCTCAGTGCTCTTCCTCGTCGCCGACATCGCCGATCAGGTCGGACATGTCGCCGCCGTCCTCATCCTCTTCCTCGAGGAAGACGTCGTCTTCAGGCGACTCATCTTCGATGTCGGTATCCTCGATATCGGGCACGTCGTCGCCGTCGGCGTCCTCGGCGTCTTCAAGGCTGACGAATTCGGGGGTGAGCGCGCCAACCTCGGCGATCTCTTCCTCGTTGTCCTCTTCGTCGTCGATGGCCGTCGCCGGGCGCGCCCGCGCAGCCAGTCCGGCATCGAACTGGGTGCCGCATTTCGGGCAGAGAATGGGGGTCCGGTTGAGATCGTAATACTTCGCGCCACAGCTGGGGCAAAGACGCTTCAGCCCAAGTTCAGGTTTCGCCACGGTTGGCCTCGCGTTTGTCAGGTAAATCGGGCAGGCACATATAGGCAAACCGGGGCCTGTGTCAAAGGTGAATTGGTGGCGACGGGCCGGGAGATCGCGGCAAATCGTCCGTGGTCGGGGTCTGGCGCCGGCGAGTGACGCGACCGTCCGGCTGTGCTAGAGCCGGCCCGGCGTCGGCGACCGTCGAGGTCAAAAGGCGTCATGCCGGGAGTCTGCGAGAAAACGGCTCCGCACTTTTCGTTGCGGATCGCCCGAGCCTCAGGCATTGAGAGATCCGTCAGTCTCGATGCGCGAATGCGTCCGCATTTCGCGAGTTGGTATCAGGTGTTCCGCTCCATGGCTTCCCACGCGACCGCCCGTCCGCTGATCGCTCGGAAATCCGGCCCACTCAAGGGTCGTGTCCGCGTTCCAGGCGACAAATCGATATCTCACCGCGCGCTGATGCTCGGCGCTCTCGCGGTTGGCGAGACGGTGATCACCGGTCTCCTCGAAGCCGAGGACGTCATGAATACCGCAGAGGCCATGCGCTCCTTCGGTGTCACGGTGATCCGCGGTGACGACGGCGTCTGGCGGGTGCGCGGTCTTGGCGTCGGTGGTCTGCTGGAGCCGTCGGGCATCATCGATTTCGGCAATGCCGG
>JAUVXG010000288.1 GCA_030603685.1 Pleomorphomonas sp.
CCAAATTGCGCCGCAACGCGGTTGCCCGCTGCAGGCCGCAGGGCGGGGCAATTTCCACGCCGAGCCCCCGCCCCCCCCCCCGGGCGGCCACGCCGCCGCGGGCCGACGGGCCGCACGCCGGTGACTGGCGATCCCATTCCCATCCAAGGCGCGTATCATGCCCCGGCCCCGTCGCAGCGAAGACATGATCGTCGAGATCGCCCGCCTCCGCTACGAGCAGCGCCTGCCGCAGACCGAGATCGCCCGCCTCCTCGAAATCTCCGAGGCCACCGTCAGCCGGGCTCTGAAATCGGCGCTGGACCTCGGCTACATCGAGTTTCAGGTCACCCCCAAGGCCTTTCGCGACAGCGCCGCCGAACAGCGCCTCAAGGCCCACCTCGGTCTTCGCCTTGCGGTCGTCGTCGAAAGCAAGGCCGGCGCCCATGCCGACACGCTGGGCAAGGCGGTCGCCCGCGTCATCGAGGACACGCTGAAGAGCGGCGACGTGCTGGGCGTCTCCGACGGGGCCACGGCGGCAGCCATCGCAGCGGCGACACGTCGCTCGCCGGCGCGAGACCTCAATGTCGTCGCCCTGGTTGGCGGTGTGGGAGCGCCGGAACACTATACCCACTCCTCCGAGGTCTGCCGGCGGTTCGCCGCCGGTCTCGGCGCCCAGGCCTGGCAACTTCCGGTGCCGGCCATTGTCGACGATGCCGACGCGGCCCGCCTGCTGCGGGAGACCGGTACCGTGCGCGGCGTCTTCTCCATGATGGACCATCTTGCCATCGCCGTGGTGGGCGTCGGCGCCATTTCGGCCACGGCCATGGTGTTCCGTGAGGGCTTCATCGCCCCTGGCAAACTGGAGGAAATCCGAGCGCATGGCGCCGTCGGCACCATCTGCGGCCGCTTCTTCGGCGAGGATGGCCGTCCCGTCGGCACCGAGTTCGACGACCGTACCCTCTCCATCTCGCTCGAGCGCCTCGCGCGCGTGCCGCTCTGCATCGCCGCCGCGTTGTCGCCGCTGAAAGCCGAGGCGATCCGCGCCGCCGTCGCTGGCGGCCTCGTCAATGCCGTCGCCACCGACATCGAGACCGCAGAAGCCCTGATGGCCTTTCCCGCTTCCAGCTGCTGACAAGTGCGGGCGTCGTCTCGACCTACTCTCCCGCTGAATTTTCGGGGGAGATTGCCATGACCATCGCCGACGACATCATCGCACTCGAGAAGGCAGCGCTCGATCGCTGGTGCGCCGGCGATCCCGACGCCTTCCTCGACCTTTCGGCCGAGGACGTCACCTACTTCGATCCTTTTCGCGAGACACGGCTCGACGGCAAGGCGGCGCTGACCGCCCTCTATGACGGGTTGCGCGGAAAGATCTTCGCGCCGCGCCATGAGATGCTCGAACCGAAGGTTCAGGTGGTGGGCGATGCCGCCGTGCTGACCTTCCGCTTCGTCTCCTGGAACGGCAGCGAGGGCAACCGCGTCGCCTGGAACTGCACGGAAGTCTACCGGCGCGATCCGGGGGGATGGCGCATCATCCAGACGCACTGGTCATTTACCGGCGCCGGCCTCGCCACCTGACTGTCGAGTACGCAAGGGCATGGCGTCCCTTCCACCGGCCCACTCGGCTTCTTGCGCTTGCCGGAGGAAGGCATCGCCCAGCGCACCACCGCCCGTTTTGCTTGGGGGGCCTGATTTGCTCGAAAATGCCCTATTGGGTTTTCCGCTTAGGGATTGCTATGCTCGGTGGCAATCGCAACAGCAAGCGGATGGAATCATGGCGGATGTCAGGGCGATCTGCGCGATCGGTCAGCGGGGCCAGATAGGGCTCAATGGCGAGTTGCCTTGGGGGGGTAATCCGGACAGGGAGTTCGTCGCCGACGTCGAACGCTTTTACGAGCTGACGCGCGGCCACGTCATGCTGGCCGGTCCGCACACGATCTCCACCCTGCCCGGCTTCATGAAGCTCGACCGCACGCTTTGTCCCGTCCGTTCGAACGACCGCCCGGAAGATGTGCTCGCCCGCTTCCCGGACCGGGTCGTCTACGTTGCCGGAGGGCCGGCGGTGTGGGAGGCTTACGCGCGCTTCATTCGTCACTGGGACATCAACCGCCTTCCGTATGACGGGCCGGCCGACCGCTGGTTCAAGCCGGAGTGGCTGGTGGCCGCACGCTGACCTGCGATCTGCGACAAAAGGCGCCGGAGCCATGCCCCGGCGCCTTTCTTGTTTCCACAATCCCGAAAAGCGTTTCTGAAACCTCTTTGAAGGAACGTTTGTTTCTGCCTCAGAGGCTGTTCAGCCATTCCATGCGCTTGCCGAGGTCGGGCGCATCGAACACCAGCTTGCCGGCCACGATCGCCTCGGCCCCCGCCTTGCGCAGGACCGGCACGGTGTCCTCGCGGATGGCGCCGTCAGCCACCAGCACGATGCGGTGACCGCTGGGGACACCGGCGATGTACTTGCGCGCCTCTTCGAGGCGTTGCGTGGCGGACTGGCTGATACCCTCGCGCTCGCCGATCCCGGCGCCGAACAGGGTCACAAGCTGCACGCGCGGCAGGTGGCGGATCAGCTTGGCGACCGGCGTGTCGACCTTCAGCACCACGCCGGCGACGAGACCGAGCTCGTTGATCCTGGCAATACCGCTGTCGGTGAGCAGTGTGTTCTCGGCATGGATGGAGATGGCGTCGGCACCGGCAGCCGCGAACTGGTTGATCTGGTTGATCAGCGCCGGTTCGCCGACCATCAGGTGAACGTGGATGGGCTTGTCGGTGATCGAACGGATGCG
>JAUVXG010000064.1 GCA_030603685.1 Pleomorphomonas sp.
CCGAGCCCTGGGCAAGGCCGTAGCGATGCTGCGGACCACGGTCGCGGCCACCGGGCATGCCCGGCATGCCGAAACGCTTGAAGAAGTCGTAGAAGGGACTGTCGGGCGTCAGGCCGGGAGGCAGGCCTTCATTGTCGCTGTCGCCCTGCCCGACGGTCTCGTCCGTCTTGACGCGGATGGAGACGACGGCCGGCTGGACGCGCTGCACCATGTCGGCAAAGCTGAACACCGCCTGGGTCTGGGGCTGCGACAGGTTCTGAGCCTGAGCCGTGTTGTCGAAGATGAAGACCGTTTCGCCGGCGACGATGCCGCCGAGAGCCAGGGCGAAAACTGAACCCATCAAGAGAGCCTTGACGCGGGATTTGGTCGGCTTGTCGGAAGTCCTGTGCATGGGAGAAACTCCAGGGTATGAACTCTGCACCGGCTGTCGATCCGGTTTCCATGGCGTCATATAGCCACCCAGAGCCTAACCTGAAGATTGCGACGGCATTAAACTTTCGTAAGAAAAACCGCCAAAAACTCGCCTTATTTCAATAATTTGGCGACCCATCCTCTTCTCGGGACAACGCTTTCAGAGCCGCTTCTTCCTCGGCGGACAGTCTTTCCGTCCCCCGGGCGGCGGGACGCCTGCGGAAGGCGAGAAACAGCCCCGCCCCGGCAATGAGCAGCAAGGCGGGCGGCAGAACCCAGAGCAGAAGACCGACCCCGTGGGCACGCGGCCTCAGCAGCACGAACTCGCCGTAGCGGGCAACCAGGAAGTCGCGGACTTCGTCGTCGCTGTCGCCGGCGGCGATGCGCTCGCGAACGACGAGTCTCAGATCCTTGGCGAGCTGGGCATCGGAGGCGTCGATCGACTGGTTCTGGCAAACGAGGCAGCGCAACTCCTCGGAGATGACGCGCGCGCGCCCTTCGAGAGCCGGATCGGCCAGCCGTTCGGATGGATCGACGGCAGCGGCGGGTGCGGTCAGCGCAACCAGAAGGGCCAAGGCAGCAAGAAGACGCATCGGGTTCCCTCCGTCACTCGGCGGTGGCCATGGGCGCTGCGCGTCGGGCGGGCTTCGGCGCTCCGACGCGCAAGCGACGATCGGTGAGAGACAGGGTGCCGCCGGCCATCATCACGAGCGCGCCCAGCCAGATCAGCGTCACCAGCGGCTTGTCCCACATGCGCACCACCACCGAACCCGTGTCACGACCTTCGCTGCCCAGCGTCACGTAGAACTGCGACAGGCCATGCGTGCGGATGCCGGCTTCCGTCGTCGGCATCTGGCGCACCGAGTAGAAGCGCCGCGACGGCTCGACGACGAAGCGCACCACGCCGCCTTCCCGGACCGTCATGGACGCGACGACCCCGGAGTAGTTGGGGCCGGCCGTGTTGCGGAGCCCGTCGAAGGTCACCGAATAGCCCCCGACAGTCGCCGTATCGCCCGGCTTCATTTCCAGGATGGCTTCGCTCTGGAAGGTCGACGTCGCGACGATCCCGAGCAGCGTCACGCCGAGACCGGCATGGGCGAGCGCCGTGCCGAAGGCCGAGCGCGGCAAGCCCGCGAGACGCCTGAGACCGACCGAAAGTCCGGCTTCGCGAAGGCGGGCGCGCGTCCAGAGCTCGGCAAAGGCGCCGACCAGCACCCAGACGGCGACGCCAAGGCCGACGAGGGCGACGATGTGGGTCTCGCCGCTCATCCAGGCGACGATGATGGCGACCAGCGCGGCGATGGCGAACACCGCCCAAAGCCGCTCGAGAGCACCGAGCAGGTCGCCGCGCTTCCAGGCGAGCAGCGGTCCGAGCGGCACCACCAGCAGCGTGGCGCCGAACAGCGGTCCGAACACGGTGTTGAAATAGGGTGCGCCGACCGAAATGGCGCCGCCAAAGGCCGACACGATCAACGGCACCAGCGTGCCGAAGAACACGACACCGGCTGCCACCGTCAAGAACACATTGTTGAGGACGAGCGCCCCTTCGCGGCTGACCGGCGCGAACAGGCCGCCCTGCCTGAGCGTGCCGGCGCGGAAAGCGAACAGGCCGAGTCCCCCGCCGATGAACAGGCAGAGGATGGCGAGGATGAAGACGCCGCGCGTCGGGTCGGTGGCAAAGGCGTGGACGGAGGTCAGCACGCCCGACCGCACCAGGAAGGTTCCAAGCAGCGACAGCGAGAAGGCGAGGATGGCGAGCAACACGGTCCAGACCTTCAGCGCTTCGCGCTTTTCCATCACGGCGGCCGAATGCAGCAACGCCGTTCCCACCAGCCAGGGCATCAGCGAGGCGTTTTCCACCGGGTCCCAGAACCAGAAGCCGCCCCAGCCGAGTTCGTAATAGGCCCAGTAGGACCCCATGGCGATGCCGGCAGTCAGGAAGATCCAGGCGGCGAGAACCCAGGGCCGGACCCAGCGCGCCCAGGCGGCGTCGATCCGCCCTTCGATCAGCGCCGCGATGGCGAAGGCGAAGGCGATGGAGAACCCGACGTAGCCGAGGTAGAGGAGCGGCGGATGGATGGCGAGGCCGACATCCTGCAGGACCGGGTTGAGGTCCTTGCCCTCGATCGGCGGTTCGGCAAGGCGCAGAAACGGGTTCGATGTCGTCAGGATGAAGGCGAGAAAGGCCGTGCTGATCCAGCCCTGCACGGCCAGCACGTTGGCCTTGAGCGTCTGCGGCAGATTGCCGCCGAAGGCCGCGACCGCCGCGCCGAACAGCGCCAGGATCAGCGCCCAGAGCAGCATGGAGCCTTCGTGATTGCCCCAGACGCCGGAGAACTTGTAGATCAGCGGCTTTTCCGAGTGCGAGTTCTCGACCACGTTGAGAAGCGAGAAGTCGGAGACGAGATAGGCATAGGTGAGCGCCGAAAAGGCGATGGCGACAAGCAGGAGCTGCATCATCGAAGCGCGCGGCGCCACCGCCATCAGCGCCGGGTCACGGCGAAGAAACCCCACCACCGGCAGGATCGACTGGGCGATGGCAACCACCAGGGCCAGGATCAGGGCAAAATGGCCGAATTCTACGATCATGCCGCCCTCGCCTAGTTCTTCGCCGCAGGCGGCATCGGCCCGCCCGGCTGACCTTCTTCCCAAACGCCCTGAGCCTTCAGCGCGTCCACGACTTCCTTCGGCATGTAGCGCTCGTCATGCTTGGCGAGCACGGTATCGGCGAGGAACAGGCCGGTCTGGTCGAGCTTTCCCTCGGCGACCACGCCCTGCCCTTCCTGGAACAGATCCGGCAGCAAGCCACGGTAGGTCACCGGCACCGCATTCAACGTGTCGGTCACCTTGAACTCGACCTGCCCGCCGTCC
The DNA here is from genome assembly GCA_030603685.1 of Pleomorphomonas sp. Taxonomy (GTDB): domain Bacteria; phylum Pseudomonadota; class Alphaproteobacteria; order Rhizobiales; family Pleomorphomonadaceae; genus Pleomorphomonas. Next base: position 3,283 of record JAUVXG010000064.1, read on the forward strand.
TTTCGCACCACGCTGCCGACTTCGACGAGACCGCCAATGCGGAGACGACGCCCGTCCGCTGCCGCCTGCTCGACCACTTCGGTCGGCGTCTTGTAGAGGGTGATCTCGCCGGACAGCGCAAAGAGAACGAGGCCGACGGCGGACGCGAGAACCGCGCCCACGGTACCGATCAGGATGAGGCGCCGCGTCTTGCGCGTCATGGCCATCGTCATTGTCCTTCCGGTTGGGTGATGCCGAACTCGGCCGCTGCGGCGTCGATCGCCGCCAATGCCTCGGCGTCGTCGGCGAAGGCTTTCCGAGCGTCGGCAAGCGCCGCTTTCGCCTTGTCGTTTCGGCCGAGCACCATGTTGGAGCGCATCAACCGGATCCAGCCGTCGCGATCGCCGGGTTCGGCGGCGAGTCGGGCGGCGAGACCGTCGACCATGCCTTCGATCGCCGCGCTGTTCACTCCCGATGCCGGCAGGGTCGGTGGTTCCGGCGTATCGGCAGGCTGCTTGAGCGCGGCCAGGATTTCGCGGCGCTTTTCACGCGCGGTCTCCAGCCAGGGCGCGTCGGCCGGCGACCGGCGGATCAGTTCGTCGACCTGCCGCAGAGCTTCTTCGAAGGCGCCCGCCTGACGCAGCCCCTCCGCATAATAGAAGCGCGCGCGTGGACGTTCCGGATCGGCGGCGACGGCGCGGGCCAGGACCGACTGCGCCTCGGGAGAGACGATGCCGTCGTTGGTGTCGACGAGGCCGGCGCCATAGTTCTCAAGCGTGGCGGCATCTGTCTCGCCGGCCGCGACCAGCCGCCCCCATGCCTTCACGGCATCGTCCAGCCGACCCAGACGGGCATAGATGGGCGCAATGACGCGCCAACCCGAGAGATCGTCGGGGTTGGCAGCGAGGTGTTTCTCGACGCGGCCGACCAGATCGGCGACATTGCCGGCGGCGGGCGCCGAGGTCAGGCGTTCCGCCAGCGGCGCGTCGGGCATGTCGGGCTGACCGATGAGGAGATAAAGCGGCAAGGCGATGGCCGGGACGGCGACGACGGTCATCAGCGCGACCAGCCGATTGGCAGCGGGGCGGGGCTTGCCGGTGTCAGCCGGCGCATGCGCGGCGGCCAGCAGGCGACGGCCGATCTCAGCGCGGGCGGCGTCCGCCTCTTCGCCGCCGATCAGGCCGCGTTCGCGATCGCGGTCGAGTTCGCTCAGCTGATCGCGATAGACGCGGGTCTCTTCCCCACTGGGAACCGAAAAGGCGCCTGCTGGCCGAGCCATGGGAGCGATGACGACGAGAACGACCGCCGCCGTCAGCAATGCCAGCAATATCCAGAACACCATTCGCCGCTCTTTCCCGAACCGCCGGCACAGACCAACACCCCATGCCGAATAGGGCAATGCCGGCGCTTTCTCAATCGACTTCTGGGCGAATTTGAGAAGGATTCCAGAAAAGACGATCCGGCCTCAAGCCGCGGGCCGCGACGCCTTGAGCTGCTGTTCCTTGCTTCGGCGAAGATGGGACGCATAGTCCTCGCCGTAGAGGAAGCCGGCGGCCTTGATCAGATGGTCGACCGCCGACAGCGCCGCCAACCGCGCCTCGCCATCGAGATCCCGCAGCTTGGTCGGCAGATCGAGGGCGTAGAGCTCAATTGCCTGATCGACCAGAGGCGTCAGGCGACCGACGAGGCCATTGACCGCGAGGATGTCGCGAGATTTGCCGGTCGCCGCGAACAGAGCGCACAGGAACGCCGCCTCGGCGCCGTCGGCCGGCCCCGGATAGGGAGCCTCTTGGACCCGGAAGGCGCGACGCATGGCCGGGAGCAGCTTGTCGAACTCGACGAAAAGCATGTCCGAGAACCGCCGCTTGATGGCGACCATGCGCGGCTGCCAGCCGCCGTCGTTGTCGATGTCCAGACCGCTGGTGAGTTCACCGAGGGTCGAACGGAACACCCCGATCTGCGCAGTGGCGTCAGCGGCGTTGCGGCTGCCGCGAAGGATGGCCTGAAAGCGAGACGCGGAGCGATCGGCCACGGCGAGGCCGAGATCGACGAAGGCCGCCGCCGCCGGCGTGGCCCGGACGCGGCGAGCCGTTTCACCGCGGGCCAGCAGCTTGGCAAAGGCGATGAGCGGCGTCACGGCGCCCTGGCGGCGGAACACGCCGCCGGCGACCCAGCCGGCGGTATTGGGATAGGTCGCGAGATAGGTGGCGATCTGTTCGAGGAGCCCCATGTCGACCGACCCCGTTTCGAGCAGATGCACGATGGCGGCGCTCAGCGTCGGCAGATCCTGGAGGCGATCACGCACGGCGATCATCTCATCGATCTCGTGGCGAGCCACCTCGCCGCCGATGCGCGACATGAAACGCTGCTGCAGCTTCGGCTCGTCGGCAATCGCCGCTATGTGCCGCGCCAGGATATCGAACAGCCGTGCTTCCAGCTTCACCGCCTCTTCCCGAAAAGCGGCCTCGTTGGGCAGCTTGGGGGCGGTCTCGGGATCGTTCCACGCCGCGACCTCGGCGGACTGGAGTTCATTGGCCGCGTAGGACCAGACGTGGGAGAGCGTGGCGGCCGTAACGAAGCCACGGACGGGGAAGACCAGCCTCTCCTCGATGACGTAGGGCTCGAAGGCGGAGAAGACCAGCCTGCGCATATCCGGCGACGCGCCGGTCGCCGCCTGCCGGGCCGCGCCGCGGCTTTCGGCAATTGCTCGGGCGGCCTCCAGAATGAGCCGGCGGCGGGCTTCGAGTTCGGAGACAACGGAACGGTCACTTTCCAGCCGGCGGACCAGCATGCCGCGCGCCCGCGGGGTCAACCCCCGCAGAAAGGTCTCGGCCTTGTCGGTCACCACCGCCCGCCCGTCCATGGCGAATCCCGTAAACTGGTTCTTTACCAAACGATCCTGCCGCAAGATGGTTGATGACTGGTAACGAAGGGGAACAAGAAGGGCGCAGATACGAAAAGGCCGGCTCTTGCGAGCCGGCCCATCGAAGATTTGACCCGGAAATGTCAGACCAGGATCAGCCGACCACCTGCCAGCTACCGTCCGGATTGCGGCAAGCGGTGCCACGGACCACTTGCTGCTGGCCGTCGATGAAGACGGTGTTGGTGTAGGGACGGCAGGTGCGGTTGTTGACATAGGCGACCGGACCCGGCTGAACCGTGCCGTAGGTGCCGGTCTGCGGGTTCTGCCACTGCTGCGGATAGCCGCTGTCGAGCGCCTGAACGCTGGCATTGTAGTTGTAGCGCTGCGAATCGGCGTCGAGAGTGGCGCCAATCTGATTGCCCAGGAAGCCGCCGACCAGCGCGCCGGCCGCGATGGCCGCCACCTTGCCGCTGCCCTGGCCAAAGGCCGAACCGATGGCCGCGCCACCGACAGCGCCGGCCAGCGTGCCGAGCGTCTGGTTCTGGTTGGGGCCCGTCGCGCAGCCCGCCAGCATGGAGGCCGCCAGGCCGACGATCACGAGTTTCTTCAACAACATCTCACCGGGTCTCCGAGATTGGAACCAATCGTTTGGGCGAATCGCCTTCGTTACTTGTAATGACCTGAAACCATGGCCGAATTTTGGTTACAACTTAATCTTGTCACAAACGCCCTCCCCCTTGAGTTTACTGCTCCGATCGCTCGGCTTCCTGTCAATGAAAATCAACTCAGCGGAATACGAAAGGTAACCGACAGGCCACCAAGGCCAGCCCGGCCGAGAACCAGCGTTCCACCATAGGTTTCGGCGATTTCCGCCGCGATGGCGAGCCCGAAGCCCGATCCGGGCTGCGTCTCGTCGAGCCGCTTTCCACGACCGAGCACCTCGGCGTAGGCGGACGGCGGCAGGCCCGGTCCATCATCCTCGACGCGGATTTCCACCATCGGTCTGTCGCGGTCGGCATGGTCGATCGCCAGTTCGATGCGAACCTGCTCGCGGCCGTACTTGCAGGCGTTGTCCATCAGGTTGCCGACCAGTTCTTCGAGATCGCGCCGCTCGATGCGGGCTTTCGGCTGTCCGGCGCCCGCATCCTCCAGGAACAGGCTGCGGTCGGGATAGGCCCGGCTCAGGACGCGGATCAGGCCTTCCAGCGACCGGCGAACATCGGCCACCGCGCCGACCACCTTGCGATCGGCGGCGAGCCGTGCCCTGTCGAGATAGCGGTCGACTTCGGCCCGCATGACCGTCACCTGCTCGACGACCTTGTCGGCCAGTGGTCCGCCCTCGGCACGGGCTTCGTTCAAGATCACGGCGAGGGGTGTCTTCAGCGCGTGAGCCAGGTTGCCAACCTGCGTCCGTGACCGCTCGACGATGGACGTGTTGGTCTCGATCAGCGCGTTGAGTTCCTTGCCAAGGGCGGCAATCTCGCGCGGCAGTCGACCTTCGAGGCGATTGGCACGGCCCTCGCGGATGTCGGCGAGGCGCCGGCTCATGGCCGCGAGAGGACGCAATCCGAAGCTCACCTGCAGGCCGGCGGCGGCGACAAGGCCGAGGGCGAAGGCCGCCAGCGTGGCGAACACCTGGAAACGAAAGGTGGAGATCTCATCGGCAAGCTCGGCAATGTTGCCGGTGACATGAAGATCGTACATGCGGCCGTTGCTGAGAAAGATACGCTGTGCCACATGGCGAAGGGCGAAGCCGGCCGGATCGCGGGCGTCGTTGGTCACCGCCACGCCGTTGTTGGGCGGCGGCGGCAGCGCCAGCACTTCGCCGAACAAGGACTGGCTGGTGGCCACGGTCAGTTGCGACTTGGCGTCGACCACCACCCAGTACCAGCCGGACTGGTAACGTCCGAAGCGCGGATCGCCCATGGTTCCGGGATCGGGCACGTTGCCGTCGGGTGTCGAAGCGACCACGCCGGCCAGCGTCTTCTCGTAGACGATGATGCGCTCGTCGAAAGAACGGATGAGGCTGGCGCGGTAGAGCTCGGTCAGCAGCCAGCCGAACGCGGCCAGAGCAATCGTCGCCCAGAGCGCCGAGGCGAGCACAAGGCGCAGCGCCAACGAACTCTTCAGCCATTCGCCCAGTGTTCTGAGGCGAGCGTTCATTTTCCGGACGCTATGCGATAGCCGAGGCCTCGCACCGTCTCGATGAGATCGATGCCCATCTTCTTGCGCAGACGCCCGACGAACACCTCAATGGTGTTGGAGTCGCGATCGAAGTCCTGATCGTAGAGATGCTCGACCAACTCGGTGCGCGACACCACCTTGTCCATGTGCAGCATGAGATACTGTATCAGGCGGAACTCGTGCGAGGTCAGCTTGATCGGGTTGCCATCGACCGTGAGGCGCCCGGCCTTGACGTCGAGCCGGACAGGCCCGACCTCCAGCTCGTTGGAGGCACGTCCGGCGGCGCGGCGCGTCAGCGCCCTAAGGCGGGCCAGCACCTCCTCCATGTGGAAGGGCTTGGCGACGTAGTCGTCGGCGCCGGCGTCGATGCCGGCCACCTTGTCGCTCCAGCGATCGCGGGCGGTCAGGAGCAGCACCGGCACCAGTCTGCCATCCCGCCGCCAGGCCTCCAGAACGCTGAGACCGTCCATCTTGGGCAGGCCGATGTCGAGGATGACCGCGTCATAGGGCTCCGTGTCCCCCAGGAAATGCCCCTCTTCGCCATCGAAGGCGGCATCCACGGCATAGCCGGCGTCACGGCAGGCAGTGACGAGCTGACGATTGAGGTCCTGGTCGTCCTCGACCACTAGAATCCGCATGCTCTGGTTCCCGATTCAGCGCAGTCTCTGACCTGATCTGGCGTCGACGATAACGTTTTCCACTCGCCCGCCGTCGCGCATGACGGCGAGCCGGTAGACCAGCCCCCCGCCCCCCTCGCAGAGCTGCGCATCGACGATCTCGCCGCCAACGGCACGGGCGATGGCGCCCAGCCTCTGGACGCCCCCTCCGCCAACGACAGCCTGCGCCTCGGCGGGCGTCAGGCAGCGCGCCTCGGCGGCGTATCCCGAGACGATCGGCACCGCCAGGAAACACGCCAGGGCGAATGTGAATCGCTTGCGATTGGTGTTCATGAGCAGAAGATTAGTCACCCGAGCCTGAATGGTCCATGAACACCGATGGTGCCCGGCGTTCATCCGCAAACGGGCGGGACGCCCCCTTCACCAGGAGCTCCCGTTCGGGGCCGCGCTTGCGAGTGGCTTCATAGGAAAACCCCTGTTGGTGAAAGGCACGCATACGACTTTTGATCCACCTCAAGGCCTTGTTGTGACAAGGAGGTTAGCCTTGGCACGATGAAGAGAGGGGGCAGTGACATGAGCATCCCGAACGAGCTTTCCGTGGAATTCCCCGAGACTTGGGACGCCATCGAACAGCTCATGCTGTTCGATGCAGCATTCTGCGACCTCGCCAGTGCCTATCAGGAGATCAACCGGCGCATTTACCGCATCGAGTCGCTCGAGGAACCGGCCGAGCCGGATGTTCTCGCCGATCTCAAGCGTCACCGGTCCCTGCTCAAGGATGAAATCGCGGCCGCCGTTGCCGCGTCCAGACGCGCCGTGGCTTGACACCCCTCCTCGTTGGGCCCCTGCGCTATAGCCCGCGCCGTCCCCGTCCGACGGCGCGGGCTAGCTTCGTCATCTTCTCATTCTCATGATCGGCCCCGGGGCAGCGATCTCGCGCCGACGCGTTCACCGCGCGTCACCGAGGGCTTCACGGGCACGCCGCCACGTCAGCCTGCCCAGCCCACCTGAGCGCAGCCGTTCGTCTTTCCGAACACAAGAACGGCAGACCACTCACTCTCGTCGATCCTCGGCGACGGCTCCACTCGGTGTCTTCGCCGGCCGTTCGGGCGGCGCTCACTTGAGAGAAACCCTTCCCGGACGAGAGCTCCAAGCCGGGAGCTCGCCTCCCGAGCAGCGCCCGGCGCAACTCGACAAGGCCACGGCTTCGCCTCGACCTCGTCCCGCCGCGCCCACGACACCGGTGGCATCCGTCGCCCCCGGATGGCTGCAAGCTGTCGAGAGGAACTCGCGGGCAGGCGAGCAATTACAACCTATGATTAAGGCCACGATCGCCCATAGGCTTGGAATTCGAAACCTTACCACGCCCAATCGCGCTCCCCGTGCTCGACCGATCGAGCGGCGGTGAGCCGGCCGCACCGCCTGTCGGGAGAGGCCCCGTCGCGCCTCCCAGGCAGGCGTTGACGAGAGTGCGCCATGGGGCGGCTCGAACCGCTTCGGCGCTCGAAGGACTCGCACACAGAGCTGGCGCTCAGTTCAGATAAAGATTCAACGTGGCTACCGAGCGAGCCTTCAGCGGTCTTCGCGCGGGCGGTCACCAAACTGCGGCCGGCGCACGCAAGACCGGGGCGTTCCCCCGACACGACAAGGGAACGACGCCCTCAACCAGCCCCTTCGCAAGATGACTCAGCAAGCTCGCATGGTGATTCCGGCGTCTGATGTCCTGATTCAGAAAAGCCGCCCAAAACGCCCGCTCGCCGTTCAGACTTTGATTCAAGTTGAAGCGGAAACATTGAGTCTCCTGAGTCACTTGCGAGGGGTTCTTGATGCCTTGTTCCGGCTGTTCATGCTGTGATTCAGGTCGTTGACCTGTCCGCTCGCAGCCTCGCCCCAAGCCGCCAAACACCGCCATTTTTGGCCAGGCCCACGGCCAGCCGCCGACACATGACGCCGGATATTCTCAGGGCATCAACCACGTCCCGCCGGCAAAAAGGACCGACTTTGTGGGTCGTCCATCTCCGCCCTCACCCGCGTCACCGCACCGACCGCCGGCATGGCGAACAGACACGCTCCCCTCACAACAGACAACGTCTTGCCGCGACGGCAGGCACCTTCGAGACGAGACGCCGATCATGAAGCGCCGCCGTACATCTCTCGGTCAGATCCCGGCAAAACCGTCGCTTCACCGCCGCGAGGCACGAGACGTGGACAGACCTTGAGCAAGCCGTACGAGAGCCGGATGACGTATGTCGGGCACAGGGCCGACACCACCGCAAGGTGCAGTCAGAGGGCAGTCGGAAATGCCAGCCCCAACGGAGTGAACCGGGCACTTCGACCGATCGAGGACTGGCGCGCGCCACCATCGGGGTCGGCGCCGATTTGCCCGTCCGGTCTCACCTCGGTCCGAAGGAAGGGCAACACCACAAACCAAGTGATCTACCGGCGGACGGCGCCATTGGGCAGGGCAGCGTCGGCCAGCACCGCTCGGGGGCAAGGGTCCGAAGTCCGGATCGATCCCGATCGCCGACGAGCAACCGAAAGTGTCGGCAGTAAACACAGACTGATCAATATTCCAAACACCCCTGCGACACGAGACCGCCCCACAAGGCAGAGTGCGCGACGCGCCAGCCGCCATGTCGCGACCGAGGGCAGCGACTGGCGGAGACGTGTCGGGCCAATGGAGCGCCGTTCCGTGAGCTGTGAACAGCGGGTCGAGACCGTCGGTTCGAAGAGAAGCCGGGCGCCCTGTCCGACAGATACGGGCCCAAAGATCCGGGTGGGCGAGGCGCAAGATGGGCCTCGGAACAAAACAGGATCATTGTGGTGGACGCGGCCCGTGCATGCTGTCATGATTGGCGAACATTTATCGTCCGAATCCATTGCCGAACTCCTGGGTCGTCCCATGTCCCGCGCCGAGCGCCTTCTTACCTTGGTCCAGGCCTTGCGCCGTCGTCGCCGTCCGGTCGCCGGGGCCGAACTCGCGGCCGAGCTCGGCGTATCGCTTCGCACGCTTTATCGCGACATTCAGGCACTGATCGGCCAGGGCGCACCGATCGACGGCGAAGCCGGCATCGGCTATGTGCTGAGGCCGGGCTTCATGCTGCCGCCGCTGATGTTCACCGAGGACGAGATCGAGGCATTGGTCTTCGGCGCGCGTCTCGCCGCGACGCGAGCCGACGAGCGACTGGCTTCGTCCGCCGAGAACGCGCTCGCCAAGATCGCCGCGGTGCTGCCGCCCGACCTCGCCGACCGGATGGACGCCACCGGCCTGATCGTCGCTCCGGCCTGGAACGCCAATCGAGACGGGGTCGACCTGTCGCTGGTGCGCGCCGCCATCCGCAACGAGACCCGGCTCGAGTTCTCCTATGTCAACGAGAAGGGCCTCGCGTCCCGCCGCGTCGTCTGGCCGATCGCGGTCGCCTTCTTCGAGCGCGTGCGCGTTCTCACCGCCTGGTGCGAACTGAGGGCCGACTACCGCCACTTCCGTGTCGATCGCATGTCGGACGCCATCGACCTCGGCGTCCGCTATCCGCGCCGCCGTCGCGTTCTCCTCAAGGAGTGGCGGGAAATCGAAAGCGCCGAACCGGCCTGGAGAGAGGTGGCCGACGCGGCCGACCCGATAGCGGTGCCGCGCCGGAAATCGGCCTAGATCATGTCCGGCGAACTGTGGTTCGCCAACATGCTCTATCTCCCTGTTGTCGCATTGTTTTTGCGGAAAACCGGTTCCCACTTTTCCGCACAATTCTCTAGAGTCTCCGCCGACCAAATTGAAACGCCTGGTTGCCCAGCGAAGACTTCAGGATGAGCTGCTGGAGCGCCGCAAGCGCGGCGCTTCCAAGTCTGGCCGTGCAGTCGTTTCTCAGTCTGAGAGTGCAGGCAGGATGACGTCAGCCCACAAGCGGGCCGGCGGCAGCCAGAACTCCGGCTGGTCATAATTGCCGAAGAAAGTCGACAGCACGATACGAGCGGCAGGCAGAACGAGCAGACGCTGGCCGCCATTGCCAAAGCCTGCATACCACGGCAACGGATCGCCGCCCGACGGCAGCGTCAATGTTCCCGTCCACCAGAAATAGCCATAGCCATTGTCCGGATCGGCGGCGAACCGCGACGTCGTCGCCCTGTCGATCCAGTCAGCCGATACGACGGCTCGGTCGTTCCAACGACCGCCAGCCAGCATCATGTTGCCGATCTTGGCGAGGTCGCGGGCCGTAAGGCGCAGGCCGGATGCTGCCGCGGCCACGCCATCCCAGCTGCGGATCCACTCGAACCGTTCGATATCGAGCGGCTTGAACAGGACCTCACGGGCAAAGTCCTCGATCGGCTGCCCGACACCCTCGGCAACGACGGCGCCGATCAATGCCGCCGCGCCGCCATTGTAGGTCCAGGTCCGCCCCGGCGGCTCGACGATGGGCCGGTCGAGGGCATAGCGCAAGCGATCCGGTGATCGCTCCATGGCGATCTCGCTGTTGGCTTCGCTGGTATAGGGGACGGTCTCGTCCCAGAGCGTCCCCATGCTCATTGTCAGCGCGTTGGCTATGGTGATCCGTCGCCGCGTCTCGTTGGCGAGGTCCGCGTAGCGTGGCAGAGCGTCGAGGAGCGGCGCCTCGGGCGGCGGTACCAGTTTCCGTTCCAGGGCGATGCCATAGAGCAGGCTGACAATGCTCTTGGTCACAGAGCGCAGATCGTGCAGCGTATCCTCGCCGTGGTCGACCACGCCAAGATCGACACCCCACGTGTAGTCACGGCCGCTGAAATAGCGCTCGGCGATGGTTCGGCTATCCCTGGTCAGCACCAAGGCATGCAGACCGGCGATGTGGCCGGATGCGAGGGCCTGCTCCAGTCTGGCGTCGAGCGTCGAAAAGGCCTTGGTCGGCGATGCGTCCGTGTTGCTCATCGCTGGGTCCTCCGGGGCACGCGGCCCGTGTGGCGCCTTCCAGATGAAACGGGCGATCATCGGGGAGACCGGCCAGTTGTAGCCGTCCCTCCGTTTGGCGCTTGATCGCGCTTGCGCCGACAGTTCCCGAGGCCGTCGCCGTGGGTCAGTAGCCGTTGTAGCGGCCCGGCTTGTGATTGACGGCCAGAACGAGGTTGAGCACCACGGCGCCCAGCACCGACAACGCGACGTTCTTCCAGTCGAGCACGAGGAAGGACGTCGCGAGGATCAGGAGATCGGTGGTCAACTGGAACTTGCCGGCCCGCCAGCCCAGCTTTTCCTGAACGAAGGCGGCGAGGATGCCGATGCCGCCCAGGCTCGACTTGTGACGGAACAGCATCAGCATGCCGACGCCGGTCAGCGCACCGCCGGTGATCGCGGAGAACCAGGGGGCGCTGTAGCCGATGGCGAAGGCGTCATGCATGAAGTAACTCTCGACGGCGAGCAGGGCCACGGCCGCGAAGGTCTTCAGCGTGAACTCCTTGCCGAGCGTTACCCATCCGAAGGCATAGAACGGCAAGTTCAGCAGGAAAATGACCGGGCCGATGCCGAACTGGGTGACATAGTGGATGAGAAAGGCGGCACCGGCAGTGCCCCCCGTGCCGAGATGAGCGTCGCGGAAGAACTCGATGCCGACGGCGGCAAAGAACGTTCCCATCGCAATGGCCTGCACGTCGTCCCAGACCCCGTGCTTGCCGTCGTCGCTTCTGTCGATGCTCACCATAAATGCCAGCCTTTCCCGAACCCGCCTCTCGCTCTCTGTCATATCCTCGCAACCGTTGCCAGTGGAGTAAGGGACGCGGAGCGCCGCGGCATGCCTGCCCTGACCAGAACTGTTCAACTCCTGTGCAAATGCCACGCCACTGACGTCGAGATGCCGCCATTCTGACGTTGCGGAACGGGGACCGCGGCTTATCCTTCCTCTCGCGCGCGTCTCTGCGACGGCGCAACGCCGCCGGCGGCAGTGCCGGCTCGAACAAGGGATGTCACCATGAAGATTTCGGCGCGCAATGTCCTCGAGGGCAAGGTCGTCAAGGTCACCAAGGGCGCCACGACCGCCCATGTCGTTCTGGAAGTCGTCGGCGGGGCCACGGTCACGGCGGCGATCACCAACGAGGCGGTCGACGATCTGGGCCTCAAGGTCGGCGACGCGGCGAAGGCGGTGGTCAAGGCCTCGGACGTGCTCGTCGCCATCGACTGATCTGCCGGGCCCTGCCGGCGGATATGCTCGTTGGACTCACATGAGCCTTCGTGAGTCTCCATGACTCACCATGATCGGCCGACGGCTTGGCGGGCCCTACGCCCGGCGGCGTCGCTTGCGGCCCAACAGGCCCGGCAACCGCGTCGGCCATGTGACGATGCGGTCCTGCCAGTCTTCCACAGGCCAGTCCTCTTCGCGCACCGTCTTGCCGCGAACCGACACGCCGGCACGATGAACGCTATCCGGATCGCCCGAGACGAGCGGGTGCCAGTCGTAGAGATCGCGCCCTTCGGCAACGAGACGATAGGCGCAGGTGGTGGGAAGCCAGCTGAGCGTACGCACCTCATGCGGCGTCAGGCGGACGCATTCCGGCACCTTCTCCGAGCGATGGGTATAATCGCGGCAGCGGCAGCTCTCGCCGTCCAGCAACGAGCAGCCGATATCGGTGTACACGACACGGCCGGTGTCCTCGTCCTCCAGCTTGTTGAGGCAGCAGCGGGCGCAGCCGTCGCACAGGCTTTCCCACTCCGCGTCGGTCATTTCCTCGAGGCTTTTGGTGCGCCAGAAAGGCAGCTTGTCGTCGTTGCCGGTGTCGTCAGCCATCTTTTTCTCTGCGATCTGGTAACCGGGGCCGGAAAAGGTTAGTTTTCGGCTTCCGAACATTCCTAACGCTTGGGCTCTACCGTGCCGGAATTCAAGAGCAATCCGCGCTGGCGCCTCTGGCTTCTCCGAATCGATGCCTTCGTCGACTCGGCCGCCTGGAACGCCTCGAAAGGTTTCTCGCGGTTCTGGGGCAGCCTCGTCGACTACTCCGGCCTGATCCGCCTGCGTGGGTGGAAGCGCGCCTTCTTCGAGCTGGCATCCGAGGGAACGACGCTCGGCGCCGCCGGTTCCATCGTCCTGCTGCTGTTCGCCATTCCGGCCTTCAAGGCCACGGAAGGCGATTGGCGCGCCCGCGGCGACTATGCCGTCACCTTCGAGGACAAGACCGGCGCCATCATCGGTCGGCGCGGCATGTTCCTCGATGACAGCGTTCCGTTGTCGGCAATGCCGCCCTACCTCATCCAGGCGACGCTGGCCACCGAGGATCGGCGCTTTTATGACCATTTCGGCATCGACCCGCTCGGCACCGTGCGCGCCATCGTGTCCAACGCCAAGGCCGGCGGCGTCGTCCAGGGCGGCTCGACCATCACCCAGCAGCTCGCCAAGAACCTCTTTCTTTCGAACGAGCGCACCCTCCAGCGCAAGGTCAACGAAGCCTATCTCGCCCTTTGGCTCGAAGCGCAGCTGTCCAAGGACGAAATCCTGAAGCTCTATCTCGACCGCGCCTACATGGGCGGCGGCACGCACGGCGTGGCGGCGGCTTCGGAGTATTATTTCGGCAAGTCGGTCAGGTCATTGACGCTGGCGGAGGCGGCCATGCTGTCCGGCCTCTACAAGGCGCCCACCAAATACTCGCCCAATAACAATCTCGCCGCCGCGCGCGCTCGCGCCAATCAGGTCCTGTCCAATCTCGTCGAGGGCGGATTCATGACGGAGGCGCAGGTCGCCTCGGCGCGCCGCAATCCGGCGACGCCGGTGCCCTCGGCGAGCGGCAACGCACCGGACTGGTTCCTCGACTGGGCCGTCGAGGAGGTGAAGCGCATCGCCCCGCCGGGTGATCGGACCATCACCGTCCGAACGACGCTCGACCCTTCGGTCCAGAAGACCGCCGCCGCCGCCATTGCCGAAAGCCTCCGGAAGTATGGTCAGCAATACAAGGTGAAGCAGGCCGCCACCGTCGTCCAGAGCCTGGACGGCGCCGTCCGGGCCATGGTCGGCGGCAGCGACTACGGCGAAAGCCTGTTCAACCGCGCCGTCTACGCGCTGCGCCAGCCGGGTTCATCGTTCAAGCCCTTCGTCTATGCCACGGCCTTCATGAACGGCTATGCTCCGGAAGACATGATCTCCGACGCGCCGATCACCATCGGCAACTGGAGCCCGCGCAACTACGGCCGCTCCTATGCCGGCCGGATCTCGCTCAGAACCGCCATCGCCAAGTCGATCAACACGGTGCCGGTGCGGCTCGCCGAGAGCCTGGGACGTGGCAAGATCGTCGATACCGCGCATAAGCTGGGTATCCGAACCGAGCTCAAGATCACCCGCGCCTTGCCGCTTGGTGTGGCCGAGGTCACGGCCCTCGACATGGCCGGCGCCTATTCCGGGTTTGCCACCGGCGGAATCAAGTCGACGCCCTACGCCATCGAATGGACCAAGACGCGTGCCGGCGTGACCACCTATGATCGGGCGCGCGACGAACCGCCGCCCGAACAGGTGTTGCCCGAGGAGATCGCCTACGAGATGAACAGCGTGCTGTCGACGGTGGTGAACGCGGGCACCGGGGGGCGAGCAAGGTTTCCCGGGCAAATGCAGGCCGGCAAGACCGGCACGACACAGGCCTATCGCGATGCCTGGTTCGTCGGCTACACCGGCTGGTACGCGGCCTCGGTGTGGTTCGGCAACGACGACTACACCTCGACCGCCAACATGACCGGCGGCAGCCTGCCGGCCATAACCTGGCACTCGATCATGGAACCGATCCACGCCGGCCTCGCCTTCAAGCCAATCCCCGGCGTCCCCGTTTCAGCCGACGTCCTAGCCTCGGTCGGCAAACCGGCCGAAGTGGCTGCGGCCGCGCCGGCGGCAACCGTTTCGCCGCAAGCCCTGACGCCGGCGGCGGCGGCGGTGATCCGCGATGTCGGCGACAGCATGCGTGCCCGCGTTCCGGCGGCGAAGGCTCGGGAAGCGGCCCTCGTACCCGCTGACGGCGACGAGTCGATCAGCCTGCGGACGCCATCGGACGCCGGACGATCGAACATTCTTCTCGACGGCCTTTCGCTGCTCGGCGTGTCCGACGCCGCTCTCTCTCGCTGACCGGTCGCGCCAGTGTTTGCTACCATCCGCCTCATTCTGGTTACGCTTGCCGGCGTCTTTCTCGGCCTTGCTTCGGCCTGGTGGGCCGTCGCCAACATCCATTTCGATGGAGCCCAGACCATCGGGCAGTGGTCGATGCTGGAAGACGATGCCAAGGCCAACCCTTACGAAGCGGCAAGGGCGGCCCGGCGTGGCGGCGGTGGCCTCGGGCCGAGCGAAGGGATCGAGCTCATCACCGAGACCTCCGCCGACAACAAGCCTCTCCAGGCAGCCTGCGCCTACCAGGTCACCGGTCCGATGCCCCAGGGCGTGCTCTGGACGCTGACGGTCTCCGATCGCGACGGTCACTTGCCGGTCAATCCCGCCCGCCGCTTTGGCTTCACCTCGCTCGACGCCATGACGTTCGGTCCCGCGCGTCAGGTTCGCATATCGATCGGCCGGGAGGTTCGGCCGGGCGACTTCGTGGCCACGACCGGCCTCTCAAGTCTGCGACTGACCCTTCGCCTCTATTCGCCGACCCTGGCCGCGCGCGCGCCAAGCCGAGACCAGTTGCCATCAGTCATGCCGCTCGGCTGCGATCAGAGGGAAGCGTCATGATCGATACCGGTCTTCGCTGGTTCGCAGCGACGCTCTGCATCGCCGGGCTGACCCATATCGCAGCCATCCTTCTCGCGCCCAGCCATTCCCGCGACATGGCATTCACGGGCGTCGATTTCAGCGAGACGGACGGCACGCTCGTTCTCGTCGACAACCGCAACACGTCGGCCGATCTCGATCCGGCTTTCCTCAACGCCGTCTGCCGCTTCGATGACGAAACCGGGCCGGTTCGCCTCACGGGCACCATGCCCGGCAGATACTGGTCCGTCGCTGCGATGTCGGAGGACGGTCGGATTCTTTCGACCCTGTCCCGAGAAGACTTGCGCGGCACCGACATGGATCTCCTGGTCGGCCGCACCGCCACGCTCGACGCCGTCAGGCAGTCGGCCGGCCTTGAGTCCGTCGAGACGATGTCATTGCCGGTTGATCGCGGTTTCTTGCTGCTCCGCCTGTTTGCCGGCAGCCTCGATGATCGTGGCCGCGCCGAAGAGGCCGTCGAGAACCTTCAGTGCCGTCCCGCCCTTTCGGAGTGACCGAATTTACTTCTGCGGCACAGGCTCGTCGAATGGATCGGGTGCGTTCAACAGGCGAGAGTGGCGGTACGGGCCACTCGGAATCGCCGTCCGTATCGGTGGAGCTCCCACGCACTTCGAAAAAACCAGCGTGTCATAGGCGCGGTTGGCCGCGAACAGTTGGTCGGATGGCGCTTCCACCTGGAAGTGGTCGATGGCGTATCGATAGGATGCCGCCCGATAGCCCAGCGCCTGCCAGACCCAGGAAATGGCTTCTTCATTCTCCCAGACACGCGCCTCGGCCCCTTCGTGGAGCCGGGCCTCGACGAGGCGCTGACGCCTGAGGGCGCCGAGCCGCTCGACGTCGGCGCGTCGTACACGGGCCGCAACTTGGCAGAAAGGCGGGATCAGGGCGGTATCGGAACCGGCATCATCTATGACCCGCGTCCAGAGCGTCTCGGTCGACGTGCGGCCGTCCGAGAGCAGATAGCGATGATAGCGGCCGCGATCGTAGGCCGGCTCCAGGAGCGGCAAGGCGATCTCCGGGAACATGGCGGCGGTCTCCGCCGATATCGAGGCGCCCCCCTTCAGGATCGGCAGGATACGCGTCCGCTCGCCTTCGACCAGGCTGTCGAGCCACCAGTCACGGACATGCGGCGCCCGCACGAAAGCCCAAACACGATTGCGCAGCTCAATCTCGTCATCGGTCAGCGGGAAACCGGACACCGGCTCCTTTCGCACATGTTCCGCAACCAGATTGCCGGCCGTCGGCAACAGCGTATCGTGCAGGAAAGAGGGCTCGGCACGCCCGAAGTCACCCGTCGGCCGGCCGCAGGCGGTGACCGCAAGCACAACCAGAGCCAGCGCACCGCCAGCCCTCATGTTACCCAACCGCGCGGCCAAAATGCTTCTCCGGTCAATTCGGCCGGAGTCTTCCGGATTCGCGCGGCGGGCGCAAGCCCACCCATTTCCGGAACTCCGTGCTGGACGCGGTTTCACTTGCCGGATTCACTCAAATGCGATGGAGGTGATCTGCCCCTTCCAGAAGGGATAGGTCTTGCCGCCCGCCGCGCGGGCAATCGTGAACGCGTGGGGGATCATCATGCCCGCCACCAGCCGGTAGTCGTCGCGGCTCACATGCTCGCCCGACCCATGGTAGGGCGTCGTCAGGTCGCCGTCTTGCTCCGCGTCGAAATCGGCAAGGCTGCCGTCCGGGCGGAAGGTTGCTACCAGCGCCGCTTCGAGACCGAAGCCGGAGACGATCGCGCGGGCATGCGTGTCATCGATGGCTTCCCAGCGAACGGGGCCGCCCGGCAGCAGCGCCATCGGGTAAAGCGGGCTTTCCAGGAGCCAGCGGCGCAGCGAGGTGCGATTCAGCTCGTCGGTCGCGCTTTCGTCGACCACGGTCAGCGTCGAGGCGATCTTGGCGCGCATCTCCATTCGTCCATCGGCGAAGAAGTCATAGGCGCGCGCCCAGACACCAGGCACGATGGGCGTCGTGGCAGCAAACAGAAGTGCCGGCGTCCTGACGGCGATCGTCTGGGAGGCCGTCGTCCGGGCAAAGTCTTCCGTGAGAGGCCGGCGGAAGTTCCCTTCGGCTTCAATGTTCACGACACGGTAGCCGATCGTCTTGTCCGGGACCGCGAAGTCAAGATAGCGCCTCACCGGCGTGGGCAGAGCTTGCATCACGGCAGGATCTATCGACGCAGACCGAGAGCCATCGGCGATCTGGCGAACGATTGCCTTGTGGCCCTCGATCTCGCGTTCGGTGAGGAATGACGAGACGCCGACGATGGTCACCGAGGCCACGGCGACGGCGACAAGGGCTGCGAGCGCGAAAGAGCGAGGCCGGATCATCCTATTCCCCTTCTGTTCCAGAGGCTTGCCGGCCTTTCATGGTCTCTGGAAAGACATGTCGCCAGCAAGAAAACGTACATATGTGTACGCCTTTACATATCCGTATAGAAGTGTACGGTGAATGTAAAGCCCCGGGGAGAGTCATGGACGACGGGACAAGGCGGAAGCGGGAAGTCGAAATCTACGAGGCAGCCTACGAGCTGTTGAAGCAGCATGGCTACGGCGGCGCCTCGATGCTGCGCATCGCAAAGGCGGCGAAAGCGTCCAACGAAACCCTTTATCGCTGGTATGGCGACAAGGACGGCCTATTCAAAGCCATGGTGCGCGAGAACGCCGCGGAGACAAGGCGGTTGCTTGACGAGGCATTGAGCCGCCGCACCGATCCATGGACGACGCTTGAGAGCGTGGCCCCGGTGTTCCTCCGCATGATCCTGGGCGAGAAGGCGATCCTGCTCAACCGCGCGGCCGCGGCCGATCCAAGCGGAGCCTTGGGAGCGGCCATTTCCGGGGGCGGCCGCAACGAGGTCATGCCCCTTCTGGACGAGCTCATGCAACGGCTCTGTCTCGATACGGGCGGCAATCCGAAACATGCCACCGACTGGTTCCTCAGCCTTCTCGTCGGCGATCTGCAGATCCGCCGCGTCATTCACGAGCGGGCCGCGTTGTCGGAACGGGACATCGACAACCGATGCCAGGCAGGTCTGGCGGCCTTCCGTCGCCTGCTCGGCAGTTCGCAGGCTTGAGGTTACTTCGCTCCGACGCCGGCCGGACGCTTGGGGCCATCCGGCTTCCGGTCCGACGCGCGCTTGAGCGATCGGCGAGATTTCGCGGCATCACGCTCGTCGGCGAGGCGGGCGGGCAGAACGGTGACCTCACAGAAACCGCTCGTGGGTTTCCGTCGCGCGCGCAGAACTGGCAGGCCGAATGCGATCACCTCACCCACGGCACCCTCCAGGGCCGGAACGGTTCACTGCGAACAGCATACGCGGGCAGTTTTAACGCCCGTGTACTTTCGCTCTGAAAACCATCTTTCAGCCCTCAGAGTTAACAAATGGTTTACGATTTCGGCGGCATTCTCATCAGGTGCGCCGCCGATCGTCATTGCAGGGACCGGCGGGCGAGACAATCACGAGCGGGATGGGTTCGAAATGGCGTCGCCCCCCTTTTCAAGTGGCATTTTCGGCCTCGTCAAGGGCACCGATGGCGCACGCTCCCGCTCGCTTCTCAAGGAAGCCACAGAGCTCTATGTGTCGGAGCCCGTGCACACGCGCTCCGAGATCGCGATGTACGAAGAACTGGTAGCGCAGCTCCTCAAGGTGACGGCGCTTCAGGACCGGGTTCGCATCGCGACGCTGCTTGCCGATTACGACGAGGTTCCCGCTTCCGTCATGCGGGCTCTGCTGCATGACATCTTCCCCGTCTCCTCGGTGATGATCGAGAAGTCGAAGAGCATTTCCGAAGGCCAGTTGCTGGCGCTCGTCGCGACCGCTTCGCCGAGCCATCTCGAGATGATCGCGGCCAGAAAGAACCTTCAG
>JAUVXG010000279.1 GCA_030603685.1 Pleomorphomonas sp.
AGCCGGCCGTCGGCAGCGATTCCAGCTCAAGGTGGCTGTAGTACTTGGCGATGTGCTCGCGGCTGCCGCGCCGGATGTGGCCGGAGTTGAAGAACAGCGGCATGCCGGGCGCGCGGGCCCGCACGGTGTCCTTGACCTTGCGATAGAAGCCGTCGAGCGCCTCGGCACCGAACACGGTGCGGTCCGCCTCGGACGTCCAGTC
Organism: Pleomorphomonas sp.; assembly: GCA_030603685.1. Taxonomy (GTDB): domain Bacteria; phylum Pseudomonadota; class Alphaproteobacteria; order Rhizobiales; family Pleomorphomonadaceae; genus Pleomorphomonas. The sequence goes on from JAUVXG010000279.1 coordinate 203, forward strand.
GAGGCCGCGCGCCTCCATCGCCGCCTTGGCGTAGGGCGAGATCGACGGCAGCTGGCTGCAGATGTCGATGAAGATGCCGTCGCCGTCGGGGTAATGCTCCAGCACCTCGTCGATCTGGGCGGCGAGATAGTCGAGATAGGGCGAGGCGAAGTCGAGATAGGCCCAGCCGGTGGGGTCGTTGCGCGACTGCGGCAGGTGGCCGTCCGGCGTGACGATGCGCCAGTCGGCGTGGGTGAAGGCGGCGTGCTCGTCCCAGGCGGCCGAGAGATAGATCGGGGCGGCGATGCCCTCGCCGTGCAACGCGTCGATCTCTGCACGCAACAGGTCGCAGCCGAGGCCGGGGTGCATCCGGCCCACCTTGGTCGGGTGGTAGGAGAGGCCGTGGTGGCACTTGGAAAAGACGGTGACGGAATCGACGTGGGCCTCCTTGAAGGCGCGGGCGAAGGCGCGCGCGTCGAAGCGAGAGCCGATGCCCTCGATCAGGCCGGAGGTGTGGAAGTCGAGATGAACTTGGCGAAAGCGCATGATGGGGGCTGTCACTTGTGATGGATGGGAGAGGCGTCGTGCAGCGTGGCGCCGTCGGCGGCGAAGACCACGAAGGCCGAACGGTTGGCCTTGAGCGCGATGTGCTGGCCGAGCCGCTTGTCGGACTGGCTCGGAACGAGCTCAGCGAAGTAGCCGTCGAGGGACTCGGAGTCGGTGGTGCGGAGGGTACGGGCGTCCGAGTAGACCAGCGTCTCGCGGCCGAGCGCCTCGACCACGGTGACTTCGGCGTCGGCGATGTGGACCTCGCCCTCGTCGCCGAGCGCTTCGGGCCGGATGCCCAGGGTGACCGCGTCGCCAAGGATCGGCAGCGTCTCGCCGGGCGCGAACTCCAGGTCGAGCGGCGGTCGTCCCTCGCCCAGCGAGAAGCCGACCGACCGGCCGGACAGCCGCATGACGCGGGACGCGATGAAGTTCATGCGCGGCGAGCCGATGAAGCCGGCCACGAAGCGCGTCGCCGGCCTGTTGTAGAGGTCGAGCGGCGAGCCGATCTGCTCGATGTTGCCGCCATTCATCACGATGATCCGGTCGGCCATGGTCATGGCCTCGGTCTGGTCGTGGGTGACGTAGAGCATGGTGGCGCCGAGCTCGCGGTGCAGGCGGCTGAGCTCGATGCGCATCTGCGAGCGTAGCGCGGCGTCGAGGTTGGACAGCGGCTCGTCGAACAGGAACACCTCCGGCGCGCGGGTGATGGCCCGGCCGATGGCGACGCGCTGCTTCTGGCCGCCCGACAGCGCCTTCGGATACTTGCCGAGGTGGTCGGTGATGCGCAGGATCTCGGCGGCGCGGGTGACGGCCGCCTCGATCTCGGCCTTCGGCCGGCGCGCCACCTTGAGGGCGAAGCCCATGTTCTGGGCCACCGTCATGTGCGGATAGAGCGCGTAGTTCTGGAACACCATGGCGACGCCGCGATCGGACGGTTCGGCGGCGGTGATGTCGTGGCCGGCGATGGAGACCGAGCCGGAGGAGATCTCCTCGAGGCCGGCGATGGAACGCAGCAGCGTCGACTTGCCGCAGCCCGACGGGCCGACCATGACGACGAACTCGCCCTTCTCGGCGGTAAAGGACACGCCGGAGAGGACCGTCAGGGTGCCATAGCGCTTGACGACGTCGCGGACTTCGAGATGGGGCATGGCGGTATCTCTATTTGCCGAGGCCGGCGAGGCTGCGCACGAAATGGCGCTGGGCCAGCAGGAAGATGACGATGAGGGGAAGGGTGGCGATGGCAAGGCCGGCCATCAGGGCGGGCCAGTCGGCGCTGTACTGGCCGGTCAGCCCGTAGATGCCGACGGGCAGGGTGCGCACGTCTGATTTGGTAAGCATCAGCAGGGCGAGGATGAACTCGTTCCAGTTGAACACCGCCTGGAAGATGGCGCCGCTGGCGATGGCCGGGCCGGAGAGCGGCAGCACGATGCGGAAGAACACCTCCAGCCGGCCGCAGCCGTCGAGCCGCGCCGCCTCATCCAGCTCGCGCGGGAACTCCAGGAAGAAGGTGTAGAACAGCATGGTGGTGAAGGGGATGCCGTAGGCCGCGTAGGGCAGGGCGATGGCAAGGCGCGAGTTGAGGAGGCCGGCGCCCGAGACGAGCTGGTAGAGCGGCACCATGACGCTTTGCAGCGGCACCGCGAAGCCGGCGACGATGGCGACGTAGACCCAGCGCATCACCGGCCGCTCGGAGCGGGCGAGGATGTAGGCGGCCAGGCTCGACGCGAAGATGATGATGAAGACCGACAGCGCGGTGACCAGGATCGAGTTGACGAGAAAGCCGCTGATGCCGATGCCCCAGGCGCGCTCGAAGGCGGCGAAGCTGAACTGCCTGGGCAGGGCGAGCGGCCGGGTGAACAGCTCGGCCTGGCTCTTGAAGGCCGAAATGACCATCACGAAGACGGGCAGCAGCACGAACAGCGTCCACAGCGAGACGACGGCGTGCAGGCCGATGGCGACGGTGCGGGATCGAAGCGTCATTTTCCTGGCTCCCTAACCGCGCCGCGACAGGTGGACCTGCAGCCAGCCGAGCAGCGCCGCCGTGACCAGCAGCACCACGGCCATGGCGTTGGCGTAGCCCATGTTTCCGAAGGAGAAGGCCTGGGTGTAGGTGTAGGTGCCCAGAACCTGGGTGGCGTTGGCCGGCCCGCCGCCGGTGGTGACGAAGACGAGGTCGAACACCTTGAAACCGCCGATGACGGTGATCAGCGTCGCCAGCACCAAGACGTTGCGGATGCCGGGAAGCGTGATGTACCAGAAGGCCTTGAGGCCGCGCGCGCCGTCGAGCGAGGCCGCCTCGTAGTGCTCCTTGGGGATGGCCTGCAGGCCGGCGAGGATCAGCATCATCTGGAAGCCGACGTTCTGCCAGGCGGCGATCAGCAGCAGCATCCACAGCGAGATCGACGGATCGCCCAGCCAGCCGAGTTTCGGCGTCGGCAGGCCCAGCGCCTTGACCACGGCGTTGAGCGGGCCGACGTTGGGGTCGAGGATCAGCATCCAGACGAAGGCGACGGCGATGGAGGAGATCACCACCGGCATGAAGATGATGGTGCGATAGAAGACGCCGCCGCGCCGGATGCCCCGGTCGAGGATGGCGGCGAGGATGGCGCCGCCGCCGACCTGCGAGATCACCGAGCCCACGACAATGAAGATGTTGTTGGAGATGGCCAGCCAGAACAGCGGGTCGGTGACCGCCCGGTGGTAGTTGGCGCCGCCGACATAGGTCCAGCTGGCGGACGTCATGGAGAAGTCGA
>JAUVXG010000168.1 GCA_030603685.1 Pleomorphomonas sp.
CGTCGTCGCCTTCCCGCTGGAGGGCGGCGCCTTCCGCCAGGGCGTCAATCGCATGTGCGTGTCGGTGGCGCTGCGCGACGTGACGGCGCGCCAGCGGGCGGCCGACCGGCTGCGCCACATGGCCCTGCACGACGAGCTGACCGGCCTTGCCAACCGCGCCGGCCTTGCCGAACTGGCGACCGGGGCGGGCGGCGCGCTCATCTATTTCGACCTCGACCATTTCAAGGCCGTCAACGACAGCCTGGGCCACAAGACCGGCGACCAGCTGCTCGTCGAGGTGGCGCGGCGGGCCGAGGCGCGCGTCGGCGGCGCGGGCACGCTGGCGCGCATGGGTGGCGACGAGTTCGCCGTCTACTGCCCCGAGGGGCTGGACGCGGCCGGCGAACTGGCCGCCGCGCTGCTTTCCGATTTCGCGACGCCGTTCACCGTCGGCGGCCACCGGGTGACCGTGGGCGCCAGCTTCGGCGTGGCCGGCGCCGACTGGGACTGCCGCGACCTCAACGTGCTGATGCGCCGGGCCGACCTGGCGCTCAACGCCGCGCAGAAGCAGGGCCACCGCCGCATCGCCCATTTCGAGGCGGCGATGGAGGCGAAGCTGATGCGCCGGCTGATGCTGGAGAGCGAGCTTGCCGCCGCGCTCGACCGGGGCGAGCTCCACGTGGCCTATCAGCCGCAATACGACCTTCGCACGGGAGAGGTGGTGAGCGCCGAGGCGTTGATGCGCTGGCGCCACCCGAGCCTTGGCAACGTGCCGCCCAACGTGTTCATCCCCATCGCCGAGGAAACCGGCCTCATCCACCAGCTGACCGGCTGGATGATGAAGCGCGCCGCGCTCGACGCCGTGGCCTGGGCGCGGCCCATTCCGGTGGCGGTGAACGTGTCGGTGCTCGACCTCAAGTCGGGCGACGTGCCGGCCATGGCGGTGGCCGCGCTGGAGCATTCCGGCCTGCCGGCCAGCCGTTTCGAGCTGGAGGTGACCGAATCCGCCTTCGTCGGCGCCGACCCCACGGTGAGCGACGCCTTCGACCGCCTGCGCGCCCGCGGCATCGCCCTGGCGCTCGACGACTACGGCACCGGCTACGCCTCGCTGGGCTACCTGCACCGCTTCCCCTTCACCGTGCTGAAGATCGACAAGACCTTCGTCGACGGCGTGCCCTGCGACCCCGACGCCATGGCCATCCTGCAATCGGTGGTGGTGCTGGCCCGCGGCCTCGGCCTGAAAACGGTGGCCGAAGGCGTGGAACTGCCCGAACAGCGCGACGCGCTGGAACAGCTCGGCTGCGACATCGGCCAGGGCTACCTGTTCTCCGCCCCGGTGAGCAACTCGGTGCTGGCGAAGATGCTGGCGAAGGAGCTGGTGGCGGCGGGGTAGGGGGGCTCATTCATGGAGCCCGATATCGGCCGAAGCACCTTCTCGTCCTGAGGTCCTGGCCTTCGCCAGGATGACAATCCATTGATATAAAGGGTAATTCGCGCCTCACCCGCCATCGCGTCGCTGCGAGGTGAAGCTCCCGCCTCCATCAAGCCGTCATCCTTTGCGAAAGCCGCTTGCATTCGCACGCGAATGCAAGGTGGACCTCGTGCAGAAGAGGGCGACGGGGAGCTATAGGGCGCCCCTTTCCATCAGGCTGTCCTCCTCTGCGAAGGCAGAGGATCTCAGGCAGAAAGAAGCAAGCGAGATCTATAGGGCGCCCTGTTTCATGGAGCGTGATATCGGCCGAAGCGACTTCTCGTCCTGAGGTCCTGGCCTTCGCCAGGATGACAGTTAATTGATATAAAAGGGTAATTCCGCGTCTCACCCACCATCGCGCCGCTGCGAGGTGACGCTCCCGCTCCCATCAAGCCGTCATCCTGGCGAAGGCCAGGACCTCAGGCCGGAAAGGACGAGGGGGAGCTATAGGGCGCCCTCGTTCATGGAGCCTGATATCGGCGGAAGCAACTTCTCGTCCTGAGGTCCTGGCCTTCGCCAGGATGACAATTCATTGGTATAAAAGGGCTATTTCCTCGCCTCACCTGTGTCTCTGCGGTGCCTCATTGCGTCGCTGCGAGGTGACGCTCCCGCCTCTATCAAGCCGTCATCCTGGCGAAGGCCGCTTGCATTCGCACGCGAATGCAAGGTGGATCTCAGACAGAAAGAGGCGAGGGGGAACTATAGCGCTCCAGCTCCACCCACCGTTCACCACACCGGCGACTCCCCGCCCCCCCATCTTGCCTCCGCCGCCACCTTGGCGTATCTCCTTCCCATCGCGAAAAGCGATCGCTTCCCTTGATCCGCCCGTTGGCGGAGTAAACAGGTGGACGACTTCCCGTCCAGGCGATCAGGCACAAGCGGTCCGTCTCACTGAAGCGGATCGACCAGCGATTTCCAGAAACCATCCGTCTGCCCGGCGCATCCCCGCGTCTGGCGCCTTGTGCTTGGACTCCGTCCGATCGCCGTCAACCGCGATCGGCGCATCGCCATGGATTTTCCCCATGAACAGACCCCTCATCGTCATCTACGCCGCCATCGTACTCGACGCCGTCGGCATCGGCCTCATCTTCCCCATCCTGCCGGCGCTGCTCGCCGAGGTGACGCACGCCGGCAACGTCGCCCCCTTCATCGGCATCATGACCGCGCTCTACGCGGCGGTGCAGTTCGTCTTCGCGCCGGTGCTGGGTGCGCTCTCCGACCGGATCGGCCGGCGGCCGGTGCTGTTGATCTCGCTTCTGGGCGCCGCCATCAACTACCTGCTGCTCGCCTTCGCCGGCAGCCTTTGGCTGCTCCTCATCGGACGGGCGATCGCCGGGCTGACCTCGGCCAACGTGTCGGTGGCCACCGCCTACATCACCGACATCACCGAGGAGGATCAGCGCGCCCGCCGCTTCGGGCTGATGAACGCCATGTTCGGCATCGGCTTCATCGTCGGGCCGGTGCTGGGCGGCACGCTGGGCGACCATTGGCTCCGCCTGCCGTTCATCGCCGCGGCGGTGCTGAACGGCGTGAACCTCATGATCGCGCTGTTCGTTCTGCCGGAATCCCGCGCACCCTCGCGCGAGCCGGTGAACCTCGCCGCGCTCAACCCGCTGAAGCCGCTGGCCTGGGTGTTCCAGGTGAAATCCCTCTGGCCGCTGATCGTCATCTTCTTCCTGCTGTCGGCCACCGGCGAGGCCTATGGCACATCTTGGGCGCTGTGGGGGCAGGACGCATTCGGCTGGAACGGCATGATGATCGGCCTGTCGCTCGGCGCCTTCGGCGTCTGCCAGACGCTGGCGCAAGCCGTCCTGCCGGGGCCGGCGGCGAAGCTCCTGGGCGAGCGCGCCGCCATCCTCACCGGCCTCGCGGGCACGTGCCTCGCGCTGATCGCCATGGCCTTCGCGACGGAGGGCTGGATCGTCTTCGCCATCATGCCCCTCTTCGCCCTCGGCGGCATCGGCGTTCCCACCCTGCAAGCCATGGCAACGCGTGAGGTGAGCGAAAGCCAGCAAGGCCAGTTCCAGGGGGTACTGGCGTCGGCGCTGAGCCTGGCGTCCATCGTCGCCCCGCTGGGGTTCTCGAGCTTTTACGCGCTGGTGAGAGGGACGTGGCCGGGCGCGGTGTGGCTGAGCGTGGTGGCGGTGTATGCGGTGGCGATGGTGATGGTGGGAAGGAGGAGGTGATTGAGTAGAGTATCCCGATAGGTGCTAAAGTGCTCGAAGTGCATGTGAAGCTTGTATCTAAGTCCCCACTTTAAACTGGAGGATGCCGTGCGAGTTAGCTTCGACAGTAATGCATGGGAGGCCGTTTTTGGCCTAGATGAGTTGCCTTGTGTAATGGTTCGAGAAGCCTTGTGGGCTGGCACCATCAAAGGGTTTGTCTGCGAAACTTCCTTTCGCATTGAAGCAGTCCGGAAACAGAGCAGGCCTGGCTACTTTACCCGCCCTAAAATAGGCATCTCGGCGGGTGCTGCCTCCGATGGCAAGCACTTAAGGCTCATGTTCTCGATTAGCCCCGACGATAGTCAACATCCGGGCTTACCGGAGATTCAAAGACGGCGATGGCAAGAGGCGCGCTCCGCAGGAGTTCGCCTCATCCATGGTCTTGCTTGGCTGGGGCTTCCGGTACCCGCCGAAGCGCGTGAGCCTAGTGATTTTGTCGCTGAAACAGTAGACCAGCGAAACGAGCGAGAGCAAAAACAAGCGCTCGTCAGTGAAGCAATTTGGAAGCGTGGCGTTGGGAAGGCGCGGTTTGACAACGAAGGTGGATGGAAAGCCGCTGAGCATATTCAGGCCAATCCAACCAAATTCTACAAGGCCTGTGCCGAATGGGCAGATGGTGAGCTTGCCGCCGCTCATATCGCTTATGGCAACGACATTCTTTGTACAAACGATCAGGGGCATACTGCCAGAGTTTCTGTTTTCAACGCCACCAACCGGGCTTGGCTTACAGATGAATACGGCGTGAGATTTGCGACTCTGAGCGAGTTGGCGGAGTTGGTTCATGCAAAGCCTTGAGCCGTAGGCGTCCGACACGAGAAAAGCCCGCCGGAGGCGAGCTTTTCCCTTGAGACTTATGACGATGAGGGTGGTGTGACCCCGCGATCTCACGCGCCTTTCGATCGTGTTTAGGGCATGCGCACGGATATCTCAACGTGCCGCTTAGCCGCTGATCGTTTGGCTCACCCCTTCGGCGGGAAGGGGTCGTTTCCGTAGCTGTTGCGCTCGCGGATCTGGCCGTTTTCACCGTGGATGAGAAGTTCGGACTGCTGGTTGCGGGCGATCTCGCGGGCGACCTCGACGGCCTCACGCTGCGTCGGGTGGACGGAGGTGACTTTTTCGTTACCCTCACCACGCACGGCCCAACCGTCCGGATGGGAAACAACGTGCTGATTCTTATGAGACATTTCATACCTCATCACGCTATTCTGTTGACTGGAATGTCAACCGTGTGTTTATATATATAGCATATAGATGCGTTTATCAACCAACCGCCGTGGGGAGGCTCGTATGTTCGGAGATAGGGTTCGTTTAGCCAGAAAGAAGGCCGGCCTATCTCTGCAGGCTTTGTCCGAGCGGGTGTCGCCGGCGGTTTCCGCCCAGGCCATCAGCAAGTATGAGAGCGGCAAGATGATGCCGTCCTCCTCGGTGCTCGTGGGGTTGGGCAAGGCGCTTGGCGTGTCTCTCGATTTCCTGATGAGCGGACAAGTGGCGGAGTTGCACGGCGTGGAGTTTCGCAAGCATTCCGACGCTTCGGCGCAGGATCGAGCCCATGCCGAGGCGCTGGTGATTGAGAGGCTTGAGGATTACCTCGCCATCGAGGACATCCTCGGCTTGGAAGAGCCCGCCGACCCGCTTGCCGGCTTGCGATGCGAGGCCGTGGCTTCGTGGGAGGAGATCGAGCAGAAAGCTCGTGCCCTGCGCGATGAATGGGAGCTCGGCATCGACCCCATTCCCAGCATGATCGATCTCCTTGAGAAGAAGGGGATAAAGGTCATCGTGGCGGACTTGCCTGTGCGGTTCGATGGATTGGCCTGTACCGTGAAGCGAACCGGCAATCGGCCCGATACCGAAGTGGTCGTCATCTCAAGCAAGACCAACGTCGAGCGCAAGCGCTTCAGCCTCGCGCATGAACTGGCGCACCGCGTCATTCGGGGCGTGGCGGACCAGGCCGACATGAAGCTTGAGAAGGCGATGCATCGGTTTGCGGGGGCTTTTCTCGCGCCGGCCGATCATCTTCGCAAGGAAGTCGGCGAGAATCGACATGGCGTCACCTATCATGAGTTGATAAGGTTGAAGCGGTCTTATGGAATGTCGGCGGCTGCCATGTTGATCCGGTTGAAGGATGTTGGGCTTTTGCCGGAAACTACCGTCGATTATGCCTTCCGGACTTATGCTCGGGCATGGCGCACCGAGGAGCCCGCTCCGATTGAAGACGGGCAGGGTCTTGGCGCTTTCGAGAAGCCTGTTCGCTTTGAACGCTTGGTTTATCAGGCTCTTGCCGAAGAGATGATATCGCCTGTGCGAGCGGCGCAGTTTCTCAAGGTGCCACTCGCCAAACTGGAAGAAGAGATGCGGGGGCCGCGCGAACCGTGACCCAGGAAGCCGCGCCGATCGTCGTCGTCAATGATGCCTCCTGTCTCATCGACTTGCGAAAGGCGCGTCTTCTGCACCTTCTGGTACAACTGCCGTACCGCCTCATCATCCCACTGCCCGTAAGAGAGTCTGAGCTGATTTGTTTCACGCCGCAGGAGTGGGCGATCCTCGATTCAGGGCTTGAGGTTTTCGACCTGCCTCCGGATCTCGTCGGGGAGGCTTTTCGTGTCAAAGCCGTCCATCCCAAGCTTTCCGCCAATGACTGCTTTTGTCTGGTGACGACACGGTGCTACCAGAACTCAATACTTCTTACGGGGGATGCAGGGTTGCGTAATGTGGCGACAGAAGAAGGTCGCCGCGTTCACGGGGTGCTTTGGGTCATCGACGAACTCAAGCGATTGTCGCTGTGCGGCGATGGCGTTTTGACGACGGCTCTTCGGCTCTGGCAGGAAGATCCAACCGTGCGGTTGCCTGCGCAAGAGATCGCGCATCGCTTGCTGGCGCTTGGAGGAAGGTAGCTCTCTTCAGATGGCATCGGGTTGTGCGCCTCATCCATCATCCTCCGCCTCCCGCATTTCCCTCTCATTGCGTCCACCGCGTTTCCTCGGGGTGAAAGACACGAGATCGGGGAGAGAGAGTCCTCGCGCCTCTTCCTTCTCCTTGAGACTCCACGTGTTTTGATGTGTGTCCGCATTGTTGCCCGTTCCGTCCCGTCTAAATCCCTCTCTCTTCCTGATTATGGAATCTGAGTCATTTTATTACCCGCCCTCGCAATGAATCTCCGTCCCAACGGCCCCTTTCGTATACTCGCGTGAAGGGTAGACGATGGTGACGGGATGCGGCGGAGCGCGATAGCGGCGCCTCCCCCCTCACCCTGGTCCCTCTCCCACAAGGGCGAGGGAACGCGGTTTGGGGCTACCCATTGCTGGAAGGCTCGACTCGCCCAAGTGATGGGCTGCCTCACCCCTCTCCCTGGTCCCTCTCCCACACGGGGCGAGGGGATGCGGTTTGGGTCTACCCATGGCTAGAAGGCTCGACTTGCTCAAGTGATGGGTCGGCAAACCCCATCGTCCCCTCTCCCCTTGTGGGAGAGGGACCAGGGAGAGGGGGGCTGCCGCAACTCCGCCTCGGCTGTTAACGGATTGGCGGTGCCGGTGGCTGCGGCGTGGCGGAAAACGCCGGGAATCCCGCGCCTTTTCCTCCCTTCCGGCGTTAACATTTCGCCGTCATCCTTTCCCTTGCCCCACGACGCGCCTGTCGGCTCCATCAAGGAGAGCCGGCATGGCAGATGACATGATGAACAGGCGCGCCTTCGGGCGGGCGGATGAGCGTGAGCGGGACGGCGGTCGGCCGTACTGCAGCGGGCGGGGGATGGAGCCTGTCGGCCAGCCCTTGAACCGGGCGCTGGGGCGGATTGCCGCCGAGGGCGGTGTCGACCTCACAGGCGTTGTTGGCGGCGAACGCCGGTCGGCGCATCGGTTGCCGGGGATGGCCTCGGCCGAGGTGCCGCCGCGCTGGAAGGGACGGCCGGAGACGGTGACCGACCGCGCGCTGGAGGGACAGCCCGACACGTGGTTTTCGGCGGCGCAGATGAGCCGCGACGAGGCGCGGGCGCTGTTCGATTATCGCGACGACGGCCGGCTCTACTGGCGCGAGCTGACCGGGCGGCGGCGGCCGGAGGCGGGCGGCGAGTTCTATCGCAAGAAGCTGGACGCCGGTCCGATCTGGACCATCCAGCTCGGCAGCCGGGCGGCCGTCACGCGCTACATGCGCCGCTACCTCGTGTGGAACTGGCACTTCGGCGGCACCGACCGGGTGCTGTTGCCGATCAACGGCGACACGCTGGACGACCGCATCGAGAACATCCGCCTGGGGGCACCGATTGGTGGGTTCGTTCCGGCTGAGGCGGTGGCCGTGCCGCAGGTGGAAACGGGCGTCACCTGCCCGTGCTGCGGCGGGTTGGCGCCGGTTCTCTCGCCCAACCTGATCGCCCGCGCCTACGAGCTGCCGCCGCAGCAGGAGGCGATCCTTGCTCGCGTCTGGGCCGGCAAAGGCAAGCCGGTGACCGGCGAGGCGATCATCGGCGAGATGTATGCCGACGATTTCGACGGCGGGCCGGAATACGAGACGGCGCGCAAGTATTTCAAGACGCAGCTGTGTTTGCTGAGAAAGCGCATCGAGGGCTCGGGCGTGCGCATCGAGGCGGCCGGCTATCAGCGCGGCTACAAGCTGGTGCTGGGCGGGGAAGGCGGCAAACCGGTCGAGGGTAGGGTGGCTGGGACAGACGAGGAGTGATCCGTGCCGCGCAAGGGGAAAGTGGATGCCGGCTGGCTGCTGGCGCGCCTGGTGGACGAGGCGACGGCGGATATCGCCGACCTCTACGACGGCGAGGGGAAGCTGAAGCCGGTGGCCGAGTGGCCCGAGGTGTGGCGGCAGGGCCTGGTGCAGGGCGTGGAGATCGAGGAGCGCTTCGAGGGCCGCGGCAACGCGCGCGAACAGGTGGGGTTCGTGAAGAAGGTGCGGCTGAGCGATCGGCTGAAACGGCTGGAGCTGATCGGCAAGCACATCGGCGTGAAGGCGTTCGAGGAGACGGTCAGGGTGAAGGGGCTGGAGGGGCTGGGGGAGAGGTTGATGCGGGCGCGGAAGAGATTGGCGGAGTGAGGGCGGTATCCGTATGATTCGATTCTATAAAACTGTCATCCTGCGCGAAGGCCGCTTGCATTCGCGCGCGAATGCAAGGTGGACCTCGGGACGGTGGGGCGAGGGGGCGTATCGGGCGACGGCGGTTCTTGGAGCGCGATATCGGCCGGGAGCTGCGTTCTGGCTGAGGTCCTGCGCCTTCGCGCAGGATGACAGCTTGATGGGAAGGGGCTCCGAGCTATCCGGCTGTTTTCATTATATAAATTGTCATCCTCTGCGCAGGCAGAGGATCTCGGGCAGGATGGAGCAAGGGGGTGGTATAGGGCGCCTCTTTGTGGTGATGGGAGATCTATATCGGCCGATTGCCCCTTTCGGCCTGAGGTCCTGCGCCTGCGCGCAGGATGACAATTTACTTATATATGCCAATATGTTGGCACGCTTGAGAGCGTCCGCATGACCGCCCCTTCCGATCCCAACGAAGATCTCATTCGCCTCGCGGCCGAGTGTCGGCATGACCCCGACCGCTGGTCGATCGCCGCCTATGACTGGGGCGAGGGGGATCTTGCCGCGCACGCCGGCCCGCGCGCGTGGCAGCGGGAGATCAATCGGGAGATACGGGATCATCTCGCCGATCCTGACAAGCGCTTCACGCCGCTCCGCATCGCCGTCGCCTCGGGGCACGGCATCGGCAAGTCGGCCGAGATGGGGATGCTCTCCAACTGGGCGATGTCGTGCTGGGCCGATTGCAAGATCGTGGTCACCGCCAACACCCGCTCGCAGATGCAGACCAAGACGGCGCCGGAGGTGGGCCTATGGTTCCGCCGCTCGGTGACGGCGCACTGGTTCGACACGCAGGCGCAATCGATCCGCAGCCGCGACACAAAGCGGGCCGACAGCTGGCGGCTCGATTTCGTCACCTGGTCGGCCGAGAACACCGAGGCCTTCGCCGGCCTGCACAACCAGGGCCGCATCATCCTGCTGCTGTTCGACGAAGCGTCGGCCATCGCCGACAAGGTGTGGGAGGTGGCCGAGGGGGCGCTGACCGACGAGGGCACGGTGATCATCTGGGTGGCCTTCGGCAACCCGACGCGCAACGCCGGCCGCTTCCGCGAGTGCTTCCGCCGCTATCGCCACCGCTGGATCACCCGCCACATCGACAGCCGCACGGTGGAGGGCACCAACAAGGCCTATCTGCAATCGATCGTCGACGATGCCGGCGGCGAGGACAGCGACGTGGCGAAATACCGCGTGCGCGGCGAGTTCCCCAGCCAGTCGCCGATGCAGTTCATCGCCGAGGCGGATGTGGAGGCGGCGCGGGCGCGGCACCTTCGCCCCGAGCAATATGGTTTCGCGCCCAAGATCATCGGCGTCGATCCGGCCTGGACCGGCGCCGACAAGGTGGAGATCGTGCTGCGGCAGGGGCTGACGGTGAAGAGCCTCTTGAGCCTGCCGCGCAACGACAACGACGTGGAGGTGGCGAACCTGATCGCCCGCTTCGAGGACGAGGAGGGGGCGGACGCCGTGTTCGTCGACGCCGGCTATGGCACGGGCATCGTTTCCGCCGGGCGGACCATGGGGCGGGCCTGGCGGCTGGTGTGGTTCGCCGGCAAGCCCACCGACCCCGGCTACCTCAA
>JAUVXG010000163.1 GCA_030603685.1 Pleomorphomonas sp.
AGCCCGGCGACGAGCGCGTCGAGGCGCACGGCGCCACCGTGTTCGTCGAGGCGAAGGCGGTGCTGTTCCTTCTGGGCACCGAAATGGACTTCGAGCAGACGCCGCTCCGCACCGGCTTCGTCTTCCGCAACCCCAACCAGGTGGGATCCTGCGGTTGCGGTGAGAGCGTCAGCTTGAAGCCGGCGGAGCACGTCGAGGCCTGATCCCGCCTTCTTACGCCGCTGCTGTCGACGCAGACTTCTCATAGGCGCGGTCCGCTGCGAGTCGGCTGGCGGCGCTCTGTGACTCGCTTCCGGGGCTGGCCTCAGCCCATCTGGCGTACCAGTCTTCGAGAACGCGCTGTGACCAGCGGCTTTGCTCTGGACCTGTCTCGTCCTTCACCGCAAACAGCGACTGCATGCGCTGCATGAGATCCGCGCTTTCGGGGTCGTTGTTCATGTATGACGAGACTGGCGTACCGTCCGGGTAAGCCCATTGCGGTTGCCACGCCTTCGGATCGGCATCGGCGAAGCGGACGCCGACCAGGGTGATCCCATTATCGCTTGAGGCGTCGGACGAATAAGGGTCGTCGGCCGTGTCGTAGAGGGCTTCCGCCTGCTTCTTGTAGGCTTCGAAGTCCGCGAGCATCTCGTGCGTAAGGTCGACCACCTTGATGCGGCCGTTTGCCATCGATCCGATGGCCATGAGATCGGTAATCTTGAGCCCGTCGCTGGAACTGATCATGTTTTCCTCTCCCGCGTGCATCGCCTGGAGGACGCAAGCAAGTTCCGTTCCCGGAGACATGATCGAGCTATTTCAACGGTTTATCGGTTTTCTTTGCGAGCGTTGCCCTGCAAGTTCTGCCGTATGGGAAACTCTTGCCGGCACCCTCCCCATGCGAAAGGGGAGCAGAACGGCTGTCCTGCTCCCCTTCAAAGATTGATGCTCTGGCTTACCAGTTGTGCTGATGAGCGCCGATTTCCTCGAGAATGCGATCGACATCCACCTTCTGGCAGAGCTGCGTTCCGGGACTCATCACCGAGGCCGTTCCGGACGCGACACCGAGACGGAAGGCGTCTTCCGGAATGAGGCCGGATGCCAGGCCGTAGACCATGCCGCCCACGAAGCTGTCGCCGGCGCCGGATGCACTCTTCACCTCGACTTCGGGCGCCTTCAGGAACAGATGGTTGTCCGCGGTCACCAGCAGGGCTCCGTCGCCACCCATGGTGATGGCGATCATCTTCACTCTGCCCGAGGCGATGAGCTCCTTGGCCGCCGGGACCATGTCGTCGACGGTGGGGAGAGGGCGGCCGACAAGCTTGGCGAACTCGCCTTCCGATGGCTTGAACAGGGTGATGCCGCCGCGTTCAAGCGCCAGATCAAGCGGCTTGCCCGAGGTATCAAGCACCAGGTTGCCACCACGCTCGATCACCAGGTCGGCCAACTGGACGTAGAAGTTCTCCGGCATGCCGCGCGGCAGCGAACCCGAGCCGACGCACCAGTCCCACTCCAGATCCTTGAGTGCGTAGAGGCAGCGCTTCCACTCGATCTCGCTGACCTCGGGACCTTCCGGGATGAAGCGGTATTCGAGACCGGTCGACCGCTCATAGACGAGATGGGCGACTCGGGTCGACTGGGCGATCGGAATGCGCCGACGCGGAATGTTCCGGGCCGCCAGCAGTTCGTCGAACATCTGGCCCGTGGTTCCGCCCGACATGTAGAGAGCGATCGAGCTGCCGCCGAGTTCCTGGATCACGCGCGTGACGTTGATGCCGCCGCCGCCCGGATCGTGCTGCTCGTTGGTGATGCGAATCTTGTGGGTGTGACGGACGACTTCGGCCTCGGCCGTGTCATCGATGGATGGATTGAGTGTGAGCGTGACGATCGGTTTCATTGGTCGCTATTTCATCGCCCGTTCGTTGTTTCGTAACGGCCCAGTTCCAGACGCTTCCTGCTTTCCACCGGCCTGTGCGCCGTCATCGGCGTCTTCTGCCGGTCCAGCTGGCGCGGCGGGCTGACCACTACGCCTTTTGGATCGGTTGTCGGTTTATCGCGCTTTCGCTACAAAAGCCATGTCGTAGATCAACTACACTGCGGTGGAGTGTGCGTATCTCTGCGACCATCCTTTTGGCGCAAGAATATATGCAACCAGAAGTTACTGGATACCGGCTGCACGTCAGTCCTGGATCGATCCCCGCCTATTTGTCCCGATGCCGCGTCCCGAAAGGTGTTCCGGAAAGGCGATCAGGTCCAGCCTCAAACTCCCAGCTTTGGCATTCCGCGGTGCACAGTCTCCCCCCGTGCGTCACAGTTGCCATGAAAAAGCCTTGTCGAAATCGTTCCGTTTCAAGCAAGTCCTTTCAGCATAGGTCTTGGCACAGCTAAGCCTTTTGTGCAAGCACCGAGGTGCGACGAAAGGTCAATCGAACGTTAGCGCCAGTGGTGTTCAGCGAACTGAACTGGGATGAGCAGGTTCTCGCTTGTATCGTTATGAGCGAGATTTCCGATGATTTCAGGGTTTTCTGTCCAACCCTTCGGTTCCGGAACGGCGTCGCCGACGAGCGGAAGGGTGGCGCGTTTTTCGGCGTCGCTGGCTCAAGAAAAAGCAGTCCCGGGTCGGCGGGCTGCTTGCCCGGGCCGTCGCGGCCCTGATATTTCACCTGAGGTTCGTTCGAGTCACGCGGGTTGCCGGCTGCCGTGAGGCGCTCCGTCCGTTCTCCAGGCGGCCACGAGATGTGACTCCTTCAATCGGCGGGGCGACATGGAACAGCAGCAAGACCCGGTGATCGTCCGCCATCGCGAGCTCGAGCGGATCGCCAACATGGCGCTTCGGGCCGGTCGCATCATGATGGAGTGCGGCGCGTCGGTGTCCGTGGTCCACGGTGGCGTCGGCATGATCGCGCGCGGATTCGGCGTCGAGGACGTCGGCATGCGCTCCGGCTATGCGTCGCTGGAGATCACCGTCCACGCCGGCGGAAACACCATAACGCGCATGATGCAGGTCGGCCGGCTTGGCGTGAATCACCGCCTCGATCAGGCGGTTCGCAAGCTCGCGGTGCAGGTGTCGCACGGCGGCATGAGCGTCGATGAGGTGGAGGCGGAAATCGGACGGCTGGTCCGGGAGACGCCCCGCCATCCGGCCTGGGTGGTGGCAGTGGCCGTGGGTATCGCCTGTGCGTCCTTCGGCCGGCTGCTCGGCGTCGACTGGGCGGCCTTCGCTGCCGTTCTGGTGGCGGGCACGGTGGGGCAGTACATGCGCCACCAGTTGCTGCACCACGGCGTCAACGTGTTCATCGTGGCCGGCCTGATCGCCTTTCTTTCCGCGACCTTGGGCGGAATCGGGTCGACCCTCCTGAACAGCGACACGGTCAGCCTTGCCATGATGGCGTCGATCCTGTTGCTGGTGCCCGGCGTGCCCTCCACCAACGCCCAGACCGACATCATGGACGGTTATCCCACCATGGGCAGCGCCCGGGCCGTCTGGGTGCTGATGATCATGGTGTTCGCCTCGGTCGGCGTCTGGTTCGCCGAAGCCCTGCTCGGTCTGAGGTCGCTCTGATGCTGGAACTCCTGCCGCACCTTCTCCATCAGGCCTTGTTCGGGGCGCTCGCCGCCGCCGGTTTCGGCGTGCTGTTCAACTTCGGCTTCCGGGCGCTGCCCTGGTGCGCGGCGGCCGGAGCCCTGGCGCTTGCCGTACGGACGATCGGGCAGGATCTTGCCTGGAGCCTTGAGGGCGCCTCCTTCGCCGCCGCCATCGTTACGAGCTGTTCGGTGTCGGCGCTCCGAAAGCAACTCGGGCCTGCCTGCAATGCGGTGGCGCTGGCCGGCTGCATTCCGATGGTGCCGGGCGCCTTCTTCGGGCAGGCGTTGCTGGGCTTTCTGTCCGTCACGGCGCCCAACCTCGTCGATGCCGAGGCGACGCTGATCATCGCGGTTCAATCGCTGCTCCGGGTGATCTTCACGCTCGGAGCGATCGGCGCCGGCTTGCTCATTCCGGCACACCTGCTCAGGAACCAGGACTTCTAGCGACTCGTTCGAAGCGAGTTTGGAAACAGCCTCGGTTCGTATCGTCAGCACGGCGAACACTGGACAAACCGGCATTCGAGCCGGTAAAGCCTTTGCCATTCAAGCAAGCCGCTTACCCGCGTCGTCTGCGGGAGTGAGCGAGAAGAGGACCGACCATGATCCACGTGACTTTCCCCGATGGTTCGCAGCGCGAATATGCTCCGGGGACGACCGGCGCCGAGATCGCCGCCCAGATTTCCAAATCGCTGTCGAAGAAGGCCGTCGCCATGTCGCTCGACGGCGTGCTCTCCGACCTCAACGATCCCATCGTCACCGACGCCCGGCTCGAGATCGTGACGCGCGACGACCCGCGCGCCCTCGAGCTGATCCGTCATGACGCGGCGCACGTGATGGCCGAGGCCGTGCAGGAGCTGTTTCCCGGCACGCAGGTGACCATCGGCCCGGTGATCGACAACGGCTTCTACTACGATTTCTTCCGTCCGGAAGGGCCGTTCACTACCGACGATCTGCCGAAGATCGAGGCGAAGATGCGGGAGATCATTGCCCGCGACAAGCCGTTCACCAAGGAAGTCTGGAGCCGCGACGAGGCCAAGGACTGGTTCGAGAAGAAGGGCGAGGCGTTCAAGGTCGAGCTTGTCGATGCCATTCCGGCCGACCAGAAGATCAAGATGTACGCGCAGGGGGACTGGATGGACCTTTGCCGCGGCCCGCACATGACCTCCACCGGCAAGATCGGCAGCGCCTTCAAGCTGATGAAGGTGGCTGGCGCCTATTGGCGCGGCGATTCCGAGCGCGAGATGCTGACCCGCATCTACGCCACCGCCTGGCACACCGAGGAGGACCTCAAAGCCTACCTCACCATGCTTGAGGAGGCCGAGAAGCGCGATCATCGCCGCCTTGGCCGCGAGATGGACCTCTTCCACTTCCAGGAAGAGGGGCCGGGCGTCGTCTTCTGGCACCAGAAGGGCTGGGCGCTGTTCCAGGAGCTGACCGCCTACATGCGGCGGCGCCTGAAGGGCGACTATCAGGAAGTCAACGCCCCGCAGGTGCTGGACAAGGTGCTGTGGGAGACCTCCGGTCACTGGGGCTGGTACAAGGAGAACATGTTCGCCGTGCAGTCGGCCGGCGACGAGGCCGAGGACAAGCGCATCTTCGCGCTGAAGCCGATGAACTGCCCCGGCCATATCCAGATCTTCAAGCACGGGCTCAAGAGCTACCGCGACCTGCCGATGCGCCTTGCCGAGTTCGGCGCCGTGCATCGCTACGAGCCGTCGGGCGCCATGCACGGGCTGATGCGCGTGCGCGGCTTCACGCAGGACGATGCGCATATCTTCTGCACCGAGGCCGACATGGCTGCCGAGTGCCACAAGATCAACGACCTGATCCTGTCGGTCTACGAGGACTTCGGCTTTAACGAGATCACCGTGAAGCTGTCGACCCGGCCGGAGAAGCGCGTCGGCTCGGACGATCTCTGGGATCATGCCGAGGAGGTGATGACGCGCGTGCTCGGCGAGATCGCCGAGCGATCGGGCGGCCGCATCAAGACCGGAATCAATCCGGGCGAGGGCGCCTTCTACGGGCCGAAGTTCGAGTACACGCTGCGCGACGCCATCGGCCGCGAATGGCAGTGCGGCACCACGCAGGTGGACTTCAACCTGCCGGACCGCTTCGGCGCCTTCTACGTCGATGCCGATGGCAGCAAGAAGACCCCGGTGATGATCCACCGCGCCATCTGCGGCTCGATGGAGCGCTTCCTCGGCATCCTGATCGAGAACTTCGCCGGTCACTTCCCGCTGTGGTTCGCGCCGGCGCAGTTGATGGTCACCACCATCACCTCGGAAGCCGACGAGTATGCCAAGGAGGTCTATCAGAAGCTTCTGAAGGCCGGCGTGCGCGTCGACATCGATCTTCGCAACGAGAAGATCAACTACAAGGTCCGCGAGCATTCGCTGGCCAAGATTCCGTTGATCTTCGTCTGCGGCCGCAAGGAAGCCGAGGAGAAGTCGGTCAACGTCCGCACGCTCGGCTCGCAGCACCCGAAGTCGATGTCGCTCGACGAGGCGCTGGCCATGGTGAAGGCGGAGATCGTGCCGCCGGACGTCAAGCGGGCGCTTGCGGAGGACTGAGCGGTTTTCCGTTTCCAAACATGCAAAAGGCCCGGAGCGATCCGGGCCTTTTCAGTTCATGCAAGCTTGGCGCAAGGCCTTCGAGCTAAAGTTTACACAGCGACCCGCTCAAGGAACTCGTCGATCGCCGCTTCGAGGTCGCGGGTCTGGTTCAGCACCAGGGCTGCGGCCGTTTCGACGTGGCGGGCGGTGTCGGAGGTTCTGCCGATCGCCTCGACCACATGGCCGACGCTTTCGGACACGGTGACCGTGTTGCCGGAGGCTTCGCTGACGTTGCGGCTGATCTCGTTGGTGGAGGCTTCCTGCTGTTCCACGGCCGAGGCGATGCCGAGCGTGGTGCGGTTTACTTCCTCCATGGTGGCGGCGATGGCGCGGATCGATTCCACCGCCTCGGCGGTCGACGCCTGCATTTCTGCAATTTGTGCGGCGATCTGCTCGGTCGCGCGGGAGGTCTGGTCGGACAGTCCCTTCACTTCGGCGGCGACGACGGCAAAACCCTTGCCGGCTTCACCGGCGCGTGCCGCTTCGATGGTGGCATTGAGGGCGAGGAGGTTGGTCTGCTCGGCGATGGATCGGATCAGCGTCACCACCTGTCCGACCCGGCTCGCAGCGTCGGCGAGACCGGCCACCTGCTCGTTGGTGCGACGAGCGCCCTCGGTGGCGCTGCCGATCACGGTGGTGGTGCGGCCGACGTGGCTGACCACCTCGCTGATCGACGACGCGAGTTCCTCGGCGGCGCCAGCGACGACCGTGACCTTTTCCGAAGCCCCCCGTGAGGCGGTCGATGCGCTCTCGGCTTGTGTCCGGGTGCGTCCGGCCTCGTCGAGCAGTCCGTCGGCCGCGCTCCGCATGCCGGCCATGGTCTCGGTGACCGCTTGGGTCAGCTCGCCGGCGACCGAGCGGAAATCGCGAACCGCAGACTCGAAGGTCTGCTGGCGGCGAAGACGCTCTTCGGCGTCAAGGCGCTGTTCACCTTCAAGGCGAGCCTTTTCGACCTGGTTGTCCCTGAAAACGGCCAGGGTACGGGCCATGGCGCCGATCTCGTCGGCGCGATCGGTGTCCTCGACCGTCGCCGCCTCGCCACGCGACAACACGTCCATGGTGGCGCGGATGCGACCGAGCGGACCGGTGATCGAGCGGCTGATCTGCCAGCTGATCAGGCCGCCGGCGAGCAACGTCAGCGGAACGACGATATAGATGAGGCGCAACGCGAACTGTGTACCGTCGGTAAAGGCCTGAGTCGTCGATCCGTTGAGCTCACCGGCGGCGCTCTTGATGGCGTTGGTCAGCGGCTCGGCGAGATCGAAGGACAGCGAGGTCTGGTCGGCGACCTTCACCCATGACGCATAGAGATCGACGTAGGACGAGAAGGCGGCGGAGTAGGCGGCAAGCCGCGCCTTGAGTGCATCCTTCGTTTCCGCGCCGAGCTGGGTCTTGCCGAGCTCGCGGACAAAGCGGCCGCCGGCGGCGTCGAAGGCGCCGGAACTCGGCCCGTCGTGACGCAACATGAACTCGGCGCGCGCCTGGTTGAGCTGGGCGAACGCCTGAACGACGCGGACGGTGTCGGGATTCTGGCCGCTCTTGGTTGCCTTGTTCACATCGGTGCGAAGGGCCTGAAAGGCGGTTTCCATGTCGCCCAGGATGCCGCTGTCGTTGCCAAAGCCGAGCTTGATCTGCCCGCTCTTTACCTCGGCGAACTGCTCCGAGATCTTGTCGAAGAGAGTCCCGAGCTGGTCGGCTTCGTCGGTTGCCGCGCCAACGGCGCCGGCCGCTTCGCGGAGGTGCTCTATGGTTTTGCGCGTCTCACCGATCAGGCCGTCGATCTCGTTCGCCCGATCGGGTGTCGGAGCAACCATGAACAGTCGTTCCTTGGCGGCGAGCTTGTTGGCGAGGCTCTGCGTCTGCTCCGATAGAAGCGACAGGCCGGTGGCGGCCGAAGAGGTCTGCTCCAGCGCGCGCATGGAGACCACGGCGTAGCCTCCGGTGCCGGAGACGACGATCAGTCCGGTGAGCCAGACCAGTGAGAGCGAGGCAACCTTGAGGCGGATGGACAGCCCGCCACGAGAGCGACGCGAGCCAGCCGGCTTTGAACGAAACAACATGCCAAATCCCCTGCTTGTTTCGTGCATATTAGACTTTTGGTTGTTTAATGACCGACTAATCCCGCAAGAGGAAGTTGAGCTGTTGTTTGGCCGGAGTTTATCTTCGGTTAATTGGCCGGAATTGCACATAGATCCGGCAATGGTGTGCCATTTTAGTTGTCATTTCTCGCAGTGCTTGATGCTTACAAAGAAATTTGACTGTCGGCTTGCCACTGTTTCGAGCAAAAAGTGCGGAAATGGAAGGCACACTTAACGTGCTCAGTAGATGCGGCTGCAATGTCGCGCTGCCCTAAGTGTTCTCGCTTATGCCTTCCGGGCTATCCGGGCTCATGCGATCTTGAGGGAACCTGAGGGCGCAGATCAAAAAAAGCGCGACCTTGGCTGATGGAATCTGTAACGTGGCGGTCCGCTTTCCACCGGACTTCTTGTCAATGAACGTCTCACTTCGCCCCGGTTTCGCCCATTCCGCCTGTCCGCACGACTGCCCGTCGACCTGCGCGCTCGATGTCGAGCTGATGCCGGATGGCCGGGTCGGGCGGCTGCGCGGCTCGCCGGACAACAGCTACACGGCCGGTGTCATCTGCGCCAAGG
Source organism: Pleomorphomonas sp. (assembly GCA_030603685.1). Taxonomy (GTDB): domain Bacteria; phylum Pseudomonadota; class Alphaproteobacteria; order Rhizobiales; family Pleomorphomonadaceae; genus Pleomorphomonas. The sequence continues at coordinate 8,825 of JAUVXG010000163.1, forward strand.
TCGGCCGCTATGCCGAACGGCTCTATCATCCCGAACGCCTCATGAAGCCGCTTCTCAACGTTGGCTCCAAGGGGGAGGGGAAGTTCAGGGAGATCTCCTGGGAGGAAGCGCTCGACCGCGTCGCCGATGCCTTTCTGGCCGCCGAACGGGAGTTCGGCGCCGAAAGTGTCTGGCCCTACAAGTATGCCGGCACCATGGGTCTCGTGCAGCGCGACAGCCTCGAGAGGCTCCGGCACGTCAAGAAATACTCGCGCAGCCACGACACCATCTGCGTGACGCCGGCCTGGACGGGCTGGATTGCCGGCACCGGCCGTCTTGCCGGACCGGATCCGCGCGAGATGGCCCAGTCCGATTGCATCGTCATCTGGGGTACCAACGCCGTGACGACGCAGGTCAACGTGATGACGCACGCCATCCGCGCTCGCAAGAGCCGGGGCGCCAAGATCGTCGCCGTCGATGTCTATGAGACGGAGACCGTGCGGCAGGCCGACCTCGGCCTTGTGCTGCGGCCCGGATCCGACGCGGCGCTTGCCTGCGCCGTCATGCACATCGCTTTCCGCGACGGGTATGCCGACCGCGCCTACATGGAAAAGTATGCCGACGCGCCGGCTGAGCTGGAGGCACATCTCAAGTCGCGGACGCCGGAATGGGCGGCGGCGATCACCGGTCTCTCGGTTGCCGAGATCGAGGCGTTCGGCAAGCTGGTCGGCACGACCCCGCGTACCTTCTTCCGCCTTGGCTACGGTTTCACCCGGTCGCGCAACGGCGTCGTCTCGATGCACGCGGCGCAGTCGATCGCCACGGTGCTGGGGCTCTGGCAGCGGGAAGGGGCGGGCGCCTTCCACAACAACGGCGCGATCTTCCGCCTCGACAAGACGATGGTCGAGGGGGAGGACGTGGAAGACCATAGCGTACGCCACCTCGATCATTCGCGCGTCGGCCCGGTGCTGGTCGGCGAAGCCGATGCTTTGAAGGGCGGGCCACCGGTCAAGGCGATGATCATCCAGAACTGCAACCCGATGACGGTGACGCCCGAGCAGGAGAAGGTGCGGCGCGGCTTCCTGCGCGACGACCTGTTCGTCTGCGTCCACGAGCAGTTCATGACCGATACGGCCAAGGTGGCCGACATCGTGCTACCGGCCACCATGTTCCTGGAGCATGACGACATCTACAAGGCCGGCGGGCAGCAGAGCATCCTGTTCGGGCCGAAGCTCGTCGAACCGCCTGAAGGTCCGCGCGAGAACGTCTATGTCGTCAACGAGCTGGCGAGGCGCCTTGGCGCCGAACATCCCGGATTCCACATGACGGCGCGCGAGCATGTTGACTGGATGCTGCAGCACTCGGGGCTCGGCACGCTCTCCGATCTTGAGGAGAAGCGTTTCCTAGACATGCAGCCGGACTTCGAGACGGCGCACTACGTGAAGGGCTTCGCCTATCCCGACGGCAAGTTCCGCTTCAAGCCGGATTGGGCCAACGTCAAATCCTCCAACATCGGCCCCATGGGCCCCTGGCGGGAGATGCCGTCGCTGCCCGACTACTGGCCGGTGGTCGAGGAGGCCGACGAGACGCATCCCTTCCGCCTCGTTACCGCGCCGGCGCGCAACTTTCTCAACACGTCATTCGGCGAGACCCCGACCTCCTCGGTCCG
>JAUVXG010000182.1 GCA_030603685.1 Pleomorphomonas sp.
CTGAAGCACGCCCGCGGCTTCGGCTCGGGCAAGTCGGGTACCGCGCATTTCTGGCAGCAACGGGTGACCGGCGTCGCCGCGCTGCTTCTGTCGCTCGTCTACGTCGTGCTCCTCGTCAAGCTGCAGGGTGACGACTATCCCACGGTGATCGCCACCCTCGGCAACCCCTTCGTCGCCGTGCTGATGCTCGCCTTCCTCGGCGTCAGCGTCTGGCACATGAAGATCGGCATGCAGGTGATCATCGAGGACTATGTCAATCAGCCATTCCTGCGGGTGCTGGCACTGATGGCCAACTCCTTCTTTTCGGCGCTGGTCGGCATTGCCTCGGCCGTGGCGCTCATCAAGATCACCTTCGGAGCCTGATCATGGCCGTTGCCTCAGAGACCACTGGCAGCAAGCAGACTGCCTTCAATGTTGGCGGCCGCGCCTATCAGTTCATCGACCACACCTTCGACGTGGTGGTGGTGGGCGCCGGCGGCGCCGGCCTCAGGGCCGTCGTCGGCGCCTCGGAGGCGGGCCTTTCCACCGCCTGCATCACCAAGGTGTTCCCCACCCGCTCGCACACCGTCGCCGCCCAGGGCGGCGTTGCCGCCTCGCTCGGCAACATGGGGCCGGACGACTGGCGCTGGCACATGTACGACACCGTCAAGGGCTCGGACTGGCTGGGCGATCAGGACGCCATCGAATATCTGGTGCGCAACGCGCCGGCCGCCGTCTACGAGCTTGAGCACTGGGGCGTGCCCTTCTCCCGCACCGAGGAAGGCAAGATCTACCAGCGGCCGTTTGGCGGCATGACGACCAACTTCGGCGAAGGCATCGCCCAGCGCACCTGCGCCGCCGCCGACCGCACCGGCCACGCCATGCTGCACACCATGTACGGTCAGGCGCTCCGGCATTCGGCCGAGTTCTTCATCGAGTATTTCGCCATCGACCTGATCATGGAAAATGGCGCCTGTCGTGGCGTGGTTGCGCTCGACATGGAAACCGGCTCGATCCACCGCTTCCGCGCCCACAAGACGGTGCTGGCGACCGGCGGCTACGGCCGCGCCTATTTCTCCTGCACCTCGGCCCACACCTGCACCGGCGACGGCAACGCCATGGTTCTGCGCGCCGGCCTCGCCTTGCAAGACATGGAGTTCGTGCAGTTCCACCCGACCGGCATCTACGGCGCCGGTTGCCTGATCACCGAGGGCTCGCGCGGCGAAGGTGGCTCTCTCACCAATTCCGAGGGCGAGCGCTTCATGGAGCGTTACGCGCCGTCGGCCAAGGATCTTGCCAGCCGTGACGTCGTCTCCCGCTCCATGACCATGGAGATCCGCGAGGGACGCGGCGTCGGCAAGCTCAAGGACCACATCTACCTGCACCTCGATCATCTCGACCCGGCGATCCTGGCCGAGCGCCTGCCGGGCATCTCGGAAAGCGCCAAGATCTTCGCTGGCGTCGATGTGACGCGCGAGCCGATCCCGGTATTGCCGACCGTCCACTACAACATGGGTGGCATACCCACGAACTATCACGGCGAGGTGCTGGCCAAGATCGATGGCGATCCCGACCGGATCGTGCCGGGCCTGATGGCCGTCGGCGAAGCCGCCTGCGTGTCGGTGCACGGCGCCAACCGCCTCGGCTCCAACTCGCTGATCGACCTCGTGGTGTTCGGTCGCGCCGTCGGCCACCGTTGCGCCGAGACCATCGAGAAGGGTGGCCGCATCGCCGATCTGCCGAAGGACGCCGGCCTCTATGCCCTGGAGCGGCTCGACCGCGTGCGCCATGCTTCCGGCTCGACGCCGACCGCTGAGCTCAGGCTCTCGATGCAGAAAACCATGCAATCCAACTGCGCCGTGTTCCGCACCGGCGAAGTGCTGGAAGAGGGCATCAAGCTGATCCACGACTGCTGGGCGGCGGGCGACGACCTCAAGACCACCGACCGCTCGCTGATCTGGAACACCGACCTCACCGAGGCGCTCGAATACGAGAACCTGATCGTGCAAGCCGTGGTCACCATGGAAGGCGCCGCCAACCGCAAGGAAAGCCGCGGCGCCCATGCCCGCGAGGACTACCCCAACCGCGACGACGGCGAGTGGATGAAGCACACGCTGGCCTCGATCGACCCGGGCGCGCGTAGCGTCGGCCTCGATTACCGGCCGGTGCATGCCTACACGATGACCTCCGAAATCGAATACATCCAGCCGAAGGCGCGCGTGTACTGAGCGCCAACCGCCTCGACTTCAACGTCGATCGGCCAACGAAAGCTTTCGAGGAAACAAGTCCATGGTTCAGCTCACGCTGCCGAAGAACTCGAAGATCAAGGCCGGCAAGGTCTGGCCGAAGCCGGAGGGCGCAACGCGCGTCCGCGAGTTCCGCATCTACCGCTGGGACCCCGAGGATGGGCGCAACCCGCGGCTCGACACCTTCTTCGTCGATGTCGACGATTGCGGGCCGATGGTGCTCGACGCGCTTCTGTGGATCAAGAACAAGGTCGACCCGACGCTGGCGCTGCGCCGCTCCTGCCGCGAGGGCATCTGCGGCTCCTGCGCCATGAACATCGACGGCATGAACACGCTGGCCTGCACCAAGGGCATGGACGAGATCTCCGGGCCCATCAAGGTCTATCCGCTGCCGCACATGAACGTGGTGAAGGACCTCGTGCCCGACCTCACCCATTTCTATGCCCAGCACAAGTCGATCGAGCCGTGGCTGCACACCTCGTCGCCGACGCCGGAGACCGAGTGGCTGCAGAGCCATGAGGACCGCCAGAAGTTCGATGGCCTCTACGAGTGCATCCTCTGCGCCTGCTGCTCGACCTCCTGCCCGAGCTACTGGTGGAACGGCGACCGCTACCTCGGTCCGGCGATCCTGCTGCAGGCCTACCGCTGGCTGATCGACAGCCGCGACGAGGCGACCGGCGAGCGTCTCGACAATCTCGAGGACCCGTTCCGCCTCTACCGCTGCCACACCATCATGAACTGCGCCCAGACCTGTCCGAAGGGTCTCAACCCGGCCAAGGCGATCGCCGAGATCAAGAAGATGATGGTCGAGCGGCAGATCTGACCGTCACTTCCCTCCTTCGATCAAAAAGGCGGCCCGACGTGATTCGGTGCCGCCTTTTTTGTGCTCCTCGCCGCCACAACACCTTACCTGTGACCTGCTTCCGTCCTTTTTCCACCTCAATAAGGGCTGCTTCCCACGGCCTATATGCCAGCCTGCACCGGATTCTCCGGCGCTGCTGGAAGCCATGGAAATGTTCGCCCGGAAACTCCTCGTCAGCCTCGTCTTCGCCGCCGTCTTTGCCCAAGCCCTCGCCGCCCTTGCCGAGTACGCCACCGTGAAAAGCGCCGCATCGATGAGCACGGTTGTGGAAACGACCGCCTCTCTGGAAGCCCCGACATCCTGACCGGGGAACTGCCGCTGGCTGCCCATAAAGCCAGCAGAGCGGCGCCGGCTGATCGCCGACGATGACGCCCGACCAAGACAAGCGCCGCGTGCGCTACGCCCTTCGGCGGGCTTGTAGGCGCGTCCTCGAGACTATACCTGGCCAACGTCCGACTGGCGGCACGCCGATTCTGCCTTGAAGATGAAGACCTTAGACTTTGGTCTAGGTCGATTGTCCGGGGAAGGCGAGTGGGTGGCGCGCTTTATGCATTTGAGTTTTGCGAGAGGCGCGTCATCGGCCTGTCTCGCAAACGTCATGGAGAATCCATCGGCGCGGCGCAGAGAAGTGTGGGACTGTTCGCGCCCTGAGGGCGTGCGCTTCCCGGGAGCATGGTGAAGAGAGACGGAACGATGGCGTTGATGACACCTCCAAGCGGCAGGGGCTTGTTCAGGATGCAAACCGTCGATGTGCTGTTTCTGTGCGAAACCAACAGTGCGACCAGCCTGATGGCCGAAGCGTTGCTCAACCAGCGCGGCGACATGCGCATCCGTGCCTTCAGCGCCGGAAGCCGGCCGGCAACGGGCCTCCTGCCCGAAGCCGAGCAGGCGCTCAGCCAACGCGCCATTCCGACCGATGGGCTTGAGCCAAAGTCGTGGACCATCTTCGCCCTGCCCGGCGGGCTTCGCCCGCACATCGTCGTCGATCTGGCCACCGTCACCTGGACCGAACCCGATTGCGCCCGCCTTGCCGAATACGCGACGCTTCGCTGGCCGTTGCGCGACCCGGCGCTGGTCGAACGCAAGGCGGACCGGCGGGCCGTGACCGAGACGGTGCTCAACGCCCTTCAGACCCGTATCTCCGGCGAGCTGATGCGGCGCATCGACAGCGTGCGGCAGGCCATTGACGGCGAGCCGTCGCCGGCCTCCCGGCAGTGGGCATGACGGACGCCGAGGGATTCGCCGCCGATGACGCGTGACGGTGGCCATTTAGGCCTCACCGCGCGTTCATCGCAGCTTCCCGCCAGCTGACCGGCCACGTAAATGGACTTGAAATCAGGCTGTTAACTGAACTCTCCAGGCGTCCAAAACGGACTTCTTCATTGAGCCGCATACCCTCTTGCGCTCGCAACGAACATCGTTATAGTGCGCGGCCACGAGCCGGGGCGCCGGCCGTACGGAGAGGTGGCCGAGTGGTTTAAGGCGCACGCCTGGAACGCGTGTATAGGGGCAACCCTATCGAGGGTTCGAATCCCTCCTTCTCCGCCATCGCACACTCAACTCATCGGCATAAGTTGTTCTCTTGGCGGTGTTGCCGTCGCGCGACCGCCACTGCCCCAGAGCGTGTCCGGATCCTGGTTCGCCCCCCCCTGCTCTATCCCACTATTCTTGGAAACTCAGTGTGCTAAGCCGGTACCCGTCTTTGCCGGAGTTGATTTGGTCTGGCGGCGATCAGCACATCCGCAGCTCTTGGCATCAACGCAGTAAATCCGAGCAATCACGAATGCTACTTTCGACAATACACGCATGCTTCAGTCACGCCATATGTATCGAACGAACTCATAAAAAACAGAAACGTTCTCACTCATCGCTTAACTAAACGACAGGATTTATAGTCCAGCTTGACTACTTGCCATGGCGGATGTTCGGCGGTGTCGGTCGCATCGCCGGACCTTTCTCGCGCCTGTGCGGGGCAAAGGCCCCGCGTTCTGGAAGTTTTGGCCGGAGGTCTCATGTTCGATCGTCTGCGCATTATTTCCCGCATTGCCCTGATCTGCGGCGTCATGATCATTCCGGTTCTCACCTTCGGCACGTTGTTCTTCGAACAATCGCGGGAACAGAGCCGACAGACAGTCGCCGAGATACGAGGCATGGAGCATTACCGGCTGGGCTTCGCCTTGTGGGAAGCGTTGCTTGTCGAAGAACGGGCACCGGGCGCCACCATGTCGCAGCCGGTCGCCGATTTGCGCAAGGCCTATGCCGAGGGGACGGCGGCCTACGACGGGCTGCACGGCACCGACAAGCTCTCGAAGGACTTCGTCGCCGCCGCCGAGGTGGGACGCGGAAACGAGGCCAAGGTCACCGGACTGGAGCTGCTCAACCTGATACGCAACACCTCGGAACTGACGCTCGATCCGAAGGCCTCCAGCTATTACCTGATCGACGCGGCGACCCTGCAGATGCCGACGCTGCTGATGGCCTCGAGCAATCTCGGCGATCTCTTCGCGCTCGCCGATCGCACCAAGGGCTTCATCACACCGCAGCAGCGCATCGAGATCGTCGGCGCACTGCACGACATCGACAAGAGCGCCGCCGCCCTCACCTACGATTTCCAGATCGGCATGGCCGGCATCACCGATGCCAAAGCCGCGGATCTCATGACCAAGGCGGAGAATCTCGCCAAGACGGCGAGGGGGTTTGCCGACAAGCTCAGACCGGCCGTGCAGGTCCTGGCCACCGGAAAGTTTCCCAAGGATCTCAACGTTGGCGTTGCCGACGCCAAGGGCGCCCTGCGCACCGAGACGCTGGCGCTTTGGCACCAGACGGCGGATGAAATCGACACATTGCTTGGCAGCCGCATCAGCGGCCTCAACTGGGCGCTCTACGCCAACCTCGCCATCATCGGTGTGATCCTGACGATCGCCGGGGTGCTCGCCTATGTCGTCACGCGATCGATCTCAAGGCAAATGGCGCGCCTGACCGGCGTTCTGGGAGACATCGAAGCCGGCCGGTTCGACGTGGAGATTCCCTATGCCGGCCTTGGCAACGAGATCGGCAGCATGGCCAAGAGCTTTGCGGTCTTCCGGGACGGCCTCGCCGAAGCCGAGCGCATGCGGGTCGAGCGGGAAAGTCAGAGCGCCGATGCGATCCGCGCCGCCAGCCGTCGAATAGAGCTGGTCTCGGCCTTCACGGATCGGATGACCGGGCTGGCCGGAGCTTTCACCGCCTCGTCGGGCGAGGTGAACACCGCCGCCGAGGGGCTTTCGGAAAATGCCCGCCATTCCGCCGACCGGACGGACGTGGTGAACACCGCCGCCGAGGAAGCGTCGGTCAACGTCAATACCGTCGCCTCGGCCACGGAAGAGCTGGCGGCCTCGATCGGCGAGATCGCCGGTCAGGTTCGCAGATCGGCCGATGTTGCCGCCGCAGCAGCCGACGACGCGACGCTTTCCGAACAGAGCATCAGCGCGTTGTCACTGGCCGCCGAGAAGATCGGCGATGTCGTCAGCCTGATCTCGGCGATTGCCGAACAGACCAATCTCCTGGCGCTCAACGCCACCATCGAGGCGGCGCGGGCAGGTGAAGCCGGCAAGGGGTTTGCCGTCGTGGCCTCGGAGGTCAAGCAGCTCGCTTCGCAAACCGCCAAGGCGACCGCCGACATCTCGCAGAAGATCGTCGAGATCCAGACGCAGACATCGACCTCCGTCGATGCCATCTCCCGCATCGTCAGCACCGTTCGGTCGCTGGGCGAGATCACCCAAACCATTTCCGCCGCCGTCGAACAGCAGGGCGCCGCCACCCGTGAGATCGCCGTCAACTGCCAGCGCGCCGCAGCGGGCGCCGGCGCCGTCACCGACAACATCGGCGAAGTGGCGGCCGCCGTCGACCTGACGGGAACGTCGGCCGGCCGGCTGACCAATCTCGCCCACGACCTCGCCCGCCGCGCCGAAGAACTCAATCAGGAGGTCAGCGCCTTCGCCGAACAGCTGGCCGCCGCCTGACGTGTCAGGTGGCGGCCGTCGCCGATGCGCCTTCCATTAGCCGAGTCCGAGCTCGGAGAAGAAGTCGTTGCCCTTGTCGTCAATGACGATGAAGGCCGGGAAATCGACGACCTCGATCTTCCAGACCGCCTCCATGCCGAGTTCGGGGAACTCGACGAGTTCGACCTTTCTGATGCAGTCGCGGGCAAGTCGCGCGGCCGGTCCGCCGATCGAGCCGAGATAGAAACCGCCATGACGAGCGCAGGCATCGCGAACGGAAGCGGAGCGGTTGCCCTTGGCCAGCATGACCATCGAACCGCCCAAGCTCTGGAACTGATCGACATAGGAGTCCATGCGGCCGGCCGTCGTCGGACCGAACGAGCCGGAGGCGTGGTTCTGCGGCGTCTTGGCCGGTCCGGCGTAGTAGATCGGGTGGTTCTTGAAGTAATCCGGCAGCGGCTCGCCCCGCTCCAGTCGAGCCCGCAAGCGGGCGTGGGCGAGATCGCGGGCGACGATCATCGGGCCATTGAGACTGAGGCGGGTGCGGATCGGATGACGCGACAGAGTCCTCAGAATTTCTGGCATCGGCTGATTGAGGTCGATCTCCACAACGTCGCCGCCAAGAGTGCGGGCGTCGACATCTGGCAGGAAGCGCGCCGGATTTTGCTCGAGCGCCTCGAGAAACACGCCCTCTCTCGTGATCTTTCCCAAGGCCTGCCGGTCCGCCGAACAGGAAACACCGATGCCGATGGGTAGCGAGGCACCATGGCGCGGCAGGCGAATGACGCGGACGTCGTGACAGAAATACTTGCCGCCGAACTGCGCTCCCACACCAGTGGACTGGGTCGCCTTGAGGACCTCCGCCTCGAAGGCCAGGTCGCGAAAGGCGTGACCGGCCGCCGAGCCGGCCGTCGGCAAGCCATCCAGCGCCTTGGTCGAGGCCAGCTTGACCGTTTTCAGGTTCATCTCCGCCGACGTGCCGCCGATAACGATGGCCAAGTGGTAGGGCGGGCAGGCGGCCGTACCAAGCGTCAGGATTTTCTCCTTGATGAAGCCCAGCATGCGGTCGTGCGTCAGCAGCGACGGCGTCCCCTGGAACAGGAAGGTCTTGTTGGCGGAGCCGCCACCCTTGGCGACAAACAGGAACTTGTAGGCGTCATCGCCCTCCGCGTAGATGTCGATCTGGGCCGGCAGGTTGTCCCCGGTGTTGACCTCGTCGAACAGGGTCAGCGGAGCGAGCTGGGAGTAGCGCAGGTTCCTGGCGGCATAGGCGTCTCGAACGCCTTGGCCGATCGCCGCGTGGTCGCCACCGGAGGTCCAGACGCGGCGCCCCTTCTTGGCCGAGACGATGGCGGTGCCGGTGTCCTGACACATCGGCAATGCGCCGGCAGCCGAAATGCAGGCGTTCTTCAGAAGATCATAGGCGACGAAGCGATCGTTGTCGGTGGCCTCGGGATCATCGAGGATACTCGCGAGCTGGGCGAGATGGGCCGGCCGCAGCAGATGATTGATATCCCCAAAGGCGGTCTCGGCGAGGAGCCGCAGTGCCTCCGGCTCAACCTTCAGGACGGCCTCCCCCTGGAACGTCACTTCGCTCACCAGATCGCCGGTCAGCTTCCGGTAGGGGGTCTCATCGTCGGCAAGGGGAAACAGACCGTTCTTGTCGTCGGGCATCGGATTATCCTCCGCTGAGGAGCCGACGAGCACACCACTGCCGCCGGACATGCATGGCGGCCTCTCTAGCGCGACCTCGCAGCAGGGCCAATACGAGCGGCGTCGTCCAATAGGATGAGCGAAAATGGCCACGTTTTTGCCGCCGTTCGCGCTTCCGAACGCATCCGAAGCTGCGTTCGGATTTCCGAACGCGCCTGGCGTCATTGAAGATATTCTTTTTAAAACAAGCGGATAGATATCTGCTCATGAGAATTTCTTGCAACTGAGGAATTAAGTCGGCCAAAGGTCTCGTCACAATGGTGCCACATCGTTCGGATTTCCGAACGAGGCCTCGGATGCCAGATAGAAAATCATTTTATAACAATAACTTGCGAACACCCTGCGGGCGGCCATGGTGGCACACCTCTTGCCGATACCAACTCGCCCCCCTGGGCAAAGGGGGTCGAGAAACGGGAGAGAGAGATGCCCACCGACAAAACGAGGATAGAGCATGACCTGCTCGGCAACCTGGAGGTTCCAGACACTGCCTACTACGGGGTTCATACCCTGCGGGCCGTCGAGAACTTCCCCGTCACCGGAACGCCGATTTCGCATTATCCGGACCTGATCAAGGCGCTGGCCATGATCAAGCAGGCCGCCGCGCGCACCAACGCCGAGCTCGGTTTGCTGCCGGCACCGATCGCCGACGCGATCATCAACGCCTGCC
>JAUVXG010000224.1 GCA_030603685.1 Pleomorphomonas sp.
CTCGCGGGTCACGGCGGGGAGGCTCGGCGCCACCGCCGGCAGCTTGGCCGACTGGTTGGGCGGCACGGGACGGACGACGGCCCTGAGCTCGAACGAGGGAAGGCTGCCCCTGAGCACGGAACCGGTGACGGCGACGCTTTCGGATTGGCTGACACCCGAGCCGGCGGTCGCGCCCTCCTCCGTCTCGCTCAACATCGGATCGGCGACCGGATCGACCGGCTTTGCAGGCAATGCGCCCTTGAGGACCGGCATGGTGTCCGTGTCGTCGGTTTCCTGAGCAAAAGACGGCAAGGCGAGGAGAACCGACGCCATCGCCAGAGCCCGAAAGGTCTGCCGCCGATGCACGCCCGCCTCCGTCGCCGCGCCAACCGCCCCGAGCGGTATCCAGTGTTGACGAAAGGTAAAGGGAATTGGTTAACGAGTCGTTAGGCGGCTGCCCGCCGCAATGTCGGGCCTCAGTCGGCCGCCGCCGGGTCCACCAGGAAACGACCGTCGCGATGCCCGATGATTCGCACGCGCGCACCCTCCGGCAAATCCGGCCCGTCGGCCCGCCAGATGGTGTCGTCGAGACGGATGTGACCGGAGCCGCCCTCGATGGCCCGCTCGACGACGGCGAAGCGGCCAACCTGCCGGCCGAGCCGGTCATTGGCGAAGCCGTCGCCTTCGTTGGATGCCCGGCCGTAGAAGCGGCGACCGACCAGCACCGCCACCGCCGACAGCACGACGAACAGCACCAGTTCCACCTGCCAGCTCATCGCAATGGCGAAGGCAATGAGACCGACAACCAGCGCCGCCGCGCCGAACCAGATGAAGAAGGTGCCGGGCACCACCACCTCGATGCCGGCGAGCAAAAGCGCCAGCACCAGCCAAGACCACGGTCCGAGATAGACGATCGATCCTTCGATGAGCCCCATGATGGCGTCCTCAGCCGCCGACCGGCGGCACGGCGCCGCGGCGGCGCGGCGTCCCATCCTGCGACCCATCGCCACCGAAGGCGGCGCGAGCCAGCTCGGCGATGCCGCCGAGCGAGCCGATGAGCGCCGAAGCCTCGACCGGCAGCATCAGGATCTTCTGGTTGGGCGACTGGGCGAACTGGCCGAGCGCCTGCGTGTACTTGTCGGCGACAAAGTAGTTGAGCGCCTGCACATCGCCGCGCGCCACCGCTTCCGACACCATCGCCGTCGCCTTGGCCTCGGCCTCGGCAAGACGTTCGCGGGCCTCGGCGTCGCGGAAAGCGGCTTCGCGCCGGCCTTCGGCCTGCAGAACCTGAGCCTGCTTCTCGCCCTCGGCCTTCAGGATGGCCGACTGGCGCAAGCCCTCGGCCTCGAGGATCTGGGCGCGCTTCTCGCGTTCCGCCTTCATCTGGCGGGCCATGGAGGCGACGAGGTCGGCCGGCGGATTGATGTCCTTGATCTCCACGCGGGTGATCTTGACGCCCCAGGCCTCCGTCGCCGCATCGACCACGTGCAGCAGGCGGGCGTTGATCTCGTCGCGGTTGGACAGGAGATTGTCGAGGTCCATCGAACCCATCACCGTGCGGATGTTGGTCATGGTGATGTTGAGGATCGCCATCTGCAGGTTGGACACCTCGTAGGCGGCGCGCGCCGCGTCGAGCACCTGGTAGAAGGCCACGCCGTCGACCGTGCAGGTGGCATTGTCGCGGGTGATGATTTCCTGGCTCGGAACGTCCAGCACCTGCTCCATGCGATTGAGCTTGGCGCCGATGCGGTCGAAGAACGGAATGATCAGGTTGAGGCCGGGCTGAAGCGTCCGAGTATAGCGGCCGAAGCGTTCAACCGTCCAATTGTAGCCCTGAGGCACCTGCTTGATGCCAGCGAACAGAACGATGATCGCGAACAAGACCAGCGCGATGACCGCGATATCACCGCCGCTCAGAAACACGTCCATGGAAAGCCTCCCGGAAAGACCCTGCAAGTCTATGCAGTTCCGGGAGGAATTTCAAATGGCAAACAGCTCAGGCGGCAACCGTCGCGAGCTCGTCGGAGACGAGGCGACCGGTCGGCCGAAGCACGCCGGAAACGCCATCGAGCGCACCGGGAACGAGCTCAAGGCCGAGGAAGCGACTGCGCTCGAAGGGACCGGGCATGGCGAGTGAATCCATGCCGCGCGTCGAGAAGCCGAAGCGACGGTAATAGGGCTCGTCGCCCACCAGAACGACCGCGCCATGACCGAGCGACCGCGCCCTGTCGATGGCGAGCCGCATCAACCCGGCCCCGACGCCGGCGCCGCGGCACGCGTCGTCAACGGCGAGCGGACCGAGCAGCAACAGCGGCGTCCGGTCGGCCGCCGCCTCCCACAGGCGCACGCTGCCGACAAGACGGTCATCGTCCCGGGCAACGAGCGCCAGCCCCTCGGAGGGCAGACGCCCCGAGCGAATTTTCTCCGAGGATTTGCGGAAGCGGCCGGGCCCGAAGGCACGGTCGAGCAACGTCTCGCGGGCGAAAACGTCACCCGCCTGTTCATTCGTGTAGGCGATCATCGAGGCAACCCCGTCCCCCGCCGCAACCGGCGGGGCGATGAAGTCACAAAGGGTACCGGTCGGAGGCTGGCCGCCCGGAGCGAGTTCAGATGATGTACGACTTCAGCGGCGAGAACCCGTTGAAGGCCACCGCCGAATAGGTCGTGGTGTAGGCGCCGGTTCCCTCGATCAGCACTTCGTCGCCGATCTCCAGGCTGATGGGCAGCTCGTAGGGCGTCTTCTCGTAGAGCACGTCGGCGCTGTCGCAGGTCGGGCCGGCCAGCACGCAGGGCGCCGTGGCGGAGCCGTCGTGACGGGTGCGGATCGGATAGCGGATCGCCTCTTCCATCGTCTCGGCGAGACCGCCGAACTTGCCGATGTCGAGATAGACCCAGCGCTGCTCGTCGTCGCGGCTCTTCTTGGAGATCAGCACCACCTCAGCCTTGATCAGACCGGCGCCGCCGACCATGCCGCGCCCCGGCTCGATGATCGTCTCGGGCACATGGTTGCCGAAGTGGCGGCGCACCGCTTCGTCGATCGAGCGGCCATAGGCCTCGGTCGCCGGAACGTCCTTGAGATAGCGGGTCGGGAAACCGCCGCCGAGATTGACCATCTTCAGCTGGATGCCGCGCTCGGCCAGTTCGCCGAAGATCGCGGCGGCCGAGGAAAGCGCGCCGTCCCAGGCGTCGAGGTTGGCCTGCTGCGAACCGACATGGAAGGAGATTCCATAGGCGGTGAGCCCGGCGCGATGGGCATGCTCGAGAACTTCGGACGCCATCGACGGATCGCAACCGAACTTGCGGCTCAGCGGCCACTCGGCGCCGGCGCCGTCGCAGAGAATGCGGCAGAACACCCGGGCCCGTGCCTTGCCGGTGGTCTCCGCCTGACGAGCGATCTTGTCGACCTCGGCTTCGCAGTCGACGGCGAACAGGTCGACGCCGAGTTCGAGGGCGCGCGCAATGTCGCGCTCCTTCTTGATGGTGTTGCCGAAGGAGATGCGATCGGCCGTGGCGCCGGTGGCCAGCACCATCTCGATCTCCGGGATCGAGGCGCAGTCGAAGGACGAGCCGAGATCGGCGAGCAACTGCAGCACTTCCGGCGCCGGGTTGGCCTTCACCGCATAGTAGATGCGGGTGTCGGGCAGCGCGTGGCGGAACGCATTGAAGTTGTCGCGGACGACATCGAGGTCGACCACCAGGCAGGGGCCTTCGGGTCGTCGGCTGGCGAGAAAGTCGAGAATGCGCGCGGTCATGGCCCTGGAACTCCGTCGTCCAAAGTCTACTTCGAGGATGAGCAACCCTCTCTCCGCGACCGGTGTGGACCCGGCACGCGCGAGCGAATGCACCCCTCATCGCCTCCCGCTTCCGGAAGACGGCGGATATCAGTGCGACCTTGAAAACTCAGCGCCCCGGCGAAGATGCGTCGGGCGGTCGAGACTCTTGGTCGTGCAGCCTTTGATTGGACGGATCGCTCCTGTCCGCACGTCCGGCAAGGATGTAGTGCCTCTTCAGTAACGCCAACGTTTGGAGCGCCGGCAGAGACCAAAAAAGCCCTCTACGTCGTTGCTTTAAGTCGCGTCCGCCGCTTGAGAAGCAGCTTAGACCCGGTTTAACTCCGGTCACCGGTTGCCCTCGCCGGAACCGCGGTTAGCGGCCCTAGCGAAACCGGCACGCAACCACAGGCACGTGCGAAATTGGGCAAGGACGCATGTACTCTGCGTCGCCCTCTTCTGCAAGACCTTGTGCTTCGAAAATCCGTTTGTGACGTCAATTTCATGTGGTGTGCCCTGCTGCGACACCCCGGCCGGCCGGTGTGGCGGGCGTCTCCCATGCCGCCTTCGGCAAGTGCAAAGGGCGCTGCTCAAGCGGCATTAGTTCAGCGGGAAGAATTCGATTGTCCACTCAGGGTAAACTATACGTATAAAAGCAGAAAATCGCATGATTCTGCAACGCAGACCCGATTTTTCATATTGACGGAAGTCGTTGAATTCAGGTCATTAGAGTTAATGGGCGTGACTGCCGGTTGGCCGATTGCTGGACCGTCACATGGTCGGCCCTAAAGCGCTTTCGTCAGCGTGCGGGCGTTCCGGAGGCCACGGAACCGATCGTGCGGCGTCGTCGAAAGGCGGAACTCCTCAAACTGGCGGCGGATAATGGATACATTCACTCGCATGCGGACCTTCGTGGAGGTCGTCGAAGCAGGCGGATTCTCCGCGGCGGCCCGGAAGCTCGGCCGGTCCAAGGCCTTGATTTCAAAATACGTAAAGGAACTTGAGGACGAGTTGGGCGCCCGCCTCATGAACCGCACGACGCGGCGCCTTTCCCTGACCGAGCTGGGCCAAGCCTACTACCGCGATGCCGGCGAGATTCTCCAGCGCGTCGACGACCTTCAGGACATGGTGCGGGAACGGCATGGCGAACCGACGGGCCTCTTGCGCGTCGCCGCTCCGCGCACCTTCGGCGATTCGCTGCTGGGCCAGGCGATCATGGACTTCGTGTCGGCCAACCCCGCCATTCGCCTCGACCTCCGGCTGGACGATCGCTTCGTCGACCTGATCGACGAAGGCTTCGATTGCGCCATCCGCGTCAGCGAACTCTCCGATTCCAGCCTGATCGCCCGCAAGCTTGCCGATTATCGTTTCGCGACGGTGGTCCGCCCCGACGTCGCCGAGACCCACGGTCTGCCCACCGTCCCGGAGGACCTGACGCGGCTTCCCTGCATCATTGATTCCAATCTGCGCAACCGATTCAACTGGCGTTTCCTCGTCGATGGCGCCCGGCAGACGGTGGCGGTGTCCGGCCGCGTCGAGGTGAACTCGCCGTCGGCGGTGCGCCTCGCGGTTCTGGCCGGCCTGGGCTTCGGTTCGGTGCCCTACAAGATGGTGGAAGACGATATCGAAGCCGGCCGGCTCAAGATCGTGCTCTCCGACTTCGAGCTGGGCGCAGCCAACATCTACGTCGTCTATCCGCATCGCCGGCACCTCTCGGCCAAGATCCGCGCCTTCGTCGACTTCATGGCCGACTGGTTCCAGAAAAACGGCGAGGGATGCAGCGACGGCCCGACGAGCCGGGCGACGGTGGCCGACGAGCCGGGTTGACATCGTCCCGCCTTGTTTGGCAGCGATGTCTCGCCGGAGGCGCCGACCCGTCGCCGCCATCGCCACGGATGCCGCTCGTGATCAAGAGGATGATTGCCTTCGCCGCCGCGCTCGCCGCGGCCCTCGCCGCCGCGCCGGCCCTTGCCCATCCGCACGTCTGGGTCGACGCCAAGGCCGAGGTGGTGTTCGACGGCAAGGGCGAGATCACCGCCATCCGCAACATCTGGCGCTTCGACGACGCCTATTCGGCCTTTGCCAGCCAGGGCCTCGACACCAATGGCGACGGCAAGCTCAGCGTTGACGAACTGAAGCCGCTCGCCGACGTCAACGTCGACTCGCTGAAGGATTACGCCTACTTCACCTTCATCACGGCTGCCGACGGCGAAGACGTCGACTTCGACAAGCCCACCGAGTATTGGCTGCAGGATGTCGACGGCCGCCTCATCCTGTTCTTCACCCTGCCGACCAAGGCGCCGGTCAAGGCTGCCGGCTCGATCCGGCTGGAGATCTACGATCCCACCCTGTTCGTCGCCTTTCGCATGATCGACGACAAGGACGGACCGATCGTCTTCGATGGCGCGCCCGAGGCCTGCGCCGCCAAGACTTTCCGGCCGCCCGAGATGGACCCGGCCGCCGCCGCCGCCCTGGCCGCCGTGCCGGCCGACCAGCGTGAGCTTCCCCCCGCCTTGCAGCTCTTGACCGAAGGCCAGACCAACGGGGCCGACATCGCATGTCCTTGACCGTTCGCCGCCTTGGCGTTGTCGCCATCCTGCTCCTCGCCGCGACGCCGGTGCTCGCGTCGACCGGACCGTTCGGCGTCGGCTTGCCCGAACCCGCTGCCAGCGGCGGCGGCTTCCTTCCCGGCCTCTTTCGCACCATCGCCGTCTGGCAGGCCGGCTTCTACCGGGACCTCACGGCAACCCTTGCGGCCATGAAGGCCAATGGCAGCGCCGGCGTCTGGTTGATGGCGCTGTCGTTTCTCTACGGC
>JAUVXG010000037.1 GCA_030603685.1 Pleomorphomonas sp.
CCCCAGCGCCCGCCCGCCGATCTGGGCATCGACCAGTTGCTTGAGCGCCGTCGGATCGAGACCGCGCGCCTTGGAAACGCGCGGTATCTGGAAGTAGGCCGCTTCGGGCGAGATCTGCGGATCGAGGCCGCTGCCGGATGCGGTGACGAGATCGATCGGCACCGGCGCGTCGGAGTTCTCTCTTTTCAGCTTCTCCGCATCGGCACGGATGCGATCGATCAGCTTCGGATTGGCCGGACCAAGATTGGAACCACTTGAGCTCGACGCGTCGTATCCGTTGCCGGCAGCGGAGGGGCGGCCATGGAAGTAGGATTCGCTTGCAAAGGTCTGTCCAATCAGTTCCGAGCCAATGACGACGCCGTTCCGCTCGATCAGACTGCCGGACGCCTGACGGGGGAACGCGGCGCCGGCAATGCCGGTCATGGCAAGCGGATAGGCGAGCCCGGTCAGAACTGCCAGAGTGGTGAGAATGACGGCCGCGGGTCTCAGGTGTTTCAGCATGGACGTATCCTTCAAACGAGGCCGAGAGCGGTGACGGCGAGATCGATCGCCTTGATGCCGACGAAGGGCACGATGAGGCCGCCGAGGCCGTAGATCAGGAGATTGCGGGTGAGTAGCGCGCCAGCGCCGACCGGTCGGTAGCGGACGCCTTTAAGCGCCAGCGGGATCAGGGCCACGATGATCAGGGCGTTGAAGATGATCGCCGAGAGGATGGCGCTTTGCGGCGTGGCGAGGCCCATGACGTTGAGCGCACCGAGCTGCGGATAGAAGGCCAGGAACATCGCCGGGATGATGGCGAAATACTTGGCGACGTCGTTGGCGATCGAGAAGGTGGTGAGCGCGCCGCGCGTCATCAGCAGTTGCTTGCCGATCTCGACGATCTCGATCAGCTTGGTCGGGTCGCTGTCGAGGTCCACCATGTTGCCGGCCTCGCGGGCAGCGACGGTGCCGGTGTTCATGGCAACGCCGACGTCCGACTGGGCGAGGGCAGGCGCGTCGTTGGTGCCGTCGCCGCACATGGCCACCAGCTTGCCCTTTGCCTGTTCGGTGCGGATGAGGTTCAGCTTGTCCTCCGGAGTCGCCTGGGCGAGGAAGTCGTCGACGCCAGCCTCGGCGGCGATGGCTGCGGCGGTCATCGGGTTGTCACCGGTGATCATCACCGTGCGGATGCCCATGCGACGCAGTTCGGCGAAGCGTTCGCGAATGCCGCCCTTGACGACATCCTTGAGCTCGACGACGCCAAGGATGCGACCATTCCGCATCACCGCCAACGGCGTACTGCCGGCCTTGGCGATGCCGTCGGCGATGGATCGGGCCTCGCGCAACGCTGCCGGTGCCGTCGGATCGGCCTGGGCGAGGATAGCGTCCACGGCGCCCTTGCGGATGCTGAGGCCATCGTAGTCGACGCCGCTCATCCGGGTCTGGGCGGTGAAGGGCACGAAGGTGGCGTGCAGGCTCTCCATCTCCCGCCCCCTGAGACTGTACTTCTCCTTGGCGAGCACGACGATCGACCGTCCCTCGGGCGTTTCATCGGCCAGCGAGGCGAGTTGCGCGGCGTCGGCGAGTTCCTGGGCGGTAATCCCCGCCACAGGGTGGAAGGCGGTGGCCTGACGATTGCCGAGCGTGATGGTGCCGGTCTTGTCGAGCAGCAGCGTGTCGACGTCGCCGGCCGCCTCGACGGCACGGCCTGACATGGCCAGAACGTTGAAGCGGACGAGGCGATCCATGCCGGCGATGCCGATGGCCGACAGGAGCGCGCCGATGGTGGTCGGAATCAGCGTCACGAACAGGGCGACCAGCACGACGACCGGGATGGAGCCGCCGGCGTAGGAGGCAAAGCTCGGGATCGTCACGGTGGCCAGCACGAAGATCAGCGTCATGCCGGCAAGAAGAATGTTGAGCGCGATCTCGTTGGGCGTTTTCTTCCTCTCGGCGCCTTCCACCAGCGAGATCATGCGATCGATGAAGGTGGAGCCCGCCGCCGCCGTGATGCGAACGCGGATCCAGTCGGACAGCACTTCGGTGCCGCCGGTCACTGCCGAGCGATCGCCGCCGGATTCGCGGATGACCGGGGCGGACTCGCCGGTGATCGCCGCCTCGTTGACGGAAGCGACCCCTTCGATCACCTCGCCGTCGGAAGGGATGATGTCGCCCGCTTCGACCAGCACGACATCGCCGACCTTGAGGCTGTGCCCGGGAACCCTGCGGTAGTCCTTGCTGCCATCAGCGACGAGTTTCGCCTCGGTTTCGGTGCGGGTACGGCGCAGGGCGTCGGCCTGTGCCTTGCCGCGCCCCTCCGCCACCGCTTCGGCGAAGTTGGCGAACAGCAGCGTGAACCACAGCCAGATCACGATCTGGAAGGAAAAGCCGAGCTCGCCATTGCCGGTGATGACGTCCTTGACCAGAAGCACGGTGGTGAGCGCCGAAACGGTGGCGACGACGAACATCACCGGGTTGCGGATCAGGCTTCGCGGGTCGAGCTTGCGAAAGGCGCCGCCAATGGCTGGCCAGAGGATGCGAGCATCGAGAAGGCTCGCGGACTTGGTGTTGCTCATGAGAAACTCCTGTCCGTCCGACGCTCAGAAGGTCTCACCGGCGGCGATTGCCAGGTGTTCGACCACCGGGCCGAGCGCCAGTGCCGGGAAGAAGGTGAGGCCGCCGACGATGACGATGACGCCGGTGAGCAGGCCGACGAACAGCACGCCGTCGGTGGGGAAGGTGCCGGCCGATGCGGGAACGGTTTTCTTGGCGGCGATGGAGCCGGCGATCGCCAGCGCCGGAACGATCACCAGGAAGCGCCCCATCAGCATGGCGATGCCCAAGGTGACGTTGTACCAGGGCGTGTTGCCGGAAAGTCCGCCGAAGGCCGAGCCGTTGTTGGCGGCCGCCGAGGTGTAGGCGTAGAGGATTTCCGAGAAGCCGTGCGGTCCCGCGTTGGCGACCGAGGCGATGCCGGTCGGCAGCACCACCGCCACGGCGGCGAAGCCAAGCATGGCGAGCGGCAGGCAGAGAACGGCCAGCATGGCCATTTTCACTTCCTTGGCCTCGATCTTCTTGCCGAGGTATTCGGGCGTGCGCCCGACCATCAGCCCGGCGACGAAGATGGCGATCACCACGAACATCAGGATGCCGTAGAAGCCGGCGCCGACGCCGCCGATGATGATCTCGCCGAGCATCATGTTGATCAGCGGGATCATGCCGCCGAGCGCCATGAAGCTGTCGTGCATGGCGTTCACCGCGCCGCAGGAGGCGGCGGTGGTGATGGTTGCGAAGAGGGCCGACAGGGCGGTGCCGAAGCGGGCTTCCTTGCCCTCCATGTTGCCGCCGTTGACGCCAAGGGCATGGACCAACGGATTGCCTGTGGCCTCCGCCCAGTAGCAGACGGCGACGCCGACGAGGAACAGCGTGCCCATGGCCGCGAAGATCGCCCAGCCCTGCCGCTCGTTGCCGACCATGCGTCCGAAGACGTTGGTGAGCGCCGCGCCGATGGCGAAGATCGCCACCATCTGGATCAGGTTGGAGATGGCATTCGGGTTTTCGAACGGGTGGGCGGAGTTGACGTTGAAGAAGCCGCCGCCGTTGGTGCCGAGCATCTTGATGGCGAGCTGGGAGGCGACGGGACCGACGGCGATGGTCTGCCTTGCGCCTTCCAGCGTCGTGGCATCGACGGAACCGCCGAGCGTCTGAGGAACGCCGAGCGCGACGAAGACGATGGTCAGCACGACGCAGAGCGGCAGCAGCAGGTAGAGCGTCGCTCGGGTCATGTCGACCCAGAAGTTGCCCACCGTCCGTGCCGACTTGCGGGCGAAGGCCCGGATCAGCGCCACGGCCAGCGCGATGCCGGTTGCCGCCGACAGGAAGTTCTGCACCGTCAGCCCAAGCATCTGGCTGAGGTAGGACATGGTGGTTTCGCCGCCGTAGTTCTGCCAGTTGGTATTGGTCACGAAACTGACGGCGGTGTTGAAGGCGAGTTCTGGTGGCACGTCGGCCATGCCGGTGGGATTGAGTGGCAGGGCCCCCTGAAGGCGCAGCACCGCGTAGAGCAGCAGCACGCCGAGGAGATTGAACAGCAGCAGCGACACCGCATAGGTCGTCCAGTGCTGCTCTTCCCGCTCGGTTGTGCCGGCGAGGCGGTAGAGGCCGCGCTCAAGCGGGCCGAGAACGAACGACAATGGCGTCCGCTCGCCGGTGAAGACGGCCGTCATGTAGCCGCCCAGCGGCCTGACGAGCAGTACGACGATCCCGCAGAAGACAAGGATCTGCATCCATCCATTGATGGTCATTGAAGTATTCCTGATCGACGGGGGTCAGAAGCGGTCGGGGCGGACGAGGGCGTAAATCAGGTAGCCTGAGAGGAACGCCGCCGTGGCGCCGCCGAGGACGTATTCAAGAAGCATGGTGGGCACTCCAGCGCTCAAAGCCGGTCGCAGGTTCGGACGTAGCCGAGCATCAGCGCGAAAAAGGCGATGCCAGTCAGTGGAAGGACGATATCCATCTCCGGACTCCAGACTCATTTTGGGCCGGCGCGTTGGCTTCGGCTTTCCGAAGCTCTTGCGCACGCGAACCGGTCTCTCCCGCCAGATGTTTGCGGGAGATTTCGGAATACGAGACTCAAGGTAGGTCCGATCCGCATAGGGGTTCGAGACGGAGCGAAGGGCAAAGATATAAAAAAGTCATAGGGATCGGGGAGGCGCCCTTACCCGGCGATTGCCTCTTGTCCTGTTAAGTGATCTAGATTCCGTCCACGATCATGTGTCAGGGGGCGGGGATGAAGATCACGGTCATCGGCATGGGAGCCGTGGGCACGGAGGTTGTCGGCCATCTGCTCAACAGCGGCGTCGCTTCGGAAATCGTGGTCATCGATCAGGCGGCGGCCAAGGCCCAGGCGGAGCTCTGGGACTTCTCTCACACGACGTCCTTCATCTATGCGCAGAACCCCCGCCTGACGGCCGGCGACTATGCGGACTCCGCCGGAAGCGACATCGTGGTGATCACGGCGGGCGCTCAGATCAAGCCGGGACAGACGCGCGATGCGCTGGCCCAGATCAACAGCGCCATCATGAAGTCGATCATCGCCGAGGTGGAGCGGACATCGCCGGGCGCCATCGTCCTGATGGTCACCAATCCCGTCGACATCCTGGTGCAGGTGGTATTGCGCCACTCGCCCTTCCCGAAAGAGCGGGTGATCAGTCTCGGCACCATCATCGACACCGCCCGCTTCATGCGCATCGTCAGCGAACACGTGGCGATCGACCCGAAGAACATCTTCGGCTGGGTGCTCGGTGACCACAGCGAGACCGGCTTCATTCCCTGGAGCCTGTGCAACGTCTGTGGACTGGATGTGGATAGCTACTGCGAGCTGAACGGACTTCCGTTGATCGACCGCGCCGAGGTGAGGCGGCGCGTGCTGCAGATCGGCCTCGACATCTTTGCGGGCAAGGGCAACACCAATCACGGCATCGCCGCCTCGGTGTTCCGGATCATCCGGGCGATCGCCGGCAACGAGCGGTCCGTGCTGCCAGTCGGCACGCTTCTGCAAGGCGAGTATGGCGTTTCAGACGTGGTGATGAGCGTGCCTTGCGTGATCGGCCGCGCCGGCCGCGAGGCGATCGTCAACTGCCGCTTCACCGAAGAGGAGCAGGCGGCCTTCGACGCCTCGCATGCCCATGTCCTGGCGCTTCTTGCGCAGGCCGAGGCGCAGGCGACGGGGTAGGGCGCCGGCGCATTCTGTCAGATGTCGAGGCGGGTCAACCGCAACGCCCGGCCGTCGGTGGCGACGAGATCGTCCATCGCCTTTTCCAGCGCGTCGCGATCCTCGACCCCGCGCAGAATGCGTCCCGCCAACGGGTCGAAGCGGCCGGCGGCAATGTCGGCTATCAGGGCGGCGGCCCGGCTCGGCGGAATGTTCACGCCGTCGTCGAACAGTCGCTCGATGTCGGGCAGGTGCTTCCTGCCCTCGTCCGAGTAAAGCTGGAGCTCGGTCATCGCCGTGCGAACCAGGCCGGGATCGACGGCGAAGGCCAGGACGCCGGCATCCTTCACCGTGTCGTTGAAACACTCGGTGAAGCGCATGATCGCCGCCTTGCTGGAGGCATAGCCGGAGCCGTTGGGGAAGCTGTTTCCAGTGCCGCCGCCGACCAGATTGACGATGCGTCCGCGTCCCCTGTCGCGCATGGCCGGCGCCACGGCCCGGCAGGTGTGGAAGGTGCCGCGCAGGTTGATCTCGATATCCGCCCACCACGTCTCGGGATCGCACTCCCAGATCGGCCCGAAGGCCCGGAACGAGCCGTGGTTGTTGATGAGCGTATCGATGGAGCCGAGTTCGCTGGAAACGCGGGCTATGGCCGCTTCGACCGCCACGCGATCGACGAGGTCGACTGGGAGCGCGATCGCCTTTCCGCCTTCGGCGGCGATCAGAGCGGCGGTCTCCTCGATTTCCCGGGCCGTGCGGGCGAGAGCCGCGACCTTGGCGCCGGCGCGGGCCTGATGAAGAGCGATCTCCCGTCCGATTCCCCGGCCGGCGCCTGTGACGATCGCGACCGTTCCCTCGAGCTTGGCCATGGCGTTCCCCTCCCAGAGAAAGAGTTTGTCGTATGATTACGTTGTCATCCCAACCCTCAAGGCAAGCTAACGCGCGAATCCGCCTGCATCAAGCCTAGGCGGACATGGTCAGGCGGCGACCTTGCCGGATTTGGTCAAGCACCGGCCCGGTCGGACCGCAAGACGATCAGACCTGCGGCTATGATGATGGCCGCGCCGATCCAGGTGAACAGTTCGACGGTTTCGCGGAACACCAACCAGCCATTGAACGCACCCCAGAAGATCAGGCAATACTGAAACGGGGCGACGAAGGAGGCGGCGCCGACGCGATAGGCCCGGACGATCAGGAGGTTGCCGGCGAAAAGGCAGAAGCCGGCGAGGAGGACGAGCGCCAGGTTGCCGACCGAGGGCACCGGGAAGCCCGTGGTCAGCACGGTCATGACTCCGCTGCCGAGGGCAAGGATGATCATCGGGCAGATGACCAGCGCCAGATCGGACTCGCGCGGCGGTGCTATGCGGATCATCACCAGCGTCACCGCGAAGATGAGCGCCGATCCGGCGGCGGCGAAATGGCCGAGGCCAAAGCCCATGGCGCCGGGGCGAAATGCGACGAGAACGCCGACGAACCCGAGCAGGACACCAATCGCCACCAGAGGCGAGGGGCGTTCTCCGAGGCCGACGATAGCGATCAGCGAGACGAAGATCGGCGTGAGAAAGGTAAGAACGTAGACATCGGCGAGCGGAATGATGGTGAAGGCGTAATATATGATCGCGGTCTCGCTGGCGAGGAGTGCGCCCCGGCCAAGCGTGAAGGCTGGCGTTACCGGTATGAGCGCGCGTCCCTGACCGATGCCGAAGCCGTAAAGGGCGATCAGCACTGTTGCGACGCCGGTGATCATCGCCGTCACGGCGGCGACGGGCATGAACTGGCTCTCGTATTTGACGATGGTGTCGGCGACCGAGAAAATGCCGAAAGCGCAGACGGCGAGCAGAGCGCCCCTGAGATTGTCGCTGAGGATCACGAAGGTTCTCCAGACATCGCGGCCGCCTTCAGCGTCCGGATACGATCAATGTCGGTCAGGCGTCGCTCGCTCGGCCCGAAGCCGAAGTGGCGTATGTCGTCGCCGTTGGCTTCGGCGCGTCCACAGGACGAATGCAGCCAGTGGGCATGCGTGTTTCGGTAGATGGCGGATGCGTTTTCCGGACGAACGCCGCTGCCGGCCATGATGTCGATACGGCCGGCGGCGCGCTCGACCATGGCGGCGATGACGGCGGCTCCGGTCTCGGCGGCGAGCGCTCCGCCGGATGTCAGGATGCAGTCGAAGCCGAGGTCGACGGCAATGCCGACAGCGGTAACGGGATCCGGGAGCAGATCGACGGCGCGGTGCAGTGTCTTGCCGAGAGGACCGGCCGCCTCAACGAGACGGGCGAGCACAGCGATGTCGAGTGCGTTCTCGGCCGCCGTTGCCCCGAGCACCACGCCGGCAAGACCCGCCTCCCGTACCGCCACGATGTCGGCCAGCATGACGTCCATCTCCGCGTCGGTGTAGCGGAAATCGCCGGCGCGTGGGCGGATCATGGCGCGTACCGGCACCGTGGACTTGGCGGCGGCAGAAATGAGGCCGGGTGACGGGGTGAGACCTCCGAGATCGAGCGCCGAACAGAGTTCGACGCGATCGGCCCCGCCGGCGGCACAGGCGGCGAGGCCGGCAACGTCGTCGATACAGACTTCGAGGCGGATGGTCATGGCAGGGGTGTTTCCGAAACGTGGATGGCGGCGCCGATGAGGCCTTTCTCCGGGCCGGTCTCGGTAGGCACGCAGAGTGTCGTTGCGCGGCGGCCGAGGGTGCGGGAGCGGACTTCGGCGTCGATGGCGGCGACGAGGGCCGCATTGCGAGCAAGGCCGCCGCCGATCGGAACGATGTCGGGATCGAGGATGTTGACGGTATTGGCGAGCGCGCCGCCGACGACGTCGAGATAGACGTCGAGCGTGCGAACGGCGTCCGGTTCGCCCTGTCGCCAAGAGGCGAGAATGGCCGGCGTGTCGGCCTCGATGCCGGAGAGGTGGCGGTGCAGCCGCTCGAGGCTGCGAGCGCCGCCCAGCGTGTCGACGCAGCCGGGCTGGCCGCAGCCGCAGCGGACGATCGGCAAGGTGGCGCCGGTGCGCGCCGCCGCCGCCGGACCGTGGCCCCATTCGCCGGCGCTGCCGGTCGCTCCCATGACGAGCCGGCCGTTCAGAACGAAGGCGCCGCCGATCCCGGTGCCGATGATCACCGCAAAGACCGACGCGTGTCCCTTGCCGAGGCCGACGGTGGCTTCCGCGAGAGCAAAGGCCTTGGCGTCATTGAGCACGCGCACGCGGCGGCCCAGGCTTGCCTCAAGGTCGGCGGCGAGAGGCTTGTCGTCGGCGCAGGGGATGTTGGCGACCGTCAGCCGACCGTCGCGAGGATCGACGACGCCGGCTATGGAAATTCCAATCGGCTCGTCACCTTGTCCGGCGAGATCGGCAATGGCGGCGCAAAAGGCGTCATAGTCGCGTGTGGGCGTCGGAACGCGGCCGATTTCGCTGGCCGTCAGATCGGCGCCGACTCGTGCTGCCGCGATTTTCGTTCCGCCGATGTCGAAGGCTATGGCCATGCGTTCCTCTCCGAGATTCGGGGCCGGAGGCTATCACCAAACCGGTGAAAAAGGCGATCGAAGTTGGCCGCTGCGGCGGTCCGGGATCGGGCTTCCTCGCCTCGTGGCGGAGAGGTTTCCCGGTCTGTTATCCTGATGAAATAACTACACAAATATCCCGTTTTGCCGTCTGAAGGATGATTGACGACGGCCCCTCGTTGATCCAGCCTGTCGGAGATATCGGTGCTGCGTGACCACACTCGGTCGGTCGTGTGCCGAAGAGGGTGGAGAAGCGCTTGCATCTTTGGCGCGTTTCTGTATATGAGTATATTATAATATAAACTCTGACGGAGATGACCGATGACCCTTGATCGCGCCGTTCTCGCTTTCGCCGGCAGCGTGCTGCTTGTCTCGCTGCTGCTCACCTATTTCGTCTCGCCGTACTTCGTCTGGCTGACGGCTTTCGTTGGCTTCAATCTCATCCAGTCGGCCTTCACCGGGTTCTGTCCGGCGGCAATCGTGTTCCGCAAGCTCGGAATCAAGTCCGGCACCGCCTTCTGATCGGGAGTTCGTGATGCGCCTCTTCCTTGCCGGGCTCGCTTCGCTCTGCCTTGCCTCATGGGCGGAGGCGGAAACGTTCGTCGTCCAGCCGGTCGCCGTCCCGGAGTGGAAGGCGGTCTATGGCCGCGTCGAGGCGCGCGACAGTCTCGCCGCCCGGGCTCGGGTTGGGGGTACCCTGGTATCGCTCGATGTTTCCGAAGGCGACACCGTGAAGGGCGGGCAGCGCATCGCGGTCGTGCGCGACGACAAGATCGATTATCAGATCTCCGCCCTCGACGCCCAGTTGAAGGCGCTTGTCGCGCAGCTCGAGAACGCGGAGGCCGAACTCGCCCGTGGCCAGACGCTGGTCGAGAAGGGCGTCAGCACCAGCCAGCGGCTGGATCAGTTGCGCACCCAGGTCGATGTGTTCCGCAACCAGATCGCCGCCGCCGAGGCGCAGCGACAGGTGGTCGTCCAACAGGGCGCCGAAGGCGACGTGCTGGCACCCAGTGACGGCAAGGTCCTGACCGTGCCTGTGACCAAGGGGTCGGTGGTGATGGCTGGAGAGACCGTCGCCAAGCTGGGCGGCGGCGGCTTTTTCCTTCGGCTTTCGATCCCCGAACGCCACGCCGATCTGCTTGAGACGGACGCCTCGCTCACGGTGGAGACGGCGAACGGCGCTCTGGAGGGCCGGCTTGCCAAGATCTATCCGCTGATCGAAGGCGGTCGGGTGACCGCCGACGTCGAGGTGCCTGGTCTTCCCACCGAGTTCGTCGATGCCCGCCTTCTCGTCCGGGTGCCGGTCGGCAAGCGCCAGGCCATGCTGGTGCCGGCCTCGGCCGTCGTCAGCCGCTCCGGCATCGACACGCTGCGCGTCGCCGCCGATGGCGTGGAAAGCGACCGTACCGTGGTGCTCGGCGAGCGACACGGCGATGATGTGGAGATCCTGTCCGGTCTTTCTGCCGGCGACGCGGTGGTGCTGCCATGAAACTGGGTATAGCCGGCCATCTCACCCGCGCCTTCATCGGCTCGGCACTGACACCGCTGTTTCTGTTGGCCGCCTTCGCGGTGGGTCTCGTCGCGCTTGTCACGCTGCCGCGCGAGGAAGAGCCGCAGATCTCCGTGCCGATGGTAGACATCCACGTATCGGCGCCCGGTCTCAATGCCGAGGACGCCGAGAAGCTGATCACCGAGCCTCTCGAGACCATCGTCAAGGCCATCAATGGGGTCGAGCACGTCTATTCCCAGACTTATGACGAGCAGGTTCTCGTCACCGCGCGCTTCCTTGTCGGCACCTCGGCCGATGCGGCCGTGCTGCGCGTGCACGACCGGATCAGGGCCAATCTCGATCGCATACCCGTGGGAATCGCCGAGCCGAGAATTGTCGGCCGCGGCATCGACGACGTCGCCATCGTCACCCTGACACTGTCGCCGAAGCCGGAGGTGGCCGGCTCCGTGACCGCCGCCGACCTGACGCGCGTCGCCCATGAACTTCGGAGCGAGATCGCCAAGGTCGAGGACGTCGGGCTTACTTATCTGGTCGGCGAAACCGGCGATGCCATTCGGGTTGCGCCCGATCCCGACCGACTTGCCCTTTACGGTGTGACGCTGCAGCAGCTGTCGGCCAAGGTCACCGCCGCCAACCGGTCGTTTCCAGCCGGCACCGTGCGCAAGGACGGCAACGAAATCCAGGTGGTGGCGGGCGAAACCCTGCAGTCGCCGGCGGAAATCGCCAACCTCTTGCTGACGACCCGCGACAGCCGGCCCGTTTACGTGCGCGATGTCGCCGACGTCTCCTTCGTTCAGGATACGGCCGATCTCTATGTCTCCACCGTCCGCAAGGCGGCCGACGGTTCGCTGGAACGATTGCCGTCGGTGACCCTGGCGGTCGCCAAGCGGGCGGGCGCCAACGCGGTGACCGTCGCCCATGACATTCTCACCCGCGTCGAAGGCCTCAAGGGCAATCTCATTCCCGACAGTCTCTCCGTCGAGGTGACGCGCGACTACGGCGACACCGCCAACGAGAAGGCCAACGAGCTTCTCTTCCATCTCGGTCTTGCAACGCTGTCGATCATTGCCCTGGTCTGGGTAGCCATCGGGTTCCGCGAGGCCGTGGTGGTGGCCGTGGTGATCCCGGTCACCATCCTGCTCACGTTGTTCGCCGCCAAGGTGATGGGCTACACGCTCAACCGCGTGTCGTTGTTCGCGCTGATCTTCTCCATCGGCATCCTGGTGGACGACGCCATCGTCGTCATCGAGAACATTGCCCGCCACGCGGCGATGGGCAAGGGCATCAGCCGACGCGAGAGCGCGATCGAGGCCGTTGCCGAGGTTGGCAACCCGACGATCGTCGCGACGCTGACGGTCGTGGCCGCGCTCCTTCCGATGTTGTTCGTTTCCGGGATGATGGGCCCCTACATGAGCCCGATCCCCGCCAACGCCTCGGCGGCGATGATCTTCTCCTTCTTCGTGGCGGTGATCGTGACGCCCTGGCTGATGCTGAAGGTGACCGGCGGCGGCTCGGCGCATCACCATCAGGCCGACAGCGCCGGTGGGGCGCTGGGCAAGGCCTATGCGGCCGTGGCACGGCCGATCCTGGCAAGCAAGGGGCGGAGTCTTGCCTTCCTCCTTGCGGTGGGCGTGCTGACGCTTGGTTCTCTGAGCCTTTTCTACACCAAGCATGTCACCGTGAAGCTCTTGCCCTTCGACAACAAGGCGGAGCTCGCGGTCACCATCGACCTGCCCGAGGGATCGTCGGTGGAGGCGACGGACGCCGTGGCACAGGCGGTGGCGAAGGCGGCGCTCGACTTGCCCGAAGTGGTGTCGGTCCAGACCCACGCCGGCGCCGCCGCGCCGTTCAACTTCAACGGCCTCGTCCGGCATTCCTATCTGCGCGCCGAGCCGCAACTCGGCGACGTCCAGGTCAACCTGACGCCCAAGGGCGAGCGCGACAGGGCCTCGCACGACATTGCCCTGGAGCTGCGCCAGCGCGTCAATGCGCTGCCGGTTCCGGCCGGTACCTCGCTCAAGGTGGTCGAGCCGCCGCCTGGACCGCCGGTGATGGCGACGCTGTTGGCGGAGATCTACGGGCCAACCGCCGACACGCGGCGCCGGACGGCCGAGAAGGTCGAGGCCGCCTTCCGCGAGGTTCCCTTCATCGTCGATGTCGACAACTCCTTCGGCGAGCCGGCGCGGCGGCTTCGGGCCACCATTTCCACCGACGATCTCGACTTCTTCCATGTCCAGGAAAGCGACGTGTTCGACACGCTGGCCATTCTGGGCGGCTCGTCCACGGTCGGTTACTCGCATCGTGGCGACGGGCGGGCGGCCATTCCCATCATCGTCGCACGGCCCAAGGGCGAAAAGGTGCTCGACGAGACGGCGCTCACGACGCCGATTCCCGCCAACGTGCTGCCGGGCGATCGCGGTGTCGTCGAGCTCGGGGATGTCCTGCGGGTAAGGGAGGAAAGGGCGTCCTTCCCGATCTTCCGCCACAACGGCCGCTTCGCCGAGATGGTCACGGCCGAGCTAGCCGGCGCCTACGAGGCGCCGCTCTACGGCATGCTCGCCGTTCAGGAGGCGCTCGACCGCCAGGACTGGACGGGGCTTGAGAAGCCGGTCATCGCGTTGCATGGGCAGCCGGCCGACGAGGGCAAGTCGACCTTGCTCTGGGATGGCGAATGGGAAGTGACGTGGGTGACCTTCCGCGACATGGGCGCGGCCTTCGCCATCGCCGTGCTCGGCATCTACATCCTCGTGGTGGCGCAGTTCGGCTCGTTCAAGCTGCCGCTGGTGATCCTGACGCCGATTCCGCTGACCTTCATCGGCATTCTCGGTGGGCACTGGCTGTTCCACGCCCCGTTCACCGCGACATCGATGATCGGCTTCATCGCGCTCGCCGGCATCATCGTGCGCAACTCGATCCTGCTCGTCGACTTCATCCGGCACGCGCCGCGCGAGGTGACGGTCAAGGACGAGGAGGGCGTGCCGCACACCAGGCAGCGTCCGCTCGCCGACATCCTGATCGAGGCCGGCTCGATCCGTTTCAAGCCGATCCTGCTCACGGCGCTTGCCGCCATGATCGGCGCGGCGGTGATCCTGACCGACCCGATCTTCCAGGGGCTCGCCATATCCCTGCTGTTCGGCCTCGCGTCGTCGACGCTGCTCACCGTGCTGGTCATTCCGGCGATTTATCGCCTGCTCAGAAGCTGAGAGGCCGATTGGAGATTCTACTCGGGCGGCCGCCTGACCCGACTTGTCTGCGCTTCCGGTGCTAACGCATCCTATGTCCGCTGCGCTCCGGTTCTCGAAAGCCAGGCCAGCCGACTTGCCGGAGCGAATCTCAGAACGGCCTCTGAGAGGCGTTGTTGCCGGCGGCATTTTTCGCTATTGCGGGCGGAACGATACCCTTCTCTCCAACTCTCCCCCACAAAGGGGGAGAGGGCCTGTCGAGCCAACCAGGGCACGCTTCGCGACGGATAGGTTCTGGTGGGAGCCAATTGGCGCCCTCTCCCCCCTTGTGGGGGAGAGTTGGAGAGAGGGGGGGAAACAAGGCGCTCTGAAAAAGGCGCCCGGAGAGCAAAGCCCAGCCGATGACACAGCCCTTCTCCTTTCGCCTGCTTGCGACCGACGGTCGGGCGCGCCGTGGCGAGATCGTCACGCCGCATGGCGTTGTCCGCACGCCGGCCTTCATGCCGGTCGGCACGCTCGGCACGGTGAAGGCGATGTTCATGGACGACGTGAAGGCGACCGGCGCCGACGTCGTGCTCGGCAACACCTATCACCTGATGCTGCGCCCCGGCGCCGAGCGGGTGGCGGCGTTGGGCGGACTGCACAAGTTCTCGACCTGGGACAAGACCATCCTGACCGACAGCGGCGGTTTCCAGGTGATGTCGCTTGCCAAGCTCAGGAAGATGGACGAGCGCGGCGTGACCTTTCAGAGCCATATCGACGGCAGCCGTCACGAACTCACGCCGGAACGGTCCATCGAGATTCAGGGGCTTCTCGGCTCCGATATCCAGATGCAGCTCGACGAGTGCGTTCGCCTGCCGGCTGAACCCAAGGAAGTCGAGCGCGGCATGCGGTTGAGCCTCCGGTGGGCCGAGCGGTCGCGCCGGCAGTTCGAGGCGATGGGCGGGCCGGGGAAAGGGCAGGGGCTCTATGGCATCGTCCAGGGCGGCGACGTGCCGGCGCTCCGAGAGGTGAGCGCCCGCGAACTCTCCGCCATGCCCTTCGAGGGCTATTCGGTCGGCGGGCTCGCGGTGGGCGAGCCGCAGGCAGTGATGCTGCAGATGATCGACGTCGTCGACCCGGTCCTGCCGCGCGTCAAGCCGCGCTATCTGATGGGCGTCGGCACGCCCGACGACATCATCGAGAGCGTGGCGCGCGGCATCGACCAGTTCGACTGCGTCATGCCGACGCGGGCCGGTCGGCACGGGCTGGCCTACACCCGCTTCGGCAAGCTCAACTTCAAGAACGCCCGGCACATGGACGATCCCCGGCCGATCGACCCGACGTCGAACTGTCCGGCGGCGCGCGACTATTCGCGTGCCTACATCCACCATTTGGTGCGCACTGGCGAGGCGCTCGGCGCCATGCTGCTCACCGGGGTCAACGTCGCCTACTAGCAGTCGCTAATGCAGGGCATCCGCGATGCCATCGAAGCCGGGCGCTTTGAAGAGTTCAAGGCCGAAACCAAAGCCGCCTGGGCGCGGGGAGAGACGGAATGACCCTGTTCGATCGCCTCGTTGCGTCTTGCGCCGACGACTGGCGCGCCTATGTCGAGCATCCCTTCGTGGAAATGATGGCGGCCGGCACGCTGCCGGAGGCAGCTTTCCGGCACTATCTCGTCCAGGACTACCTGTTTCTGATCCAGTTTGCCCGCGCCTACGCGCTTGCCGCCTACAAGGGGCGGACGATGGAGGAAATGCGCTACGGCCTCGATGGTCTCCGGGCGATCCTCGATGGCGAGATGGCGCTGCACGTCAAGTATTGCGAGGGCTGGGGACTGACGCCTGCCGACCTCGAGACGTCCGAAGAGGACATGCCGACCACGGCCTATACCCGTTTCGTGCTCGACTGGGGCGTGCGCGGCGATCTCCTCGATCTGCATGTGGCGCTTGCGCCCTGCATGATCGGCTATGGCGTGATCGCCCGTCGGCTGGCTGCGGTGCCAGGGGCGCTTGCCGCGAGCAACCCATACGCGCCGTGGATCGCCGAATATGCCGCTGACGGCTACCAGCAGGTGGCCGCCGCCACCATCGAGCATCTCGATGCGCTTTGCGGCGGCGAGATCGGCGAGACGCGCTTTCGCCAGATCGCCGGCATCTTCGGGCAGGCGAGCCGGCTAGAGGCGGCCTTCTGGCAGATGGGGCTCGACAGGGCCTGACGCGTCACTTGCCGGTGGCGAGTTGAGCGGCCGCCCGGGTGAACAGGCCCGCCGCTGCCGCTTCGTCGATCGGCTCGCCGCCATTGAGCGTCACCGACAGGCAGTGTGTGCGGCCGTCGTTGCCGGTCAGCGCGGCGGTCAGGTTAAGGACGCCCGTTTCGCTGCCACCCTTGTAGGCGACGCGCTGCCACGAGCCGGGGCGGACCGGGCCGGGGTTGATCTCGAAGACGTCGAGATCGGACAGGGCGATGGCAAGACCGCAAAGCCGCCGGACGGGAATCATCCATTCGAGGTCGGGCCTGTAGGGGCTGGAGGCCGCAGCCACAGGCGGCAAATCGCGATCGGACAGCTGCTTCAGGATGGCCTTCCGGTCGTCGGCCGAACCCGAGATGTAGGCGTCGGCCAGGAGCTTGTCGGCTTTCAGTTGGAACAAGGCCCGTGTGGTCAGCAGCGTATCAAGGCCGAGCATTTCGGCGACCCGTTCGGCGCCGACCACGCGGATCAACGTGTCCGTCGCCGTGTTGTCGCTGCGGGCGATCATCTCGGCCGCGAGGGTGTGCAGCGTGAAGGGCGATCCGATGGGGTAGAGGCGAAGATCGCCCGATGGCAGCGAGCGGTCGCCTTCCGCAAGGCGCTCCACGTCCCCCCATCGCCTGCGTCCCGCCGCGATGTCGTCGGCGAGGACCATCAGTACGCCCAGCTTGAAGGCCGAGCCGACGGCGAGTGGGCGGTCGGCGTCGTGTTCGTAACGGGGAGCTCCGTCGACTTCGACCAGATAGGACACCGTATCGGCGAGGCTCGCGAGCTTCTGCAGGGTTTCCTCGAGGGAAGCCGTGAGCGCCACCGGGGGCTCAAACAGCAGACCGTCGATCAGGCCGTCGCTGTCCAGGGTCACCTTGGTGGGAATCGCGTGGGTTTCAGTCTCGACCGTATAGTCCTCACCGTCCTGGACGATCGCCTGCGGCGTCCCAAGCGAATCGATCATCTGCTTGACGATCTCGGACACCT
This sequence comes from Pleomorphomonas sp., assembly GCA_030603685.1. GTDB lineage: Bacteria > Pseudomonadota > Alphaproteobacteria > Rhizobiales > Pleomorphomonadaceae > Pleomorphomonas. Next base: position 17,093 of record JAUVXG010000037.1, read on the forward strand.
TGTCAGCGGGGACTGCCGCGAGAAACGACTTGGAGAACTGGCTGCCCGCCTGCTCCGGCGCACGGAACAGATGCTCAAGACGGGCGATTTCCGCCTCGCCGGCCATCACCCCAGACATGGGAGTCACCAGCGTGACCATGCAAATCAGGGCCGATGCGGCAAACTTTTTGATGTATCCAGACATGTGGACAATTTACGCCTGTATCTCGGAAAAGCAAGCGAACCGTGCATTCTTGGGACTGGACGTGTTTGTGTGTTCGCCTTATGTTCACATTAGCTTTGCGTGTGGAGAGTGGCGATGGCGGATGACGGCTTCAGGGAGTTTTTGCGCGAACTGACGGAGCCGCTCGGCGGCGTCACGTTCCGCAAGATGTTCGGCGGGCTTTCGATCTATCAGGACGGCATGGTGTTCGCCCTTGAGATCGACGGCAGTCTTTACTTCAAGGTGGACGACGAGACACGGAGCCGCTTCGTCGCCGAGGGGTGTCCTCAGTTCGAGTACACCACCAAGGATGGCCGGACGGCGCAGATGCCTTACTGGCGAGCGCCGGAGCGGCTTTACGACGAGCCTGACGAGTTCCTCGACTGGTGCCGCGCCGCGGTCGCCGTTGCTCGCCGAAGCGAAGCGGTCAAGGCCGAGGAAAAGGCGCGCAAGGCAAGTCGGAAGCGCAAAGGAACGGCCGATACCCTTTGATACACTTCGCGACCGCGATGAGAGGATCCGGATTTTGAGGAGTGCTAGGAGGAAAGGGAGACCAAGGGTCTGCTTTCCCATCTGTTCTTCATTTTCCGAGTTTCCCTCATGTCGATCAAAGATATCCTCTTTCGCTATGCCACGCCCCTGACCACCTGGCTGTTCCTGATCTCCCTGGTCTCCGGCGTCGCGCTCTTTCTCGGCGTTGGAGCGCAGTATTTCCGCGAGATGCACGAGATCCTGTCGTTGTTCCTGATCGTGCCCTTCGGGCTGCACGTCTGGCGCAACTGGCGGACGCTCGCCAACTACTTCCGGCGGTCGGCCATGTGGGTTTCGACGGTCGTCTGCCTCGCCGCCGCAGGCGCATTCGCCTATGAGGGCGCGGGCGCCACGGCGACCAACCCCCGCGCCGTCGTGTTCGGCGCGCTCAACAATGCCTCGGTAACGGCGCTGGCCGCGCTTGCCCACACCGACGAGGCGACGGTGACCGATCGGCTCAAGGCGATCGGGGTCGAAGTTGGGTCGGCCGAGGATACGGTGGCCGGGCTCGCCAAGGCGTCCGGGCACGACAGTTTCGAGCTGTTGGGCGCCGCGTTGACGACAGGCGCGGCGACTGGCCAGCCTGCGCCCTGAGCCCGCCAAAGCCGGCAAACTCGACCAAAGGGGAGGTTCGTCGCGAATCCTCCCCTTTTTGCTTTGTGCCCGCGGGGAAGTTTGCTATGGAGACCCCGCTTCGAGCATCGGAGGCGATGGTCGGCGCGGTTGGATCGCGGGCGTGGTGGAATTGGTAGACACGCTGGATTTAGGTTCCAGTGGCGAAAGCCGTGGGGGTTCAAGTCCCTTCGCCCGCACCAGATCGGCCCGCTGCGATCGAGGGTGATGCGGTCGGTGTCCGGTACGCCTCCGTGGCGTCCCGCCGGTGGTGAAGACAGAATTGAACCGCTTCTTCGGACCGGTTCGGCAGGGAGAACCGCCGGAACGGTCTCTGGGGCGTTCTCGGGATCAGAGACGAAAGAAAACATCCATGCAGGTGACTGAAACCTCGGCCGAAGGCCTGAAGCGCGAGCTCAAGATCGTCGTCACGGCCTCCGAACTCGCTGAAAAGCTCGACGCCTATCTCGAGGATCTCAAGGGCCGTGCCCAGATCCGTGGCTTCCGTCCGGGCAAGGTTCCCAAGGCTCACCTCAAGAAGCTCTACGGCAAGTCGGCCATGGCCGAGATCGTCAATGACGTGATCGGCGAGACCTCGAACAAGGCCCTCGAAGAGCGTTCCGAGAAGGCTGCCATGCAGCCGCAGATCAAGCTGTCCGACGAGGATGCCGAGAAGATCCTGTCCGGTGACCTCGATCTCGCCTACGACATCTCCTACGAGATCGTGCCCGAGTTCGAGCTGGCGCCGGTCGACGGCATCGCCATCGAGCGGCCGGTCGTCGAAGTCTCCGATTCGGAAGTCGAGGAGCGCCTGACCCAGATCGCCGAGGGCGCCCGCTCCTACGTCGCCCGCGAGGAAGGCGCCGCCGCCGAGAACGGCGATCGGCTGACCATTTCCTACCTCGGCAAGATCGACGGCGAGCCCTTCGACGGTGGCGCCGATGACCGCGCCGCCATCTTCCTCGGCCAGGGCCGCTTCATCCCCGGCTTCGAGGAGCAGCTGATCGGCGTCAAGGTCGGCGACAAGAAGGTCATCGAAGTGACCTTCCCCGAGGATTACCAGGCCAAGCACCTGGCCGGTAAGCCCGCCACCTTCGACATCGAGGTGTTCGAGGTTGCTGCCCCCGGCGAGCTGAAGCTCGACGACGACTGGGCCAAGACGCTCGGCATGGACAGCCTCGACGCGCTGAAGGACATCGTCAAGCAGCAGATCGAGTCTCAGAATGGCGGTCAGACCCGCCAGAAGGTGAAGCGCCAGCTGCTCGATGCTCTCGACGCGCAGTATTCCTTCGAGCTGCCGGCGACGCTGGTGGAGCAGGAATTCAACGCGATCTGGGGTCAGGTCGAGGCCGAGATGAAGTCTGCCGGCAAGACCTTCGAGGATGAGGACACCAGCGAGGAGAAGGCCCGCGCCGACTATCGCAAGATCGCCGAGCGTCGCGTCCGTCTCGGTCTCGTGCTGTCGAAGTTCGGCGAGCGCGAGAAGGTTCAGGTCAACGAACAGGAGCTGCAGCGCGCGCTGATCGAGCGTGCCCGCCAGTTCCCGGGCCAGGAGAAGGCCGTGTTCGACTTCTACCGCCGCGACGCCAACGCGCTTGCCTCGCTGCAGGCGCCGGTGTTCGAGGAGAAGGTGGTCGACGTTCTTCTCGGCCTGGTCAAGGTCACCGACAAGACGGTGACCAAGGAAGAGCTGTTCAAGGACGACGAAGAGCCCGCCGTCTGATCGGCGCTCCGCAATCCTTGCGAGACTATCGCGGCCGGGGCGGCGACGCTCCGGCCGGTTGCGTTTTGAGGAGAGCAGCCCTGCGCGCGGTTTCGACCGCTTGCAGAGTTTGCCGGCGATGCATAAGTGGCCATTATGGGGAGGTTCCCCTGGGATAGGCTGGGCATGGGAAGCCGTACACCATGCACCGAAAATTCAGAGGCTTTGGTGTAGCCAAGCGTCTGGTTGGGATGTAACGATCACGGCAAGAGTGATTTGCTGGCGACGCCACCGCTGTTCCACGCAGCCCCGAGACGGGGTGGGGAGGGCGGTTCGTCCGTCGAACGCCGAGGGAACGTATGAAGGATCCTGTCGATTTCACCATGAGCACGCTGGTCCCGATGGTCGTCGAGCAGACGAACCGTGGCGAGCGCGCCTATGACATTTTCTCGCGCCTCCTCAAGGAGCGGATCATCTTCATCACCGGCGGCATCGACGATGGCGTCGCGACGCTGGTCAGCGCCCAGCTTCTGTTCCTTGAGTCGGAGAATCCCAACAAGGAGATCTCCCTCTACATCAATTCTCCCGGCGGCTATGTGACGGCGGGTCTCGCGATCTACGACACCATGCAGTTCATCCGCCCGAAAGTGGCGACGCTCTGCATCGGTCAGGCCGCGTCCATGGGTTCTCTTCTTTTGTGCGCCGGCGAGGCGGGCATGCGCTTCTCGCTGCCCAACGCGCGCATCATGGTGCATCAGCCGTCCGGCGGTTTCCGTGGCCAGGCGGCGGACATCATGCTGCATGCCCAGGAGATTCTGAAGCTGAAGCGCCGCCTCAACCAGATCTACGTCCAGCATACCGGTCGTGATCTTGCCGCGGTCGAAGAGGCGCTGGAGCGCGACAACTTCATGGACGCCGAGGCGGCCAAGGCGTTCGGGCTCGTGGACGATGTGATCGCCAAGCGGTCAGTTCCCGAACTGCCCTGAGGAAAGAAGGTTTGCCGGCGCCGCAGGCGGCGGCGCATCGAGATCGGTACGTTAAAGCTATCTTGAGTCCTTTGAGCGCAGCATGCGCATGTGGCGGTTCCGGCGGATTCGGTCACTGAAGAGGGTTCGAGAGGGAAGGTTCGGTTCGATATTCGCCCCAGGGCGGGGTCGGACCGTCCGTCAACCGAGCGGGAATGATTGGATGACCAAGGTTAGCGGCGAGTCGAAGAACACCCTCTACTGTTCGTTCTGCGGCAAGAGCCAGCATGAAGTCCGCAAGCTCATCGCGGGACCGACGGTGTTCATCTGCGATGACTGCGTTGAGCTCTGCATGGACATCATCCGTGAGGAGTCGAAGTCCAATCTCGTGAAGTCGCGCGACGGCGTGCCGACGCCTTCGGAAATCCGAAAGGTGCTCGACGACTACGTGATCGGCCAGGACAAGGCCAAGAAGGTGCTGGCAGTGGCTGTCCACAACCACTACAAGCGCCTCAATCACGCCTCGAAGAACAACGACGTCGAGCTGGCCAAGTCGAACATCATGCTGATCGGTCCGACCGGCTCGGGCAAGACGTTGCTTGCCCAGACGCTCGCCCGCATCATCGACGTGCCGTTCACCATGTCCGACGCGACGACGCTGACCGAGGCCGGTTATGTCGGCGAGGACGTCGAGAACATCATCCTGAAGCTGCTGCAGGCTGCCGACTACAATGTCGAACGCGCCCAGCGCGGCATCGTCTACATCGACGAGGTCGACAAGATCTCGCGCAAGTCCGACAACCCGTCGATCACGCGCGACGTGTCGGGCGAGGGCGTGCAGCAGGCGCTTCTGAAGATCATGGAAGGCACCGTGGCCTCCGTGCCGCCGCAGGGTGGCCGCAAGCATCCGCAGCAGGAGTTCCTGCAGGTCGACACCACCAACATTCTGTTCATCTGCGGCGGCGCCTTCGCCGGTCTCGAGAAGATCATCTCGGCACGCGGCAAGTCGACCTCGATCGGCTTCCAGGCGCAGGTGACCGCTCCCGAGGATCGGCGCACCGGCGAGCTGTTCGCCCAGGTCGAGCCGGAAGATCTCCTGAAGTTCGGCCTGATCCCCGAGTTCGTCGGTCGTTTGCCGGTGCTCGCCACCCTGGAAGACCTCGACGAGGCGGCGCTGGTGATCATCCTGACCGAGCCGAAGAACGCCCTGGTCAAGCAGTATCAGCGTCTGTTCGAGATGGAGAACGTCAAGCTCTCCTTCCAGGACGATGCGCTCTCCGCCGTGGCCCGCAAGGCGATCGATCGCAAGACCGGCGCCCGTGGTTTGCGCTCGATCATGGAGGGCATCCTGCTCGAAACCATGTACGAGCTGCCGAACCTCGAGGACGTGACGGAAGTGGTGATTTCCGGCGACGTCATCGCCGGCAAGGCCAAGCCGATCTACGTTTATGGCGAGCGCCTCGACGACACGGGCACGGGTGCCTGATCATTTCCATGGGTGGCGACAGAGTTTTCGCCGCCCATTCTTCCCGGCCCGATGGGCCGGGAGCGTCGTGCGTCGGGTCAATGACGCTTTCGTGTCAAGACCTTGAAAGCACAGTCGCCGCGATCCATGTATCCGCTTACGCGGCGGCAACGGAAACGGGAAAGGCGTCCGGCCTCGCGCCCATCAAGGGGCGAACCGGACGGCCATGCAGCGGATCACATTTTCCGATCCTCTCACCCGTTGCCGAACTCGGGCCTTCCGACCTTCCTGTCGGCGGCCCTTGCCGAAAACCGCGTGCGACGGACGCCGGCGCCGATTGGCTTGGCCGGCGGGCCACCAGAAAGGAAACCACTCCATGGCCGCATCCACTCCCGCGACCGGCGCCGAACGGGACGTCTTTCCTGTCCTGCCGCTTCGTGACATCGTCGTTTTCCCGCACATGATCGTGCCGCTGTTCGTGGGCCGCGAGAAGTCCATCCGCGCCCTTGAAGAGGTGATGACGGCCGATAAGCAGATCTTGCTGGCCACTCAGCGCAACGCGTCCGACGACGACCCCACCTCCGGCGACATCTATACGGTCGGTACGCTGGCAACGGTACTTCAGCTTCTGAAGCTGCCCGACGGCACCGTGAAGGTGCTGGTCGAAGGCGCCCGACGGGCCGAAGTGATCAATTTCATCGACCGCTCCGACTACTTCGAGGCCGAGGTTCGGCCGATCGAGGAAGTGGAGAGCGACCGCGTCGAAGTGGAGGCGCTTGCCCGCTCGGTGCTGGTCGAGTTCGACAACTACGTCAAGCTGAACAAGAAGGTGTCTCCCGAGGTGCTCGGCACCATCAAGGAGATCGACGACTACGCCAAGCTCGCCGACACCATCGCCAGCCATCTCGCCGTCAAGATCTCCGAGAAGCAGGACGTTCTTTCCCTGAAGTCGGTGGTCGAGCGACTTGAGCGCGTGCTCGGGCTGATGGAGAGCGAAATCTCCGTCCTGCAGGTGGAAAAGCGCATCCGCAGCCGCGTCAAGCGGCAGATGGAGAAGACGCAGCGCGAGTACTATCTCAACGAGCAGATGAAGGCGATCCAGAAGGAGCTGGGCGACGGCGAGGAAGGCAAGGACGAGCTTGCCGAACTCGAGGAGCGCATCAAGCGGACCAAGCTCTCCAAGGAGGCTCGCGAGAAGGCGACGGCCGAACTGAAGAAGCTGCGGCAGATGTCGCCGATGTCGGCCGAGGCCACGGTCGTCCGCAACTACCTCGACTGGATTCTCGGCATTCCCTGGAAGAGCCGCTCGAAGACCCGCGACGATCTCGCCTATGCCGAGGCGGTGCTCAACGAGGATCATTTCGGCCTCGACAAGGTCAAGGAACGCATCATCGAGTATCTGGCGGTGCAGAGCCGGGCCAACAAGCTGAAGGGGCCAATCATCTGCCTCGTCGGCCCCCCGGGCGTCGGCAAGACCTCGCTCGCCAAGTCGATCGCCAAGGCGACCGGACGTGAGTACGTGCGCATGTCGCTGGGCGGTGTGCGCGACGAGGCGGAAATCCGTGGTCACCGTCGCACCTATATCGGCTCGATGCCCGGCAAGGTCATCCAGTCGATGAAGAAGGCCAAGAAGTCCAACCCGCTCTTCCTGCTCGACGAGATCGACAAGATGGGCATGGACTTCCGTGGCGATCCGTCGTCGGCTTTGCTCGAGGTTCTCGATCCCGAGCAGAACCACACCTTCATGGATCACTACCTTGAGGTCGAGTACGACCTCTCGGACGTGATGTTCGTGACGACGGCCAACACGCTGAACATCCCCGGCCCGCTGATGGACCGCATGGAGATCATCCGGATCGCCGGCTACACCGAGGACGAGAAGGTCGAGATCGCCAAGCGGCACCTGCTGCCGAAGTCGATTGCCGACCATGGCCTCCGCTCGGGCGAGTACGAGATCACCGACGACGCCATTCGCGCGGTGATCCGCCAGTACACGCGTGAAGCCGGCGTTCGTAACCTCGATCGGGAGATGATGTCGCTCGCCCGCAAGGCGGTGACCGAGCTCCAGAAGTCGAAGGGCGTGCTGAAGTCGGTTATCGTGACGCCGGAGAAGGTCGAACAGTATCTCGGCGTACCGCGCTTCCGGCATGGCGAGGCGGAAGGCACCGATCAGGTCGGCGTCGTCACCGGTCTTGCCTGGACCGAAGTCGGCGGCGAACTGCTCACCATCGAAAGCGTGCGCCTGCCCGGCAAGGGCCGCATGACGGTGACCGGCAACCTGAAGGACGTGATGAAGGAGTCGATCTCTGCGGCGGCATCCTACGTTCGCTCGCGGGCCGTCGATTTCGGCATCGAGCCGCCGCTGTTCGACAAGCGCGACATTCACGTGCACGTGCCGGAAGGCGCGACGCCGAAGGATGGTCCGTCGGCAGGTATCGCCATGGTCACCTCGATCGTCTCGGTGATGACCGGCGTGCCGGTTCGCCACGACGTTGCCATGACCGGCGAGATCACGCTGCGTGGGCGAGTGTTGCCGATCGGCGGCCTCAAGGAGAAGCTGCTCGCCGCTCATCGCGGCGGCATCAAGACGGTGATGATCCCCGACGAGAACGCCAAGGATCTCGCGGACATTCCCGAGAACGTCCGGAACGGCATGGAAGTCATTCCGGTCGCTCACATGGACGACGTGCTGAAGGTGGCGCTGGTGCGGCCGCTTGAGCCGATCGCCTGGGACGAATCGAAGGAAACGCCCCCTGCGGCGGTCGCCGAAGGCGAAGCTGGCGATTTGGGCGTGATCACCGCGCACTGAACCAACGTGGGACACTTGTCCAACAAATTGCCGACCCGGGCCTCCAAAGCCCGGGTCTTTTTCGTCTTCGGTCAAAAAATCGCGCATAAGCGGTCTTTCCGCACTTGATTTTCCCCGGAAATCCGGGAAACGTGCCGCCGGGGTGACGGGCTAACTCCTAAACGGCAAGTCCGCTACCGACAGAGTCAGACAAAGGGACACGACATGAACAAGAACGATCTGGTCACGCAGGTCGCCGAGAAGGCGTCGCTCAACAAGGCGCAGGCCGGTGCCGCCGTCGACGCGGTCTTCGCGACGATCACCGAGGCGCTCAAGGCGGGCGACGAAGTTCGCATCGTCGGCTTCGGCAATTTCGTTGTGACCGAGCGCGCCGCTTCCGAGGGCCGCAACCCGCAGACGGGCGAGCCGCTCAAGATCGCTGCTTCCAAGCAGCCGAAGTTCCGCGTGGGCAAGGGCCTCAAGGACGCGGTCAACGGCTGACGTCCCGAATCGGCCCGACCCGAAACAGGGTTGGGCCGACGTGACTTTGAATGGCGCGATCGGCGACGGTCGCGCCCTTTTTGCTCTGCCGTTCATGCTTGGGACGATCCGCTCGACGACCTTGCAATCGGCTGCCCGAGTGGGTAGAGCAGGGAACCTTCCGTCGTCATCCGGCGGTCTTGGGGCGGTTAGCTCAGTTGGTAGAGCGCCAGTTTTACACACTGGATGTCGGCGGTTCGAGACCGTCACCGCCCACCATTATCCCTTGGAAAAATGAAGCGCTGAACGGCATCGAGGGCCGTGCCCGTCTTTCGGTGCCGAAGGCCCTTGCCGCAACCTCGGCAGGTTCGTTCACGCGGCCGAAATGGCGGAGTCGTCGCCCTCTTCGAACATGCGTGCGACGTCTTCGGCCGGTACGGGCATGCCCAGAAGGAAGCCCTGCACGGTGTCGCAGCCCTCGGCCCGCAGACGCTCGAACTGCTGTTCGCTTTCCACGCCCTCGGCGGTGGTGGCGATATTGAGATTGGACGACAGGCTGGCAACCGCGCGGACGATCGCCAGCGATTCATGGTCGCCTTCATCGAGATCGGCAACGAAGGAGCGATCGATCTTGATGCGATCGAAGTGGAACCGGCGCAGGTAGCCAAGGCTCGAGTAGCCGGTGCCGAAGTCGTCCATGGCGATGCGAACGCCGATTTCATGCAGGCGTTGCAGGATGGCGAGCGTCATCGAGGTGTCGGCGATCAGCACGCGCTCGGTGATCTCGATCTCCAGGCGATGCGCTTCAAGACCGGAGGTGGCGAGCGCCGCTACCACATGATCGGCGAACGCCCGGTCGCGGAACTGCACCGGCGACACGTTGACGGCGATGCAGATATGGGCAGGCCAGGTCGCGGCGTCGCGGCAGGCCTGTTCCAGCACCCACTGACCCATCGGCACGATCAGGCCGACTTCTTCGGCCAGCCAAATGAACTCGTTGGGCGGAACCATGCCGCGCTTCGGATGGTTCCAGCGAAGGAGCGCCTCGAAGCCGATGACCTCGCGGTTGTCCATGCTGAACATCGGCTGGTAATGGAGGCGGAACTCCTCGGCGGCCAGGGCGCGGCGAAGTTCCAGCTCCAGCAAGCGTCGCGTCTGGGAGCGGAGGCTCATCTCGTCGCGGAAGAAACGGTAGACGCCGCGGCCGTCCGCCTTCGCCGTGTAGAGCGCCATGTCGGCGTTCTTGAGCAGGGTGTCGGCGTTCGTGCCGTCAAGCGGGGCGACGGCGATGCCGACGCTGGCGCCGATTATGATCTGCTGGCCGTCGATCTCGTAGGGCTCGCCCACGATCCGGACGATGCGGCGGGCGAGATCGGTGGCCTCTTCCGGCTGCTGGACGGGGCCGAGCTGGATGATGGCGAACTCGTCGCCACCGAAGCGCGCCGCTATGTCGTTCTGGCTGATGCAGGACCTCAGCCGGTCCGCAACGGCCTGCAAAAGTGCGTCGCCTACCGGATGGCCGAGTGTGTCGTTGACGTTCTTGAAGCGATCGAGATCGATGCAGAGAACGGCGACGCTTTCGTTACCGGTCAGCCCCGACAGTGCTTCTTCAAGGCTGTCGCGGAACAGCAGGCGGTTGCCGAGGTCGGTCAGGGCGTCGTGGCGCGCCATGTGCCGGATCTTTTCCTCGACACGGCGCCGGGCCGTAATATCCTCGTGGATGGCGACCCAACCACCGCCGGCGATGTTCTGGATTCCCAGCGCCAGGATGCGGTCGTCGCTCGTCTCGTATACGAAATGGGTCGTTCCGCCGAGATTGGCGCGCGATTCCGCCAGGACCTCGGATACCGGCGCGTAGATGCCGCCGTCCCTGTAAGCTTCGGCGAAAATCTCGTGGTAGGTGCGGCCTCGCAGGGTATCCTCGGGCGCCAAGCCGTACATGTCGCAGTAGATGCGATTGCAGATGATGAGCCGATCGGCGGCGTCGAACATTGACAGGCCGACGGGCATGTTGGCAACCGCCGCTCTCAGGCGCTCCCATTCCCGTTCGGCGTTGCGGGCGAACTCACGGCTGTGGATGAGCGCGTCGCGGTAGCCGGCGAGGGCGCGCACGAGCACGCCGATCTCATCGCGTCTTGGCGTTGGCTCCGGAATTGGGGTCGTGTGATCGCCGATCGTCAGCCGACGCATGGCGTGAGCGATGTCGCGGAGCGGTCCCGATACGTTGCGCTGGACCCAGAGGATCGCTCCCAATGCCGCCAGGCTGGCGATCACCAGGGCGATCAGCGATTGGGTAATGGCACGCGACACCGCTGTGGAAGCGCGCGCCGCTGCGTCCTGCGACTGTGTCTTGGCATAGCCGATGAGGTTCTCGAGCTCGGTGACCGCGGCCTGGTACTGAAGGCGTGTCGTGCCGTTGGCATACTCGGTCGCTTGTTCGAGCTCGCCGCTTTCGACGGCATCGTTCACCTGATCGAGCGAGGCGAGATAGATTCCCCAGGCTTCGGAGAAGATGGCGAACAGCCGCTCTTCTTCGGGCGAACTGATGGTCGCCTTGAAGTCGGCCGCGGCCTGGTTGAGTTCGAGGCGCGTTTCGTTGAGGTTGGCGTCAATCTCGGCGAGGTTGCGGTAGTCGATCACTTGCAGGCGACGCATGACGACCAGGTTGTGCTGCAGGGCGAGGCGGCGGAGCTTCTCGAGCAGCTCCACCTGCGGAAGCCTGATCTCGCGGATTTCCGTGGTGACCCTGTTGACCGATATCACCTGCACGACACCCAACGCGCTGACGGCGGCGATCAGCAAAAGAACAAAGACGACCGCTCCGGACAGTTTGGCCCGGATGCTCGCGTTCTTCGCGCTGCCGATCGGCTCGTCATGCCAGCTCATCGGTCCCGGCTTCTCCTCTTGAGTGCCTCGACGAACTCAGTGAAGATAACTGAAACGCTTCCAGAACCCATATTGGTTCCGAAAACGTACATACGACTCGTAAATCTGCTTGAATCTCGGATTGGCG